>NZ_KV837627.1:36577-133858 GCF_001838575.1 Streptococcus sp. HMSC034B03
TCGTACCAGATGATGTCATCTTGACCGCCTTGGCTGGACCAAATAGGCAACTTCACTGTCTTCACACCCTTGGTCGAGCTGACATTTGTCACCACCACATCAAAACCTTGGGAAGTCTTGTTTTCAATGTGAATCGTACCTGTCACCTTGTTTTGAGCTGGTTTTTGAGACTCTGACTGAGCTAATTTTGTCACAGCCGCATAACGACGAACACCGCTATATGAAACATAGCTAATCCATTGATAGCCATCATTTTCCAGCACTTTATCATAGTAGACACTGTCGCCCCTATTAAAGGTAAATTGTGTCGGAGCTGACAATTTAGCTTCATTCTTAACCTCTGTCGTTCTAGAGAAAGCATATCTTCCTCTAGAAGGGAGAGTTCCTGTTGAAGAAGGTGTTTGCTTTGCTGGCTGTTGAGGTTCAGATTGAATCAGCTTGTTAATAGCCGCATAGCGACGAACACCACTATAAGAGCGGTAACTTAGCCATTGGTATCCATCTGCAATCAAAACTTGGTCGTAAAAAACACGATCCCCCGCATTTACATAAAATTGCAATGCTGCACTTGCTTTCGGTTCATTTTTCACTTCCGTACGTTTCGTATAAGTGTAATAGCCCTGACTTGGTAAAGAAGGTACACTTTGCGTTACTTTGGATTCTGCAAGACGAGCTTGTTGTGCTGGTTGCGTTTTATCCATCAATTTCGCAACATCAGCTTCTTCTTTCCCTGCTTCTTTTTCGACAGGACTCTTTTCAACTTTTACAGTTGTTGAAGGGGTAGCTGTGTCTGTTGTTGCATCAACAGATGAATTTGTTGTTTCGTCTTCTGTCTGTGTCGCTGCATCAACAGTCGTTGTTTGAGAAGGTGTCGTCTCTGTAGCTACAGAAACAGCTTTATCTGCCGTTATCGTCTTTTGAGTATTTTCAGAAGACGTTTTAGCAACACCCGTGTCTGCTGATGAGCTAGCTGGCGCAGTTGTTGTTACAGCAGTTTCTTTTTGAGTTGCTGCTGATTGAGAAGACACATCAATTGATTCAGTTGTGTTTTGAGTCTTATTTGCTGTGCCAACTTGAGCTGCTTCAGGTACTGTTCCTGTCGTGGCTTGTTCATCAGCTGACACGGTTTGACCGCCCATAAAGAGGACACACCCAATCAAAACAGAAGCTGCACCACACGAATATTTACGAATGGAAAAACGTTGTTCTTTGTGATCAAACATTTTTTTCATCACTTGTCCTACTTTCTAATTTGTGTTTATCATCTTAATTTCTATAAAAGGGATGTGTATTGGCATTTTCATCTTGCCCACTCAAAATCCGGTCTGTATTAGAAACCTGTCCCGTAACAGGATCAGCTACACCAGCAGGAACCACAATAAAAGCAGCACCACCTACTTGAGCGTCTTTAGGATAAATCGTTCCCCAAAATGTGTTCGCGACTATTTTTTCAGAAGTAAGACCATACTCTCTTTTCTCACCTGCAAAAGCAGCTTGACCATTAGAATTAATGGTAATACTTTTTCCCAAGTCATTACTCCAAGTTCCTGAAATTGTTGAAAAATCACCACTAGCAAGAGCGTTTACGTCAACTGTAGACTTTGTTTCTGCTGCAGGAGAAGTATTACTATCGGCGTTAGTTGTACTTGAAGAGGGTTGAGTAGTTGACGATTGAGCAGGTGACATCTGTTCACTAGCAGCAGATTGAGTACTGTCCCCTGCTTTTTTATTACTACTCGCGTTAGCAGTCATCTTTTTCTTAGCTTTAGATGATTTTGCTTTTTTAGAACTACTTTGTGCAGTCTTTACTGTCGAATGGTCATTCGAATCACTTTTTGTTTCATTTTTATGGCAAGCGCCCAGTAAAAGCAAGGAGCATAACATAGTTATACTTGCTAATTTATATGATTTTTTCATTGTATTTCCTTTCTTTTTCAGGAATCCTTAAATTCCAAAATCATTATACAACTTTGTTTTGTAAAAATCAACACATTTTTGAAATATTTGTAATCTATTTGTAACATATGTGTATTTTCTATTTTCTGCCTTTAGAAAATTAGGCAATGCTGATATATCGACGATTGCCTGAGAAGGAAAGGTAACTAATCCAATAATGTCCATCTGCAAATAGAACTTTATCATAATTAACTGTATTTCCAGCTTCATAATAAGCTAATTCAGGAGAAGAAATTTTAGGCTCTGCTTTAATACTAGATCGTCCTGTAAAAGTATAAACTCCTCTGTCAGGTATAGCAGGTTTTGTGATAAAGTGTACGTCTGTTTTTGTACCAGTAACACCAACTAATTTACCATCGTTTTGGACATAATATAAATGGATATTGTACTCTCCTTGGTAATTTTTATGATCACTTGCACGAACTGAAACTTTATAAGTGCCATCGTTTTGTTTAGTGGCTCTATACCAAATAATATCATCTTGACCATTTTGACTTGCCCAAATAGGTACTTTTACTTCTTTTACACCATTCGGACTAGCAACATTTGAAATAACTACATCAAATGTCCCTGTTTGATTATTCTTATTTTGTATGTTAATAGTTCCTGTAAGAGTAACTGCTGGAGTTTGTACTTCTGCAATTGTCGTTTTGGTGCCACCTACACCTATTTGCTTACCATTGTCTATAACGTAATAAAGATGAATATTGTATTCCCCACGATTATTTTTATGATCGCGAATATTGACAGAAACTTTATAAGTGCCATCATTTTGTTTAGTAGCTCTATACCAAATAATATCATCTTGACCATTCTGAGTAGACCAAGTTGGAACTTGTACTTCTTTTAATCCACTATTGCTAGATACATTGGTAATTACAACGTCAAAAGTACCGGCTTGATCATTTTTATTTTGTATATTGATCGTCCCTTTTACAACTGGAGTGACTGGAGTTGCAATTTTATTTATAGCAATATAACGACGGTGCCCCGAATAAGAGATATACGAAATCCATTCGTAATTATCAGCAATTAAAGTCTTATCATAAGTTACACTATAACCATTATCATAATAAGCAAGGTCTGGACTAGATATTTTAGGTTCTGCTTTGATTCCTTTACGGTCTGTAAAATGATAGGTTCCTGAAGAAGGTAATGTTCCTCCTGTATTAGGTTTTGTAGGTTCACTAGGAGTAGTGGTGCCACCAGCCAGATCTTTAAAATGGATATAACCACTGAATGCCGTTTTAGCAACCGTCCGAATATGATAATTATGTGTGAAACCATAATTATATTCTTCAATTTCTACATTGTTTCCAATGACATTTGATACCCACGCAACATGACCATAGGAACCATCATCTAACCAAGCAACCGATCCTTTTGCAGGATTCATGTCAACTCTATATCCTTCTCGTCTTGCACGTCCTCCCCATTGTCCACCGTTACCATAAGCACCCGGAAGTTCAAAGTGATTTACTGAGCTTAAACGGTAAGCAGTAAAAGAAGTGCATTCTCTTGTATATAGTCTCCACTTATCAATTTGTCTATTATTGGGATCTACACTATCATGTTTCCATGGATAATCGTCACCTCTTGCAACAGAACCATTGTTCACAGCTAATGCATGACGCGCTATTTTTGAGGCAAACATAGTTTTTGTTGCACCCTCTTTTAACTGATTCGAAGATTTATTAACTAAGTTATTCTTATTTTTTGAGACATTATTATCGCCTTTTTGAGTAGAAGAAGCAGTACTTGAAATTATATTATTGTTAGATTCACTAGTCTCCTTGACTTTCATGTCTGGTGTGGACGAAACTGATGAATTATTTTCATGTTCCACTTGAACATTAGATGTTGAAACAGTAGACGTTACTCTATTTTCTGATATCGGCTTAGTATCTTCGACTGGTTTAGTTTGAACCGTAACTGAAACTGATTTTTCTTTATTGTGAACTTGAACATTATCAACTATAGATACTTTATTTGATACACCACTATCCACAGCTTGATTATTCTTAGAGTTGTTTTCAACATTAGAATTTATCATTTTATCAGAATGGGAAACAACAGACTCTGTTGTAGATGAAACAGTAGACGTTGAGGTTGTCTCATCTGCCGAAACATTAGCAACATTAAACAGAAAGCATCCTAGCAGTACAGATGCAACACCAAATGAATATTTCCGGATTGAAAAGCGTTGAACTTCTTTATTAAAATTTTGATTCTTCACAATTATTATTTCTCCTTTATATAGTTAGATTCAATATTTATCACTAATATGGACTTGATCGATTCTGATACACTTTTATTGCCTTCATTTACATTTTATACACTTATTGTAGCTTAACTTCACTCATTTGAAAGAAACTTGTCAAAGTCTGTCATTATTTTGTCATATTCTGTAATAGTTTTAGGAATTTATTTACCAGTTATGACAAAATACAAGCCAATTGTGACAATGGTCTTCTATTTTCTTTAAATTTCGATAGAATAAATACAAGGAGGTGGATTTCTTATGAATGCAATTGATTGGTGGAAACTTTTAAACGGGAGACATTAATCATCTGTTATTTACCTATTCTCACTAAAATAAAAATACTTACAACTAAGTATGTAAGTATTTTTATTTCCTAATAATTTATCTCATTTCAATTGTCTGTCTAAAATGAAAATCCTTGCTTTGCGTAATAATGGATACATTAGGATATTTTTTCAATATATTTGCTACATTATATAAACCAATTCCCCGATCTTTGCCTTTTGAAGAATAACCACATGAAAAGATATCTGATGTATCAATCTTTGCAACATCCGTAGTATTTTCTATAATCAAGACATTTGTATTACCACTATTAAAAAGAGCTACCGTTATTTCCGAACTCTGTGCTGACTGAGCTCCTTCAATGGCATTGTCCATTAATATTGAGAGAATCGTAACAAAATCCAACAATTCCATTTGTGACTCACTGAAATCTTTTTCTGCTTCAACGCTAATGTTTATTCCTTTACTTTGTGCTTCAAGTAACTTTGCGGATAAAATGCTTTTAACTGCTTCATTTTTTACTTTTATTAAATTGGTAATATTATATTTTGGATTTTGAAACTGCTCCGTGGTTTTTGACAAGACTGAATTATAGACGCTAGATATAATATCAATATCGCGATTATCAATCCCTGTTTTTATACTACTTAAAATATTTATATAGTCATGCCGAAAATTCCTTAGTTCATTATAAAGCGATTCTATTTGTCGATTATAATTTGCTAAATCTTCTAATTGCCTATTCTTTTGATAAATAATCTCCTCCTCTAATCTATCTTTAAAAGTTGTATTTATATAAATCAACATTATTAAAAACAAAATAGTATAAATACCAATTAAATATTGTCGATAAAAAATCGCAGAATTGATAACATCTTCAAAAATTAACAATATTTGCAAAAGAATAAAATATACAATCATTGTCAAATTAATTAAACATAAAAAACGATTTAAGTATTGCTTTTTAAAACCTTGTTGTAAATTTTTAAAATCAATCTTTAAGGATTTTATAAGAAAATAGTAAGTTGGGAAAATCAATAATTCAATTAATAATGAGAAATATCCACTACTAGCTGTTTCTCTCATACTAACTCCCAATAATGGAAAAACAAAAAATGTTAATATTCTGTTAAAAAGACTTTCTACAACAACAGGATATAAGCCATAAAAGATATCTAACATCCTATTGTGAAAATCATTTCGATACAAAGAATATAACACCAAAAAAAGTAACGTTACAAAATAAGCAATCACAGGTGCAATAAAAAACAGAAAACGAAGTAATAATGGTGCAAAAATAAACCACTTTTTACTCAGATTTACTCCACTCACTTGATGAAAAATCAATAATAGAATCACAATATGAATGAAAAATGTAATATTATATAATACTTCTCCCATAATCTCTCCAACTTTATCAAACTATTGAAGTTTTTTTATTCTATCTATCAACCCTTTTAATCTCATTCTTGATACTAAACAATGTTCATTATCTTCAAAATATACTTTACCATTTTCTTTATCCACTTTTATAATATTTTCAAGATTTACTACATAAGATTGATGACATTTATAAAGTCTTTTATCTACTTTTTCAATTTCTGAAATACGAGCATAAAACTCCATTCTCTCATTTTTTGTATGTAAAATAACTTTATGAATCGTTGGCGATGTTTCAAAATATAAAATATTATGAAACGGCACTTGGACCATAGCTAATGAAGTTTCAAAATTAAATGAATCTTCAATAACTGTACGACCTTGCTGTTCTATCACAGTATTGATAGCTTCTTCAACATGTCTAGAAAACGCTCTTTCATCTAATCCTTTATCAATAAAGTCGAGAGCCGCAACTTTATACTGAAAAATTATAGGCATAAATTCTGAATGGGTTGTTACAAATACAATTGTTGCATTTGGATCTTTTCTTCGAATTTCTTCTGCAATCTCAAACCCTCTTTTTGATTCATTTTTTATTTGAATATCTAAAAAGAAAAGTTGATGTGAACCTCTTTCTGTAATAGATTCAAGTAGTTGATTGGGTTTCCCATAAATATGAATACGACGATATTTCCAAGAATTTTTCTTCATAACCTCTTTTATCGTCCTCTCCATTCTAGATTGTTGTACAAAATCATCTTCTAGTACAAAAATAGTTATCATTTCTCTCTCCTTATTAATTCTAATGCATAAAATAATCAGATAAAGACATTATAATATAAATAAAAATCGAATAAACTAAAATGTCATAGCTGGTTGTTATAATGTCTCATTTGGATAGAGTGATGTTTAGGTTATATTAAGTTTTTATTTTGTAAGTAGCCTACCAACACTTGGTATCCTGCAACCGTCAAATGCAATCCGTCGGTTGTAAATGCTTCTTTTAATTGTCCTGTTTCGTCTAGCAGGTCGTCATAGACATTTACAAAGGTCACATTCATATAAACAGAAGCTAACTCTTGATAAGCATGATTGAGGGCTTGAATTTTTTGATTGTTTCTTCGATGAACTCGCTTTTTGTAAGTAGGGCTTTCATTGACTGGTAGGACAGACAAAAGGCAAACTTCTGCAAGAGGATAATTCCTAGCAATCGTTTGGATGATACTTTCCACATTTTTTACTGTTTCTTGCTGGGGGATTTCCTTGCCAATATCATTGGTACCGATAAGGAGAAAGACCTTATCAACTGCCTGCCCAAATAAAAGAGATCCTAAATGCTCTAGTAGCAAATCCGACCGATAACCTCGAATTCCACGGTTTATTAGTGTTTTTGACGTTTTAAATAACTCATGTAAGGGAAAATACTCTACGATAGAATCTCCCAGAAAAAGTACATCGGGGTCTTTGACGGATATACGATTCAAATCGTGGTACTTTTGTCTGATCTGCTCTTGCTCATTTAACAACCATTCTTCTAATAGTTGGACAGCCATTGACTCTCTCCTTTGCTCAAATAGTTCTCTAATACTGTCAGGACGCCCGCCTCTGTATTTGCTGGTGCAAGGTGATTGGCAACTGCCTTGGTTTTAGGATCCGCATTCTCCATAGCATAGGAAACCCCAGCTAATTGCAGCATTTCAATGTCATTTTCACTATCTCCAAAGGCCATGATTTCCTGCTCTTGAATTTCCCATTTTTGCATCAATTGCTCTAACCCCCAAGCTTTATGGATCCCTTTTTGCAAAATGTCAATCGCTCCATAGCCGCTTGTGACCGCATTTAATGTGTCTGCAAAATCCTGATTGAGCTGTCGAGTAGCCTGAACTGCTACTTGCTCGTTTACCACCATACTCATTTTCAGAACTTGCGGAAAATCGTCTGGACGTAATGTTTCGACAAAGTTTATCTTTCGGTAAAATTCTTGCGCCATTTCTGCTGTCATGACTTTTTCAATCATAGGGAAAATCGTTCCCGTTTTGACAAAAGCGCCATTTTCAGTTGTGACGACGAGGTGCACATCACGTTCTCTCCCTTCAAAGTAAGACAAGACTTGTTCCACCAAGTCTGGAGACCAACATGTACCCAGCAGTACCTCGTTTTTATCAAAAATCCGTGCACCATTTGCAGCAATCAAGGCCACGCGCTCCAGCAAATCCCCAAATAACAAGCGCATTCGGTGAATTTCATTGCCCGTTGCCACCACAAACCGAATCTCCCGCTTGTCCAGCTCATCCAATATATTTTTCAACCGACTTCGATCGAATTCTCCTTTTTCATCTAAGAGCGTTCCGTCCATATCGGTCACAATCATCTTAATTGTCATGTTATCACCTCTAACAATCATTCATTTCAAATTCAAATCCCAACGTTCATTTATTTCATGATGTAAAACTATCCTTTTGCTATTTCTGTAATTTTGCTTGGATAATACAGGACAGGATTAGCTACATTTACATCCTATTTCAAAAGGATTATAGCACATTTAAAAAATAGTAAATAAACCTTTTTCTTCTATTTTATCAAAAAGAGGGGTGAAGAGGAAACAATTGTATTCAAGCAAGGACTGGTCTTTTCAAATATAGTTTTAAACTATATCCCTTCCTCTAAATTAACTATTTTTCAAAAGTGCTTAGCTTGTGTACAATAAAAAGTAAGAAATTTAGAAAGAGGCTTTTGACATGACACAATCAAAATTTCAACTTGTTGGCTCTCTTCTTCGCCCAGCCAACCTCCTTGCCTACAAAAATAAAATCGAACATCGTGATGATATTCACTATCCATTTTACGACAGTTTTCCCGGCTATCTTGAAACAGAGACAGCAGTGATAAAAAAAGTGATTGCTGATGAGAAGGCAAACGGTATTGATATTCTAACAGACGGAGAATACTCAAAATCAATGTGGCATTTAGATTTTATTTGGGGTCTTAAAGGTATTGAACGTTATATTGCAGACCACGGCTACACTTTCCAAGACCATGACGGCGGACAGTACGAAACACGTAAAGACATTGGTATCCGTATCACGGAACCTCTTTCAGGGAAGAATCATCATTTCTTAGACATTTACAAATTGCTCAAGGAAGAAGCTGGTAATACGCAAACCAAATTAACCATTTGGGGACCTGCGCATGCTTATATTGAACTGACTATCTTTGATAAACTTGCTGGTGAAGGGCAAGTTTACAAAACAAATGAAGAATTAAAGGCCGGTCTCATCAAGGCTTACAAAGAATTCTTGGCGGAATATAAAGAAGCTGGCGGTGAAATTATCCAGTTTGACGACTGCCTTTGGGAACTTTTTGACGAATCAAATCCTGCTTCATTTTTTGCCGATGGCAATGCTGCGCTGGCTGATTTAGCTGATGAATTCATTGCAATCAATAACGAAGTGGCTGATTATGGACATCAATTAGGACTGAAAGTTTGGACACACAACTGCCGCGGAAATTATGAAAGCCGTTCGGCATCAGGCGGAACTTATGAAGCCATTGCGGAAAAATTCTTACGTGATCAACACTATGACCGCTTTTTCTTGGAATGGGACAGTGATGTATCTGGTGATTTGAAGGCTCTTGCTTCTCTTAAAGATAAAGATGCCGAAGTTGTCCTTGGTCTCCTTTCTAGCAAGACAACTGATCTGGATGATGAAGAACGTGTGCTTCGTTTATTAGAACAAGCCAGCACTATCCTTCCTAAGGATCGTCTCCTGCTGTCACATCAATGCGGTTTTGCTTCCTGCGATTCAGGCAATGAGTTGGCTATCCCGCAGCAATGGGCTAAAATCAAACAAGGTCAAGAAATCGCTAAAGAGTTTTGGGATTAAGTTGTACGTGACGACATCTTATGACTGTTTAGTGAATCCTTATAAAATGCGAGACAAACTTCTTTTTGAGGTTTGTCTTTTTTGACCTTTGGCAATAAATACGACTGAAAAAGAGTAAAGTCAAAATGATTTCTCTATTTGGCAAATTTTTAAGGTAAAAACAACAGAGAGCGGCACTTGGACATTTTCCTCCTGATATCTATGTTACAACTTTCAGTTCATTTGTTTAACACAAAAAAGGAGGTTGAAACAAAAATTCCCAGCCTCATGTATTTTATCGTTTAGCTTGCAAAACGCAGTGGTTAGTTGGATAACCTTATCTCTGACTGTATCGGCGATAGTGGCTATCCTAACCAACTTGTGCGGAGGTGGGAGTAAAACAGTCCAGTGAACTGTTTTAGGTCAGCAACTAGAAACTAGGACTTGCTGAAAAATCACATTCTTCAAACGATTGATGTCTGTCCCACTCTCTATTTATAAGGAGCAAATTTATCAAATTACACTGTCAATTCAATCTGATTGCCTTCTAAACCCAGAATGCAGCTTTCATAGTAACCATCCCCCGTCAGACGTGGACCGCTTAAAAGCTGATAACCATCTGCTTGAAGCCTAGCTGTCAATTCATCTACCTTTTCTCTGCTTCCTAGACTAAAAGCCAAATGATGATAGCCCAAAAAGAGAAGTTCTTGGTTGTTCTCTGCTAAACCTTCCTTTCGGGTCATGATTTCCAATCTCGCCCCTTCGTCAAAGCTGAGGAAGTAAGACTGAAAACCTGTTTTTTGATTATGGTAAAGCTGATTACTTTTCACTTCAAAATATGTTTCAAAGAAACGTTTAGCCCCTTCTAAATCTCGAACATAGAGGGCTGCGTGCTCAATCTTCATAGAGTTTTCCTCCGTTCGTTGCAATAACTTCTTTATACCAATCAAATGATTTCTTCTTGTAGCGAGCCAAAGACCCTGTTCCATCGTCGTTGCGGTCAACATAGATAAATCCGTAACGCTTGCTCATCTGAGCTGTTGAAGCAGACACAAGGTCAATACAGCCCCAAGTGGTATAGCCCCAGAGCTCAACACCATCTTCAATCGCTTCGCCGACCTGTTGCAAATGTTGTTTAAGATAATCAATACGATAATCATCTTCAACAGTTGGACCATTAGGGCTATCCACCAAGACATCTTTAGCACCGAGACCATTTTCTACGATAAAGAGTGGCAACTGGTAGCGGTCATAGAAAGCATCGAGGACCAGACGCAGACCAATTGGGTCAACTTGCCAACCCCATTCAGAACTTGCCAGATAAGGATTTTGCAGACCACCTAGAACATTTCCACGACCAGAAGAATAACTTTCTGGGTCATGAGCTTGAACCACACTCATATAATAAGAGAAGGAGATGAAGTCCACGGTATGTTCTGCCATCAATTCCTTATCACCCGGCGCAAATTGAATCTCGATTCCATTTTCCTTGAAGAAACGGTTCATATATGCTGGGTATTTACCACGCGCATGAATATCTGAAAAGAGATAGTTTTGATTTTCAAACTCACGGGCAGCCAGTACGTCCTCTGGTTTTGGCGTCATCGGATAAGCCGGCATGGCTAGTACCATACAACCAATCTTAAAGTCTGGATTGATTTCATGTCCAATCTTCGTTGCAAGAGCTGATGCCACTAGTTCGTGATGAACTGCTTGATAAAGGTCTTGCTTGGACAATTCTTCTACGGGTGTTGCAATCCCTCCGCTCATAAATGGCGCATGAAGAACGGAGTTGATTTCATTAAAGGTCAACCAATATTTCACCTTGTCTTTGTAGCGAGTAAAGACAGTGCGAACATAGCGCTCATAAAAACCAATCAAATCACGATTTGCCCAACCATTGTACTTGCGTGCCAAGTGTAGCGGTGTTTCATAGTGCGACAAAGTCACTAAAGGCTCAATACCATATTTTGCCAATTCATCAAAGAGGTCGTCATAAAACTTTAGACCTGCTTCATTTGGCTCCGTTTCATCACCATTTGGGAAAATCCGTGACCAAGCAATGGAAGTACGATAAACCTTGAAGCCCATTTCTGCAAAAAGGGCAATATCTTCTTTGTAACGATGATAAAAGTCAATCCCTTCTAATTTGAGATTGTCTAGTGTTGGCTCATCTGTAATCAAAGGATTGAGATCACCTGCTTTAGCTGGCATGCCGCCTTTTGGTGTCACATCTTGAACCGAAAGACCTTTCCCGTCCACATTGTAAGCTCCTTCGTATTGATTGGCAGCTGTTGCACCGCCCCAAAGAAAATCTGCTGGAAATTTACTCATGACTTTTACCTCTTTTATTTTTTACTTAATTATATTATAATCTTAGACAAGAGTATTTTCTAACACAATTCTCTTATAAATTGATATTATTCCACGAAAGAAGCAACACTTATGGATCTGGGAACATTACACAAAGATATCGTTTACAAAAATCAAGGCACTCCTTATTCTCTCACACGAACCATTACAAAAAACGGTCAGCCGGACATTCTCTTTCATTGGCATACGGATGTTGAACTGGTTTATGTTCATGAGGGAACTGCGCAGTTTCACATTGATTATGATTACTTTAATAGTGAAGCAGGTGATATTATCCTGATTCGTCCCAACGCTCTTCACTCCATTCACCCGATTGAAAATCGCCGCCATTACATGGATGCTCTCAACTTTCATTTGGATTTGATGGGCTATTCTACTATGGACCAAGCCAGTATTGACTATTTGCAGCCACTTTACAATGGACAATTAGATTTTGTACACGTCATCAAGCCCAATCAACCAGCCTATACAGACATTCGGCAATGTTTACTTGATGCTATGAAAATAGGCTATTACCGCACAAAATATTTTGAATTTCAACTCAAAGCCCAGCTCAATCAACTTTTTTATCTCTTATTTGAAAATGGCTATGTGATTTCAAAAGAGCAATCCTTAGAAGGCTATCGCAAGGAAGAAAAAATCCGTACCATCATTGACTATATCAGTAGTCATTATCAAGAGGAACTCACGATTGACCAGCTTGCTCAAATTTGTGGTTACAGTGATACCCATTTCATGAATTTCTTTAAGAAACATCTGGGGGTATCTTGCATGGAATACGTGATTCAATTTCGCTTGCGAAAAGCGGCTGAACTCTTGCAACACTCTACCTTGCCCGTCCTAGAAATTGCTGCCCAATCTGGCTTTAACAACCTCTCTAACTTCAATCGTCAGTTTAAAAAGTATTACCAACTAACTCCTAGTCAATATCGTAAAAAATAACAAGGAGGCATTCCATGAAAGATATTATCTGGTTATTTCCACTGCTTTTCATTTTTCATGATTTAGAAGAAATCATCGGCTTCATACCATGGATAGAGCAAAATGAAAAACTACTGGAGAAAAAAGCTGCCTTCATTTTAAATGCCCACAAAAGCTTATCCACAGAAGGGTTCGCACTAGCTGTAGCAGAAGAATTTGTCGTGGTGCTCTTTGTCTCTTTCTTTGCTATTTTTTACCATACTCGCTTCCTTTACCTCATCTGGTTGGGTGGATTCATCGCTTTCGCTCTTCATCTGGTGCTTCATATCCTGCAAGCTATCTGGATTAGGCGCTATATACCAGCTCTTGCAACCTATATCCTGTGTTTACCGGTTAGCAGTATTATCATTTGGAAAACCACCACTTTACTTCATATCAACACAGCTGAACTGCTCTTTTTCAGTCTCATTGGTATTCTCATCATTATCAGCAATCTCTTTTTTGCACTCTGGTTAGGTAAACAGTTTTCCAAGTGGGTAAATAAGATTTTTTACAACCCAGAAAAGATTGAAAAACTGTAACATAAATGGTACACTAAAAATGTAAACGGATTCATGGAATTAAAGTTAAAAATGCAGCATGATGATTTTGAGGAATAAGAGGAGATAAAATTATGAAAAAAGACATACATTCGTCAATCGTTTTCTTATTAGTTTTCATTCTTATCACTGCATGTACTCACGGAAAAACAGCACCAGCGAAGTCATTAGATACTGTTAAAATCAAGCAAACGCAAAGCTCTCATTTTTCTACTTCTCAACAAAGTGCTTCTAGTTCAAGTCAGACAAGTTCTTCTCAAACCGCAACTCCTGAAGAAAGCAATGCTTCAACTGCAAATGAAAAGGTCCCCTCTGAATCTATAGATAACACAGACAAAGACAGTCATGCAGGAGGAAAAAAAGTTCAACTAAACATCTCTACAATTGTCCAACGACGGTGGAATTACTGTGCTCCAGCCACAGTATCCATGATACTTGCAAGTAGAGGTCTTCAGGTTGACCAAGCCCAGTTAGCCAACGAAATGGGAACAGATGAAACTTTTGGAACTCATAATAGCAATGCCATAAAAGTTTTAAATCGCCATTTGTTTGGCTACGATGTACCGTCAGGAAATCAAGCAGGTTATCGTTTAGCAACTGTAGCGAATCCTAATTCTGATTCAGAAGATATGAAACGATTCAAAAAGCGTCTAATTCAAAATATCAATGACGGCTATCCAATGTATTATACTATTGATAATTCAAAAATGTATCCAGGTAGAAGTGGAGAGCATAATGTTATTGGTGTAGGATATGGCTTTACAGCAGATGGTTCAGATGTTGCCTATATATATTACATAGATCCTTCTTATATGGTTCAAGATCCTGTTTATGCTGGGTTGAAAATTGTTAGTCCAGAAGAATTGCTACATGCAATGGTAAGTTGTACTGAGCCAAATTATGCATGGTAAAACTCTTCTATCCTATTACTGAATTATATCGAAAGCAAAAAGCCAGAAATTCTTCATGCAAGAATCTCTGGTCTTTTTTCTCTAAAGAAATAAACTCATTCGTCCCATTTCAAATTTACATGCTCATTCATTTCCTGATAAGCAGTGTCAATTCGTTCTTTGGTAGCTTGGTCTAATTTGTCTCGGTATTTTCCACCTTCAATGAAATCTTCTAAAATATAGGTCTGATAAGTGTAGAGCGGATAGCCTTCCGGTGAATACGTCCCTTTCGCCACACGACTCACCCAACTCGGATGTGCCTGTACATCCTTGATAATCGTCCCTTTCTTTGATTTTTCAACCGTCACGTCCATGAGCACGCCGCGTTCTGTCCATTTCTTATTTTCCACACCGTCCATTGTCTCGATTCGCTGATTGGAGATAAAATTTCCCATAGAATAGATAATGAATTTCTTTTGCCCATTTTGTTTAACGACCTCTGATGGTTCAACGACATGCGGATGCCCGCCGAAAATAATATCCGCTCCCCACTCAATCATCTTATGATAAAGAGTTTTTTGCTCCTGTGTCGGTTCCAATTGATATTCAACCCCCATCTGAGGCATGACAACGGTTATATCAGCTTCTTTTTCGGCTTGCTTAATTTCTTTTTTCATCTTTTCTTCATTTAAATCCGACAAATGATGATTGTAGTCTGCATGAGAGATATTTTCCTCCAAACCGTTAAACCCATAGGAATAAGCTAAGAGCGCAATTTTAATCCCATTCACTTTTTTAATCACAAGTGAGGCTTTATCCCTATTTTTATGTGTATAAACCCCAATCGGTGTAATTCCTTGCTGCTCAAATGCTTTTGCTGTTGAAAAAACACCTTCCAATTGAGAATCCAAAATGTGATTATGTGCCAAATCCACCACTTGATAACCAGCGTCTTTGATAGCGGATACCACCGACTCTGGCGCATTGAACAGCGGGTAGCCTGCCAAAGGATAATTTGGTCGAATCGTCCCCTCAAAGTCTCCTAATACCAAGTCCGCCTTTTTCAACCAAGGTTTGACATATTGATAATTCTCTGTGAAATCATACGTCCCGTCTGACTGTAAGGCACTCATATATAGAAGGTCATGATACAGCAAATCCCCATTTGCCATGATACGAGCCGTCTGTACACCGTTTAGGGAAGAGGACGTTTTTTTCTTTTGTACAATACTTGTTTTTGTCGGCTTTGTCTTAACGCTATCGTTTATTTTCTCAGCTAATAAAATCCCACTTGCTACTAAAAACACTACGCAAAGCAAGCCTAAAATAAACTGCCAATTAGTTGCTGACTGTATTTTTCGTTCTGATCTTTTCATGTTCCATTCTCCTCTATCTACATTGTAGCACAAAGAAGCAAACATGACGCAGGAAATGATAAATAATAAAAAGGACAAAGCATACTTGTAGTAGCTCTAGTTGATTTTTTCGACCAACTGTTTTGGAACTCTACAAATTTTGCTTGTCCTTTTCTTAGATTATTTACTTACTTTCAGCAAATCATCGCCTAGTTTCACATCGCCGTCAGCTAATGTTTCAACTGTCTTATAATCAGCTATATTGGTCACAATGATTGGAGTTGTAACAAGATAACCTGCTTTTTTGATAGCATCTATATCAAAGCTTAGCAATAATTGACCCGCCTTGACCTTTGAGCCTTGAGTAACATGTGCCATAAAGCCTTCTCCTTCAAGAGCGACTGTATCCATGCCCACGTGAATCAAGATTTCAGCGCCATCATCAGTCGCTAAGCCAATCGCATGGTTGGTTGGGAAAAGCAGACGAATCACACCGTCAGCAGGAGCGACAACTTCGCCAACGCTAGGCTCAATTGCTATACCTTGACCCATTGCACCACTTGCAAAAACAGCATCAGGCGTATCTTCGAGTGCGACCACTTTCCCGCTAAGCGGAGCTGTGATGACTTGCTCAGGAGCAATCTCTTCAACTGGCAGACTGATTTCTTCAGCAGCGACTTCTTGTGCTCCACCATAGAGAGTTGGAATCTTTGTAAATTGGGTCAATACAAATCCAAGAACAAAACTGATTGCAATTGCTACAAGGAAGTGAATGAGCAATAGTGAATCTTTTGGATCAATGAAAGACGGAATCGCAAAGAGCCCCATTCCACCCATTACTTGCATTTTGGCATTAAAGAAAGCGAGATAAGCCCCTTGAACCGCACCGGCAATACAAGTCATAATAAATGGTGTTCGCATTGGCAAGGTAATCCCGTAAATGGCTGGTTCTGTTACCCCAAACAAAGCTGAGATAAAGGCTGGAATAGCCAATTGTTTGACTTTTTCTTCTTTTGTACGCAAGAAGATATTGAGCAATGCTCCTGCTTGCGCAAAGCAAATAGCAATAGAAGCTACAAGAATGACACCTGGTCCTTTTTGTAATTCCAAAATTGCAAGCGGCACCAATCCCCAGTGGAGACCGAACATAACCAGCACTTGCCACAAAGCACCCAGAATAATTCCATAAATAATTGGGCTGAAGCTATAAATACCTGTGAAAATAGCACCGACTATATCAGAAGCCCATGTCATGACTGGTCCAATGACAAGAAATGATAACGGTACAGTAATTAAAATTACAAAGAATGGAACAATAAAGACTTTGACAACATCTGGAATGATTTGTTTAAAGAATTTTTCAATTTTTGAGCCGACCCAAATTGCTAGAATGATTGGCAATACAGTTGATAGATAACTAGAAGCAGGGAAGATAATCGGCAAACCTAAGAAAGTTGCGTAGATTTTTGACTCAATAAAAGTTCCTGCAAATAGCGTATAGAGTGGTTTGGCACCTGTAAAGCTAGCTGCGATATTGGGATAAACCAAGGCAAAGCCAATCGCAAGCGCTGTGAATTTTTCCATTTTAAACCGCTTAGCAGCAGTCAAAGCCAGAATCAATGGTAAGAATTGGAAGAATCCGTCACCAGCGGCATTTAAGATGACATAAGCACCGTCTGTCGACTTAACACCACAAGCTGCCATAATGGCAACTACACCTTTGATCATACCAGCTGCAGAAAGAGCTCCCAGCATTGGTTGGAAAAGTCCTGAGATCAAGGCGATAAATCGGTCAAAGAGATTGCCTTGCGGAACATCTCCTTCATCCACATCAATACTATCCTCACCAGAAATACCTGCTTCCTTAATGACCGCCGCATACACATCTGGCACGTGGTTCCCAATCACCACTTGGTATTGTCCACCAGCTTTTACAACCGTTACAATACCGTCTCTATTTTTCAAGTATTCCGTATCTGCCTTGCTCTCATCTTTCAGAGAAAAACGCAAACGCGTCACACAGTGCACTAACTTGGTAATATTTTCCTTACCACCAACGTGAGCAACAATATCCTGAGCTAAGTCAGTATAATCTTTTGCCATAATGGACCTCCTTTATTTTTTAGGTCAGCTGTGTTGTTGCACATATAAATATAGAACAACGGTAACAAAAAAACCTAAACACATACCAAATAGAAAGTAGCTTTCCTACCTTATATCTCGTATTTGTCTAGGTTTTGCCTGCATGACCAGTAACAATCCGTAAATTAAGTATAGCACAAATTTATTTTATTGCAAGCGGTTTCTAAAACTTTTTTTATTTTTACACCAAAAACATCATAAAATCTCAATTATCCGCATAAATACTAGAAGCAATTTCCCTTGAATGGTGAAGCTTAAAAAGGCACTTCCAACACAAATTGGATATTCGCAAAGGTAGGCGCTTCAAATAGGAGGTATCTTTTTTTACTCAATTAAAAAGGTTGTAATCATGATGTGACCTTTGAGGAACTGAAATTCTCTGCACTTCGCCGTGAGGGACGTATTCAAAAAGAAGATGGCACGCTTTCAGACGAAATTAAAGAGCGTACCTATGAGCGAACAGGGACGATTGACTCAGGTAAGCGTTCTGTTAAAAGCATTTTACTAATTTATTCAAGATGGTTTTCTATTAACAAGACTTTTTAAAATGACATTAGATTCATTCATATTATTTCATGAAAAGATACGAACGCGTTTGAAGAAAAGCATCTGAAAGAGGCTAATTATGGAGTTTTCTCTAAAAGGTTTATCAGACAAAGCAATAAAAGTTCTTGAAATCGTTAAATATATTGGTGTAGCAGTAGTGAGTTTTTTGATATATCATCAATACTTGTTTTTTGGAGGATTATATGGTATGATAAGTTATACAAATCATACTAATCATACGATAAAGGAGGCAATTATTGTGAAAGCACCAAAAGGGAAATATGCGTGGACAGCTACAGTTGGAGAAAAGGGACAGATTGTAATACCGAAACAGGCGCGTGATATATTTCATATCAAACCCGGTGATACAATTCTGCTTCTTGGCGATGAAAAACGAGGGATTGCTATACCGCCAAAGGGAGCATTTGCTCACTTAATGGAAGCAGCTTTTGAAGAGAAAGAGGATGATTGATATGGAAAATATTCTGGAAATAAATGGTCTCACGAAAATCTATCCGGCTTTTGAACTAAAACCGACTAGCTTTCATATTGAGGCTGGTGAAGTGATGGGATTCATCGGTCGAAACGGTGCAGGTAAAACAACGACCCTTAAATCTATTCTAAACCTTGTTCATCCCGATGCAGGCAGCGTCCGTATTCTTGGAATGGATTATCTGGACAATGAGGATAACATTAAACAGCAGATTGGTTATGCAGTAGGCGGAATTAATTATTATACAAGGAAAAAGCTAAAAGAAATTGTGGCAATCACTCGTGGCTTCTATGACACTTGGGATGACAAGGAGTATCGTCATTACCTGACTGCATTCAATCTTGACGAAAACAAGAAGATTATGGAGCTTTCTGAGGGGATGAAGGTGAAATTTTATCTTACTTTGGCTCTTTCCCATCAAGCCAAACTTTTAATCCTGGATGAGCCAACCAGCGGACTTGACCCAGTATCCAGAGATGAAATGAATGAGATTTTCCGAAAATTGGCCCAAAAAGGTGTCGCTATTTTATTCTCCACCCACATCACCAGCGATTTAGAAAAATGTGCGGATACGATTACCTACATCAAAAACGGAGAAATCCTGTTATCGACCAAGAAAGAAGATTTCATTCAGTATTACGCAACAGAAATGGGTGGCAGTCCAACGCTTGAGGACATTATGGTACATATCGAAAGAGAAGAGGTGAATCTCTGATGAAAAAGCTACTGTATAAGGAAATGAAACTGACAGCCAATCCCTTGAGTTATTGGTTTATCGTTTTTTCAGCCATGACTATGATTCCAAGATATCCTATTCTTGTAGGTTCCTTCTTTATCTGCCTGGGCATTTTCTATACTTACCAACAGATTCGAGAATACGATGATATAACCTACACGGTGATGTTGCCGGTTAAGAAACAAGACGTGGTTACAGCCAAATATTTATTTGTCTTGTCTATCGAATTGGTGGCATTTATCCTTTGTACATTTCTAACGGTTATGCGGATGAGTTTTTTAGGGAATGCTGCTCCTTATGTTACCAATCAATTGATGAATGCAAATGCAGCTTATCTTGGATATGTAATGATTGTATTTGCAGCCTTTAACAGCATTTTTCTTGGAGGCTTTTTTAAGACAGCTTACCAGATTGGCAGACCTTTTATCCTGTTCTGCCTAGCCGGTTTTATCATCATTACTGTGGGTGAGGCCTTGCACCATATTCCCAGTTTAGAAAGTTTGAATGACCCTTCCTACATAAGCATACCGCAGCTTGTCATATTCGTAATTGGTGTCACCATGTTTCTGTTATGCACCTGGTTATCCTACCAAAAATCGATTAAAAATTTTGAAAAGATTGATTTGTAAAGTAGAGTACATTGACGACAAGAGGGAAAGATGATGAGAACAGTAAGCAAAAAAGATATAGTAGAGGGATTGAGAGAAATCGGCCTGAAAGAAGGGGATATTGTCATTGTCCATACATCTTTAAAAAGTATGGGCTATGTATGTGGTGGAGCGCAGACTGTGATTGAAGCTCTAATTGAAGTAGTGACTTCTGAGGGTACAATTGTGATGCCCACACAGTCATGGAAAAATCTGGATCCAGAAACAGATGTGCATTGGGAGGCGGAGGAGTCTGACTGGGATAAAATCAGAGAAAATTGGCCAGCATATGATAAACAGCTAACACCGACAAATACCATGGGAGCTGTTGCAGAAATGTTTCGTCAATGGCCAGGAAGCATCCGAACAGACCATCCAGCAAGATCTGTTTGTGCATGGGGGAAACATGCGGAATATATTACAGCGGAATATACTCTTTCAAATATATTTGGAGAGGGTTCACCGATTGCAAAACTCTATGAACTGGATGCAAAAGTACTCTTATTAGGAGTTGGCTATGACAAAAACACCTCCATACATTTAGCGGATGTACGTGCAGAATATCCAGGGAAACATGACTGTATTGAACATAGTGCCGTACTTGAAGACGGTGTTCGCGTATGGAAGGCTTATCAGACCTTATTCGTTGACGGAGAAGATTTTGAGGACATCGGAAGGGCATTTGAGAAAAGAGGTCTGGCAAATAGAGGCAACGTCGGCAATGCCGATTCCAGATTAATGAAGCAACGCCATCTAGTGGATTTTTCTGTTTCCTGGATTGAAAACAATCGCAGATAAATTAGAAGTTGTGGGAATGATTCGATATGTATAATTTAAATGCAATAATCAAAAAAATTGAAGATAATATAAATTGTGATGATTTTGAAATCGTTATGATTGATTGTATAGAAGATATTAAACGCAATCATAACCAATTAGCTTCGGTAAAGCCTTTACTTCAACTTATGGAAAGAAATCCTCTTATCCACTTTGGAGATCCGGGTGCGATAGTACATTTTGTTGAGACATTTTATAAAAAAGGATATGAAGAAGAACTTGTCAATTCCATAAAAAGAAAACCTACTTTGCATACTATTTGGATGTTGAATCGTATAATAAATGGAGCGGATAATAAAGAGTATTATTTAAGCCTGTTGAAAAAAATTTATGAAAATAAATCATATGATAAGGAAATAAGAGAGGAAGCATTATATTTTTTATCTATTCATTAACTTTGAATTTATAGAGGTGTTATATTGGAAAATTGTATTTATATCATTTCAGGTCCTCCAGGCGTCGGGAAAAGTACTGTCAGCAAAGAATTAGCTGCTACATTTGATAAGAGCGCTGTTATAGAAGGGGACATGATTTATTTAATGGTTAAAAGTGGGTTGGTAGCCCCATGGGAAGATGATGGCTACTATATGGATTTGTTTTGGGACAATATCATCAGTTTGACCAAAAATTTCATGGACAGAGGCATCACAGTTGTCATAGAATATGTCATCTTTGAGGAGCAACTTAAGAAAATTGCAGACTTCTTAAAGGCAAGACAGATAAACTTAAAATACTGTGTGTTGCTAGCAGAAGAACAAACGCTTAGAGCCCGAGATTTATCTAGAAAAGAAATCGAAAGAACGGGTGATTTATCAATCACATCAAGAAATGAGTTTTTATCTAAAAATATCAATCAGAATCATTTGCTTTATACGGATCATTTAGGTATTAAAGAAACTGTAAATATAATAAAATCATCAAATAGGTTCTTTGTTTAAGAGATATAATAAAAAATTTGAATGAAGACACATGTCTTTTGAAAATTTGACAATCCATTCATAACAGATTACACAAAGAAACGTGAAGGTTCTTCCTAAAGAAAAAAACGCTCAAAAGCCTATATAGCAAGGCGTTACGAGCATTTAAGAATGTTCAAAATGATAATTGGAAGTTTGCGATATGTTTATACAAAAAAGCGAGACAAAACCAAGGATATTTATTACTTTTGGCTGTCTCGCTTTTGATTCTAAAACTATCTAAAAAGTTCAGTTTGAAGTGATCTATTATTTATCAAATTCTGATAAATTATTATATTTTTCATCTAAGCCATGACTAAACCAACGACCATTTAAAACTTGTGAGATCAAAACTTGTTTTCTATCTGTAGGGACACTAGTATCTTTTTCGATGGCATCCAAAACATCTGCATAGGTAAACTCTTTCTTTCCCATCTTAATATTATCATCTTTTTTAGTCGCATCTAAATAAAGAGTCGTTTCATCGCCAGCTGCTGACCAAGTTTTCCATTCTGGCAAATTTTTGCCATTTGGATTGCCATTAGAGATGAAATGATAGATATAATCTTGGAAAATAGTAGATAATTTTTTTGCGCCATTACTCTTATAAGCATCACCAACTAATGCTTTATAATTTTGATTATCTTGATCAAAAAGCGGGACAAAAACTCCATGATACGAGCCAAAAGTTGACATTGGAGAGCCAACAACAGCTGGATCATGACCGAATTGAACCTCACCTGCATAAATTGGTGACTTATAATTGGCAATCATTTTTTCTGCTGATTCTTGAACATTAAAGAGACTATAAAGTTGACCACCGTATTTATTGATAAAGGCGTAATCACTTGCAGCAGGTTCTTGAGTCATGGTTTTATTTTCTTGAGCTTTAGCGAAATACTTATCAAAATATCCAAATAAGGAGAATTCATCTTGACCTGTTAACATCAATAATGGAACATTGTTGTAATTCTTGGTGTCAAATCCTTCTTTTGGCAACACAACCCCATCAGGATAGAGGTGTGGGAAAACACTCATGCGGATAGAGGCATTTCCCATCAAAGGAGCCAAGCGTTTCGCATCTAAATGATATAAATAATCTTTAACTTCATTGTCGCGTGTTAACAACCAAGCTTTCGCTTCTTCTACAGATCCTTTTTTACCATCTTCTACAACCAGTGGCGCTAAAGCCGTTGCGAATACATCTTGGCTCTTAGACTCATCAGCCAGTGTCATACCGCCACTGAAGGAAATAGCTTTATCAAATTTCCCTTTGAAAATTGGCGAAATCAACATCGCCATTACATCACGACCGCCTGCCGAAAAACCTGAAACAGTAACGTTTTTAGAGTCACCGCCAAAGTTTTCAATATTTTCTCGAATCCAATCTAACGATTTTGCAATATCCAGCAGAGTATAATTGCCAGAATTTTCTTCATCACTGCCTGTTTTCAGTGCAGGAAGAGGATTGAAACCTAAAACACCCAAACGATAGTTCACAGAAACAAAGATTGCATCATGGTTTTTGACAAACGAAGCCCCTGACAATTCTTCTGATTTCCCAGTTTGATTATTTCCTCCATGAATATAAACCAGAACTGGCAGCTTCTTTTTATTTGAATTTGGACGATAAATATCTAAATTCAAAGCATTTTCACTACCAATAACGCCATCTGTACTTGATTGAAGAGCTACTTGACCAGATTTACTAGCATCAAGTTCTCCTTTCCACTTTTTAGGATTGCTTGGTGCTTTCCAGCGATTAGCTCCAGAAGTGTCTCCGCCGTACGGAACACCTTTCCAGGTAAGAATACCGTTTGTAGTACTCCCTTTCACCAGACCGTACTCTGTCTGGCGAACAATCAAATGATTATTTTTTTGTTCTCCCTGCTTTGAAGTCTGACTACAAGCGACTAAAATTATAAGTGAAATAGCTAGCCCTATCCATTTGCAAAAGTTTCTAAAGTTCATGTACTGTCTCCTTTATATTGATATTGAAAAAGTTTTCTTTGTTTCCTATGCTGTACCCTCCTTCTTAAAACAAAGAAAAAACCTAAACACATACTAAATAGAAAGTAGCCTGACTACTCTATATTTTGTATTTGTCTAGGTTTTGCCTGCATGACCAGTAACAACCCTTATTTTAAGTGTAACATAATTTTATTGTTTTGCAAGCGGTTTCTAATTTTTTTAAATAATTATCAAATGATAAATAAAGCGGTCATCTGTTGATAATATAAAAAACTTTGACAAGTCGTTCAACCTATCAAAGTTTTAAAAGATTATTTAACCACTTGGTTTAGTCGTTCGTACACTTCAACGACTTCTTTCGCTAAATCAATAAACGTTAAGCTGGTCATCAAATGGTCTTGAGCATGCACAATCAAGAGGCTGAGCTCAATTTTTTCACCTTGAGCTTCTTGTGTCAGCATCACTGTCTGTGACTTGTGTGCTAAAACTAATGCCTCATCTGCTGCTTTTAACTTTTCATGTGCTTCTTCAAAGAGACCGTTCTTAGCTTTTTGAATCGCTTCAAAAGCATTGCTCTTCGCCTCGCCACCATACATAATGAGGGACATGATACTTTCTAAATTTGAATTTTCCATATCAATCTTCTAGCCTCCGATCAGTTCCTCAGCTAACGCTAGCACCTGTGGACCGTTCATCATGCCATAATCCACCATTGGGATAACTCCAACTGGGATATTCTTTTGAGCTAACTTTTCTGTGAATTGATCTAAAAGATAGCGCACCTGTGGACCTAATAACAAAACATCTACTTTCTTCTCAGAAAGGATATCATCTACTTCTGGTGCTGGAACTGCAAAAATTTCTGCATCTAATCCTTTTTCATCGGCTGCAGCTTGCATTTTTGTAACAAGCAAGCTGGTACTCATACCCGCAGCACATGCCAACATAATGGTAACTTTAGTCATAATTGTTCCTTTCTATTCATTAGAGTCAATGATTTTTCACCTATTAACGGATCTTGCTAAACGTGATACAGTATGTCGAACACCACGAATAGTATTGCTCAGTGCATAAATATTATCCACTACTGCCAAACCACCATAACCTGCATCCCCAATATGTTGAATATCAACACCACAAATTTTATTACGAAGTGCGATTTGTTTAATTGTTTCAATATCTGACGTCTCTTGGCTAGTGCCAATAGCGCTTAAGACTAAACCTCTTTTACTATGTACTAGATCTACGACAGCTCTCATTTCCTCATCGCTGAAAGCAGGAACCGTTCCAACGGCTGGCACCAAAATCACATCTGCACCCGCGTCTAATAATTTCTCAGCTGTCTGAAGATCTGTAACCGGCTCGGATACCCCTGCACCGTGCATTTTCCCAGCTATAATCAAACCTGAAAAATGCTGCTTAGCTAATTTTACTGCATCAATAATTTCTTTATTGCTAACTCCTGTTCCTGGATTACCTGTCAAACAAACAAAATCAAAACCTAATTTTTCAATTTGTTCAAAAGAAGCCTGACTAGCTTGCCGACCGGCAGCAATCACTTGTACTTCTTCCAACATATCAGCTTCCAAATCAACAGGTTCTAAATTCACTCCAATCGGAGCGCCTACCAAGCGATGCAATTCGTGAACAATTTGCTCTTTTTTACAATCTAAGCCAAATATTTCTGGTTGGAAAACATCTAAGCAATTCAGCAAAATCATATCTGCACCAAAAGCTCTTGCAATCTCAGCATTGGTAATATCTCCGACAAAGGTTTCACGAATGACAACATTTTCGGATAAAACAACTCGCCCTTCACTCGCTTGAATGCTTTGCTTGAGCTCTTGGGCTGTCATATTCAAAATTTCCGAAGGATTTGCACTAATTAATCGTTTCATATTCTCATCTCCCTACTGATTTTCTTCTGCTTTAAAGCGTTTTTCAATAGTAATTACAAATGGAATATAGATTAAAATATCAATCACAATAAGAACAGCTTGTAAAATAGACGCTTTAAAACTTCCCGTTGCCAGCAAGCCACTAATAATCGGAGGAGTTGTCCAACCTGGGTCAGTATATGTTAACGGTACAAGACCACTTGCCATGGATGACCATGCAACGATGAGATTCGCAATCGGTGCCAAAATAAATGGGAACAGAAGCAAAATGTTTAAGACAATTGGAACACCAAACATCGTTGGCTCATTGATATTGAACAAACCTGGAACCACTGTAATAGGTGCCAGTGTTTTGATCTGCTTGCTTGATTTTCTCTTTTTCGCCAAATAACCAATCGCTAATACCAAGCCAATAGTTGCGCCGCCACCGCCAATGAAGACGAAATTATCCATAAAGACACTGGTAAAGATATGCGGTAGTTTTTCCCCTGCTTGATAAGCAACTTTATTGGCATCGAGATTCGAAAGCCACAATGGTTTCATAACCGCATTGACAACATTTCCTCCATGAAGTCCAACAAACCAGAATGAACTATTTAAAGCAACTAGAATCATCAAACCAAATAAATTATTACCTAGTAGACCTAGCGGTTTTCCTAAAACAGTTTGAGCTACCGCATGCAAATTTGGTAGTTTTAAACTTGCTAAAAGGGCATAAACCAACAACCAGCCTGTGATAATCACTGCACCTGGAATAATGGCGCTGAAACTTTTTGAAACTGCCGGTGGAACACCATCAGGCATTTTAATTTGGACATTATGATTGATGAACCATTGATAGATATAACCATTCACTAAACCAAGAATGATTGCTACAAAAAGACCTTGTGAAGCTAAAAATGCTGTGGGAACACCGTTTCCTGTTTTAGTAGCAAGGAATGGTGTCACTGTGATAAAGGCAGCAAGCGAGATAATCCCAGAAGGAATCCCATCCACTTTGTATTGACGGCTCATATAGTAGGCAATTCCAAAACTGGCTACCAAACCAATCAGACCAAAACTACTATCCACGCCTTTCCATAGATAGACAGAAACCCCAATTTTTGTCAAATAAGCTTCCCATCCTGGAACAGGAAAACTAGCAATGACCATAAACAAAGAACCAATCAACAGTAATGGTACCGCAAGCGTAATGCCGTCCCGAATTGCTACTAAGCCTTTATTGTTCCCCAACTTAATAGCAATAGGCATTAGTTTTGCTTGTAAAAATTTGTCCATCTTTACAATCTCCTTTGATTATAATATATTATTAAATAGCAGACAAAATCAACTTTATCTCGCTTTTTAATTATATTGTAAAACAATTATTCCAAAAAGTCAAGCGCTTTCACTTATATTTGATAATTTTTTATAATCAATATATAATAGATGCAGGGAAGGATGGTAGATAATGAATCAAACGAAAAAACAAGCTGAGTTACGAACAATTATTTTAGATAAAATTTACGCCAAGGGGCCAATTTCTCGCATTGATATTTCAAAAGAGACGGGCATTACTCCTGCTACAGTTAGTGCGATTACAGGAAGTTTGATCCAAGAAAAACTGCTGTATGAGCTGGGGGAAGATGAAGAACACGCAAAAGTCGGACGCAAGAAAATCCTCTTGGGTATAAAAAAACAGCACTCTTATTTCATCGGCTGTGAACTGTCTGAAAAATACTTTTCTTTTGTGTTGAGTGATAATACAGGAAATGTGATTGATAAAGATAAAGCAACCGTCACCTCGGAAAAAATTCTAGCAGAAGGCGCTGATTTGTTTTGTCATTTACTTGAACAATTCATTTTTCGGAACAATTCCTATACAATTCAAGCCGTGGGAGTAGCTATCCCTGGACGCTATTTGCACAATGACTTGATTACAACAAACAATCAAACATGGAAACAATTTGATCTAGCGAAGATTAAAAACGAGTTTTCTTTTCCAATTTACTTTTCTAATAATGTCAATTGCATGGCACTAGCAAAACGCCTTTTTTCTGCTTACCAACTGGATGAGAATTTTATCTATTTTCATTTTGCACGGGGTATGCACTGCTCTTATATGTACAATGGCAAAATCTACGGCAAAAGCAATATTGTCATCGGCGAAATTGGTCATACCGTCGTTTGTCCTGACGGAGAAGTCTGTGGTTGCGGACGCAGAGGCTGTTTGCAGACTTATGCTAGTGAAAGTTGGCTGATAAAAAAAGCAAAAATCATCTTCGAAACTGCCGAGTTGACACATTTAAAATCACTTGTCACAGATAAAGAAGAGATCACGATTCAAACTATCCTCACAGCATATAACTTAGGAGACCAAGCTATTCTCAATCTCCTGCATTTGGCATTTAAGTATTTGGCACAATCCCTGCTAAACCTTAACATGATGATTGATGCAAAGAAAATTTATCTGCACAGTCCCATCTTGACTGATGACAAAGTCATTGCAGCTTTCTATCAAGAAATCTCACAACAACCAAAACTACTCTTCAAAGACTTGCCTGAACTCATTATCGAGCCTTACAATGACTTCACTGGTGCAACAGCTGGTGTTGCGCTTTGTCTGCAAAAGGAGTTTTTATCCATTTAGCTTCATTATGGCTCATAAGCTTGTTATACTTATTACAAAAATTAGAGGTTAGAACAATTGTTACGAACCTCTAATTTTTACTATACAATACAAGATGGACTTACTAATTTGTCTGAAATATTTATAAAGAAAGAACCTCTATTGTGTCAAAGAGGTTCTTCAAAGATTCCTTTAGAACTTTCATTTTTACATAACTACATCCATCGTCAGGACTTGTCCGTCTTTTACAACTTGCTCACCTGCTATATAGACATCTTTAACATCATTTCCCTTGACAGCATAGATGAGATGGGAAAGCATCTTTTCTTCTGGATACAAGTGTACTTTACCTTTTGGCTGAATGATTAAAAAATCTGCTTGTTTGCCAACTTCTAGACTGCCGATTTGATCATCCATGCCGAGCGCTTTGGCACCTTCAATTGTCATTGTTTTCAAAGCCTGCTCAATGGTAAATTGAGTGGCGTCACCTGTGCGCATTTTTTGTAAAAGAGCAGCGGTACGACTTTCTTCAAACATATCCAAATTATTGTTGGAAGCGACCGAATCCGTTGCAAGTCCGACTGTCACGCCAGCTTGAATCAAGTCTGTTACGGGAGCAATGCCAGATGCTAATTTGAGATTGCTGATGGGGTTGTGGGCGATATGAATCTTAGAGGCTGTTAGTTCTGCAATTTCTCGCTCATTTAATTCCACACCGTGGGCAAAAATCCCCTCATGTTCCAGATAGCCTAATTCTCTCAAGAAAGCAAGTGGGCGTTTTCCATAACGCTCTAAAATTATGCCATTTTCTGCTTGTGTTTCTGCCACGTGGATATGCAATTTCAGCTGTAATTCACGCGCCAGCTCTAAGCTTCCTTTTAGCAAATCCTTACTGCAACTATATGGCGCATGTGGTGCTACCATTACTTTAAAGCGGTCATCATTGTAGGATAAAATTTTCTCAATAATGACCCGAGTGCGTGCTAAAGTTTCTTCTGCCGTCTCCACATCTGAGCTAAACAAAGTCGGTGAAAAATAACAACGCATTTTAGAACGTGCTACGACCTCATAAATTTGCCCAATTTCAACACCGTTGGGATTGTACATATCATTAAAAGTCGTCGTCCCAGTCTGAAGCATTTCTATAAGTGCTAACTTGACAGCTTTTGTTGTCACCTCTGGTGTAAACTCGCTTTCTGCCGGCCAGATATAATCTTCTAGCCATTCGTGGAGATTGCTGTCATCTCGAATGCCACGAAGTGTGGTCATAACAGAGTGAGTATGGCAATTGACTAGACCAGGCATAAGCCAAGCTCCCTCACAATCTACTGTCTCATCTGCCCTCACTTCCCAAGTAGCATCCTCACTCCCACAATAAACAATCTTGTCCTCGTTTACCACCAGCAGCCCATTTCGATAGACATGAAAATCTGCGTCACATGTCACCAAATTCACTTGTTTAAATGCTTTCATCGCTTCTCCTTTAAACAAGAGCCATAAGATGATGTTCAATTACTGTGCATCGTTAGCAGCATTCACAAAAACAAAAGCCGTATGGATACTCATTTCACATTCACCTTATGCTCTATTTGTATTTGACAACATAACTAAGGACAAAGCCACGCTTATTTACGGTAAGACGGTAGAAACTCTCCAACCTTATTATGGAGATTATATGTTTTCATTGAATTTTTTAGTTATTGTAGCAAAATCCACACCAAATAGCAAGCTTTAAAAAATAGGAAAAACATTGAAATTTACTCCGCAAATCCTATCTACAATACTTTGAGCAATCAATCACTACAACATTTATTTAGTCTGTAATTATTTTTGAAACTGCTAGTCGCTCTATCCACACATTTATGAGTAATTGCGAAATAAGCAGAGCCGTCTAGCTCAGTCCCTGTTTACTCTACTGATCTTACTTCATATATGAAAGCAAGTAGCCATATCCTGCTTGTTCCATTTTTTCTTTTTTAATAAAGCGTAGTGCTGCTGAATTGATACAATAGCGAAGTCCGCCTTGTTCCTGTGGACCGTCTGTGAAAACGTGGCCTAAGTGTGCATTTCCTGAACGCGACCGCACTTCAATTCGCTCCATGCCGTGACTTTTATCTTGATAATACTTGATCACATCTTTGGCAATCGGTCTTGTAAAACTCGGCCAACCACAACCAGCATCAAACTTATCACTGGCAAAGAAAAGCGGTTCTCCCGTTGTCACATCCACATAAATGCCTTCTTCAAACATTGCAAAATATTCGTTATGAAATGGTCGTTCGGTTGCGGCATGTTGAGTGACTTGGTAGGATTCTTCAGACAAATCTGCCTTTAAAGCTGCTTCGTTCGGTTTCTCATATTGTCCTGGATCTACTAGAGGCTGGTAGGCATCATTGACATTGATATGGCAATAACCACTAGGATTTTTCTTGAGGTAATCTTGATGATAATCCTCTGCCAATACATAATGGCGCAGCGGTTCTACTTCCACCGCAATCTTCTGACCGAATCGCCGCTCTTGCTCTTTCACGACTTCGTTAATGACTGGCACATCCGTGTCGTTTGTGTAATAAATCCCTGTGCGATATTGACGACCAATATCGTTTCCTTGCTTATTGATAGACAGCGGATCAACCACCCGAAAATAATAGAGCAGAATTTCTCGCAAGCTAAGCAAATTTTCATCATAAGTCACCTGAACGGTTTCAGCATGGTCGGTTTGATGAATCAGCTGATAATTGGTAGATTCCACCTGCCCATTGGCATAGCCGACAGTCGTATCAATCACACCTGTAATACGGGAAAAATATTCTTCCAAACCCCAAAAGCAGCCACCTGCTAGATAAATTTCAGCCATAAAAACACCTCATTTCTTTGTTCTTATTTTCTCACAAATTCCTAAAATGTTATAAGGATTTGATTAGAACTTTCTTGAGAATGATGTGGCAATGAATTGCCAAATACCACTTGTGGTTAGTCCAGATAGTGCAATTTCCCACGAAAATCTTCTATGCTTTCATAGCCTTTTTCTTCCATAATCGCTTTCAGCTCATTTGTAATGCGCTCAAAAGCCCCTACACCTTCTTTATGCAGCGTTGTTCCAACTTGCACCATACTGGCTCCGCAAAGAATGTGCTCAAAAGCGTCCCGCCCTGTCAATACACCGCCCGTACCGATGATTTGAATCGAAGGATTAAGTCGTTGATAAAAAGCATGAACATTAGCAAGTGCAGTTGGTTTGATATATTCACCACCAATACCACCAAAGCCTTTTTTCGGACGAATGACAACTGTTTCATCGTTAATATACAGCCCGTTACCAATTGAATTGACACAGTTGACAAAAGAAAGAGGAAATTTGTTAAAAATAGCTGCCGCTTGATCAAAATGTGCCATATCAAAATATGGTGGCAATTTAATGCCTAGTGGCTTGGTGAAATAGTCAAACACTTCACTCAAGATCTTTTCCGTCGTCTCAAAATCATAAGCGATTTGTGGTTTGCCAGGAACATTGGGACAAGATAGATTGAGTTCGGTCAAGCCTTTAAAGTCACTGTCCTGCACCTTTTTCAAAAGAGCATGGGTTTCTTCTAGCGATAGACCTACCAGCGACAAAAAGAAGGTTCTATTCGGTTCTGTCTGTTGTAATTCTAACAAGTAATCCAAATAATAGTCCAGTCCATGATTGGGTAACCCCATTGAATTGATTGAGCCAAGCAGCACATCTTGGTAGCGAGGTTCGGGATTTCCTGCTCGCGCTTGCAAAGTAGCTGTTTTAGTGACAAAGGTTCCCGCAGGTGAGTTTTTAACTTCTTCTAACTCCTCAATCGTCATGCAGGCAACGCCAGCCGCATTCATCAGGCAATTGTTAAAAGTAAAACCAGCGATTTGTGTTTGAGTTGATGACATGAAATACTCCTTTCATTTTTCTATTGTACCATTAAAAGCAAAAATCTGACTCTTTTAACGGAATAGAAGGAAAAAATGTTCGGGATAAGCAAATGAATTTTTGCTGAGCAGGATTTTGTTGTAAATTTTATGTCGGAATTTTCAGAAAATTCAACTTTTTTCTTTACAGCACAAAAATTTTCTGCTATAATGACACACGTAACAAAATATAACATACACTGAACTCGGACGAAAGTCTAGCAAAAAAGATAGGCTCCCTTGTGTTCATCGAACACGGCGTCAGCCTCCCATTTTGTACGATTTTTACTCGTCCTCGTATCTTATTTAAGGAGAAGTCTATGACAACTGCTAAAGAATATATCCAAAACACTTTTGAATTGGTGAAAGCTCGCAATGCTCACGAAGCAGAATTTCTGCAAGCGGTGGAAGAATTTTTAAACACGCTTGAACCCGTTTTTGAAAAACATCCTGAATACATTGAAGAAAACATTCTGGCACGCATTACCGAGCCAGAACGTGTGATTAGTTTCCGTGTTCCTTGGGTTGATTGCGACGGCAAAGTTCAAGTCAATCGCGGTTACCGCGTGCAATTTAATTCCGCAGTTGGACCATATAAGGGTGGTCTTCGTTTCCACCCAACGGTTAATCAAGGTATTTTGAAATTTCTCGGATTTGAACAAATCTTTAAAAACGTTTTGACTGGACTGCCAATCGGTGGTGGTAAAGGTGGGTCTGACTTTGATCCGAAAGGCAAGACAGACGCTGAAGTGATGCGTTTCTGCCAAAGCTTCATGACAGAATTGCAAAAATACATCGGTCCTTCTCTTGATGTCCCTGCAGGTGACATTGGAGTTGGTGGACGTGAGATTGGCTACCTCTATGGTCAATACAAACGCCTACGTCAATTTGATGCTGGTGTCTTGACTGGTAAACCACTTGGATTTGGAGGTTCTCTAATCCGCCCAGAAGCAACTGGTTACGGTCTTGTTTACTATACGCAAGAAATGCTCAAAGCAAACGGTGAAAGTTTTGACGGAAAGACTGTTGTCGTATCTGGTGCCGGAAATGTAGCTCAATATGCTGTGCAAAAAGCAACCGCCCTCGGTGCTAAAGTCATTTCTGTGTCTGATTCAAATGGTTATATCATTGACAAGGACGGAATTGACTTTGATCTTCTGGTAGATGTGAAAGTAAAACGTCGTGCTCGTCTGACAGAATACGCTGCTGAAAGAGCAAGTGCTACTTATTACGAAGGCTCTGTCTGGACTTACGAAGGTGCATTCGACATTGCCTTGCCATGTGCCACTCAAAATGAAATCGACGGTGAAGCAGCGAAACGCTTGGTAGCGCAAGGCGTATTCTGTGTATCAGAAGGTGCTAACATGCCAAGTAATCTTGACGCCATTGCTGTTTACAAAGAACATAACCTCCTTTATGGTCCTGCTAAAGCCGCCAATGCTGGTGGAGTTGCTGTATCTGCTCTGGAAATGAGTCAAAATAGTCTCCGCCTCTCATGGACGCGTGAAGAAGTAGACACTCGTCTGAAAGACATTATGACCAACATCTTCAACACTGCTAAAACAACTGCTGAAAACTACAATCTTGGCAAAGACTATCTAGCAGGAGCAAACATCGCTGCTTTTGAAAATGTCGCCAATGCTATGATTGCTCAAGGGATTGTTTAAACGAACATGCATGATAAAAGGCTGTGGACAGATTCGTCCACAGCCTTTTACTGTTCTTCTGCTGAAAATTTCTAAAACTTCACGCTTTTGGCTTCTCCCCACCTGACATTGTCATAAGCGAGAGTATAGGGCTGCTGCGAGCCGTCCTCACCGTCATACATCAGCTTCCATTCCACCTTTTCGCCCACCGCAAGCTCCTCTTTTATGTTGGTAGTATCAAAAGTAGCGTCATCCAAGACATAGGATTCTCCCATTTCGTCTTGTAAATCAAAGTCATAGACATTGAGAGGGAGAGATTCGCTAGAAGTATTTTCGATAATGACCTTGGCGGTAATCGTTGCTCCTGTTGCTTGCCCTTTCATCCGCTCTTTGGAGTCCACATGAATGTATTGAACAGTGATTTTCATTCCATTTTCAAAACGCACGCTGTCTCCCAGACGGTGATGTTTATAACTATCTTGATAAACTGCAGTTCGAGCACCATGCCCTAGAAAGGCAAAGTTAAAAATACTTAAACCAGCCACCACGAGGGTCATGAATACAAGCATGACACAGCTAATGATGGTCGTCCAAAACAAAGGCTGCTTATACAGGGGCTGTTTCAAACGATAGACGTGACCGGCAGGGGTCGTTATTTCATGCGGTACTTGTTCTTCCATAATAATCTCCTTTCTGCTTACGCTGGTGCATAAATCGTTGGCAAATCAATTCCTCCCTTTAATAGAGCGTCATGATACAATCTGTAAAATTGATGATAAACGGTACTTTGGCTACCACTTTGGACAGTGATACTGACACGGAAATAAAATTGTCCGTTGTCTGCGAGTTGCGGACCTAAAATCGTCGGTTCCTGCAAAATTTCTACTTGATCGCCCGCATATTCTTGATTGACCTGCTGGATAATCCGAGTGACCTTCTCCAAATCCGTCTGAGCGTATAATGGAATATCAATGAGCGCACGCATATTGCCGCGTGAGAGATTGCTGACGACGGTAATGTTGCGATTAGGAACGTAATGCAAAGTGCCATCTGCATCGCGCACTTGTGTCGTCCGAATCCCGACGCTCACAACCGTTCCTGCGATTTTAATCGAGCCATTGGTCAGGCGAACGCTGTCTCCGACATCCAACTGTCGCTCCAGTAAAATAAAGAAACCATTGACCAAATCGGACAAGAAACCTTGAGCGCCCATCCCGATTGCTACCCCAGCAATCCCAGCTCCTGCCAGTAAACTAGACACCGGCAAGCCTAAAATCGCTAATATCCAATAGATCAAGAAAAAGTAAAGGGTGTAATTCAGTAAATTTTCAATCAAACGAGTGAGGGTCTTTTGCCGCCCTTCGTCTTGACTGGAGAGTTTCAAAGAGGGTGAGATAATCTTTCTTACGAGTACATGTACCAACTTTTTAGCGAGGTAAAAGAGAGCTAGCAATAGCACGAGTGAGACGAGCTTGCTAAAGACGTCATCTAACAAATTAGACCAGTTGAATTTTTCAAAGTAGCGAGAGAATACATTCTTGTTCGCAAATAACATAGGTCACCTCCTGCTTATTTCTATTATACCATATCTAAGCCTAATTGAATCAGGGGAATACGAACTCCACCCAGTGTATTCTATCTAAAACAGATTGATTTTTCAGAATATTTATACTATAATGGGAGACATTATGATCATGAAGGGATTATATGATATGAAAAGAATAGTTTTGGCTTGGAAAAAATCTAGTTTGATTAAGCGTATTGCTATCGGGATTGCATTAGGGGCTGTCCTCGGCTTGACCTGTCCTAAGCTGTCAGCAATTGGCTTATTGGGAGATATATTTGTTGGTGGCTTAAAGGGCATTGCTCCACTGTTGGTTTTTGCTTTGGTGACCAATGCTCTATCACAACATCGAAAAGGGCAAGAAACCAACATGAAAACTATCATTATCTTGTATCTTTTGGGAACATTCTCAGCAGCTTTAGTCGCAGTGCTAGCTAACTACCTTTTTCCTTTACACATCACACTCACAGCGTCAAAGACCAAGATTACACCACCAGATGGGATTGGGCAAGTCCTCAGTAATTTATTGCTCAAAGTAGTGGACAATCCAGTCAATGCTCTCATCACCGCAAACTATATTGGAATATTATCTTGGGCTGTGGTATTTGGACTTGCCATGCGTGAAGCCAGCAAAAGCAGTAAAGAGCTTTTGCAAACTATGGCAAGTGTAACCTCTAAGGTCGTTGAATGGATTATCAATCTGGCTCCTTTTGGAATTCTTGGTTTGGTCTTTAAGACGATTTCTGACAAAGGATTGGCGGTGTTGGCTAACTATGGCAGCTTATTAGCAGTTTTAATCGCTATCATGCTTTTTGTAGCTCTGGTCGTCAACCCTTTCATTGCCTTTGTTCTGATGAGAAAAAATCCCTACCCACTTGTTTTGCGGTGTTTAAAAGTCAGTGGTGTGACAGCTTTCTTCACACGTAGTTCAGCTGCTAATATTCCTGTCAACATGAAACTTTGTGAAGAACTAGGACTCAACAAAGATACTTATTCCGTTTCTATTCCTCTTGGTGCCACTATTAACATGGCTGGAGCAGCTATTACCATCAATGTGCTCACCCTTGCTGCAGTCAATACATTAGGCATTTCGATTGACTTTGCGACAGCATTAATCCTCAGTATTGTCGCCGCTATCTCTGCTTGTGGTGCTTCCGGGGTGGCAGGTGGTTCTCTTTTGCTCATTCCTGTTGCTTGTAGTCTCTTCGGTATTTCAAATGATGTTGCCATGCAAGTCGTTGGGGTAGGATTCATCATTGGAGTTATCCAAGATTCCTGTGAAACGGCGCTCAATTCCTCAACGGATGCGCTCTTTACTGCAGTTGCCGAAAAAAGCGTTTGGGGAAAAAGGAAAAAAGCGTAATACAATGAGGTTGGAAAAGTCCCAACCTCATTTTTTAATTAACCCAATTCTGCTTTAGGCTCTTTGCCCTTGCGACGGGCAAGGATATCCGCATAGTGCTTGCGGCTGTTATTGAGCACGGAAAGAAAGATTACTAAGTTTAAGTCCAATGAGCTTTTCTTGCTTCATAAATTCCTTCTTTCCTTTTTTACTTGTCACTTAAAGTGACCGTTTCAATGACTTCTCCTTTTTCCGTCAGCGCGGCGGATGACCTCAACTACTTTTCGTTTGCTTCGTCCGCCCGGCGGAAAATCTCCCTTACTTTTGGTTTACTCCGTCCGCCCGGCTGACAGTATGAACCAAAAGAAGTTTATCTCGTCCGCCGGGCGGACGGAGTGAACGACAATCAGTTTGCCTTGTCAGCTGCGAGGACGAAATGAAATTGTCTCGTTTGTAATTATTTCCTACTTAACTTCTAACTTTATTTTTTGAAGATAACTTTGAAAAGAAGATAGATACAAATGAATAAGAGTACAACAATGACGAATACAGCTACTATTCCAAATGTTCCCAGGATTTAATCGTCCTTTCTGATTGAAACAATCTTTCTTCATTTTCATTATAGCACCGATTAGTGTATTGATCTATTAGCAAAAAGGTAGTGACTGATGAAAACGAATTTTCGTCAAAAGTACTCTTCTAATCTTGAAAAGAGAAAGAGTTTGGGACAAAAAGATTTCAATTTTTAAAAATCTTAATTATTAAGCCCTTCAAATCTATAATTAAATGCGAAAAGCGAACAAAGCAGAATTCTGATTACCAGAAAACTAGTTTTGTTCGCTTTGTATATTTGAGGTCGGACTTTTGTCCCAGCCTCGTTCTCTTTTAGCTCAATTCGGCTACAATAGCTTTTAATTGTTCTTTGGTATGAACACCGACAACTTGCTTCACCACTTGCCCATCTTTTTTGAAGATGAGGGTCGGGATTGACATGATTCCAAATTCACTTGGTGTATTTGGGTTGGCGTCCACGTCCATTTTGAAGATTTTCAATTCGTCTTCATGCACTTCTTCGGCTATTTTTTCCAAAATCGGTGCCTGCATGCGGCAAGGACCACACCATGCTGCCCAAAAGTCAATGAGGACAAGTCCGTCTTTTGTTTCTTCTGCAAAATTTGCATCTGTAACTGCTGCTACCATATTGTTCTCCTCTGACGATGACCAATGTCATCGCTCTATTTCATTTCTTGACATCATTCTACACTAAAAGGAAGCATTTGCAAAATATTTGCTACGGAGCGAAAAACTCCTCCGCAGATTAGTATTCAATAATTTTCCAAAAACGAACTTCTATTCGTTAGCAATTACTTGAGACGAAGCATTTGTAGGGGCAGAATGTGCTACGGAGTTAGTCGCTCAAAGAAAAATGATTGGTCATCAGATTGCTGGCGTCTAGCAGGATTTTATTCAGAAGTTGGCCCGTTGCTTCTTGAATTTTATCGCTTAGGGCTTGATTTTCTGCTTCGAAGTCAACTATTTCTCCTTTTTCCAAGGCACAATCCACGCGCCCTAGCATTTCATGTCCCAAAGCCATGGTCGTTTCTTGGTAATCATCCAAATCTCCCAGATGACTAGAAAAATGCGCGTCAGCCAAAGCTGCAATTAAGCGATTGGTCCAGTAGAAGGAATCCGTCGAAACCTTGTCCGTCGTGTTGGCAAAGTAGGCTGGTGTTGTAGAGACTTGGGTAAAGAAAGGCACGGCTGTATTGTAAGGCATAGAGCCATAGGACAACCATTGGATGCCCGTCGTTTCCTGTGGTTTATTGGGTCTCAACTGCAAGATAGATGTTTGACTTGTGCGGTTAATCCCAATCGTGCGGAAGGTCCGCTGACTGTGATGACTGCCTTCTAAGCCATAAGGGTCATAAGGAGAGTCTTGGTAGTGGCTGCTAAGGACATACTTGACATCTTCAATCGTGATTTTACGGTAGGGTTTTTGACACCAAGGAAGGAAAAAGGAGCGCGGGTCTTGCTCAATTTCTGGATTGAGAAAACGCTGAATATCCCAAGCACGCGGTGTATTGTAATGGCGGTCTTTGTCACGCTGGCTACCAAAAGCATAGCGCGGATTGAAAGATTCCCCGTCATAGTTGAGATTCAAATTATTGCGACGAATAAAGTCTTTCAAATCAGGATCACAGAGGAAATATTCGGGATTGTCAAACTCAAAATAATCCATTCCCAGCTGATTCGGATTGGTTACATAGGCGTCATCGGGCACCCGGCGAGCTAGCCAATGATGTCCACCGATTGTCTCCAACCACCAGATTTCATTCACGTCAGAAAAGGCAATCCCGTTTGACTCATAGGTGCCGTATTCTTCAAGAATCTTCCCTAAACGCAACACACCCTCACGCGCCGTTTTGATATAAGGCAACACCAAGGTCAGCATGTCTTCTTCTCCGATACCAGTCACCACCAAAGGATCTGCTCCCAGCACTCGGCTATTCGTGGTAATCGTCTCTGTCTCGCTCATGGCTACATTGTAAACATTGATACCAGCTTCACCCCAAATCCCGTCTTTTGCAAGAGCGTCCGGTACACTGGTGTAGCGAACTGGATTGTCCGGCAAATCTATCTCAAAGCTTGATAGTACAGACTTGTAATGCCGCGGCTGATCTTCTGGGTTAACAACAATAAATTTCTTGGGCGTAAATACACCATTTTGTGAATCTTCTGTACGTGCAATCATAGTTGAACCGTCATAACTCGCTTTTTTCCCAACCAGAATCGTTGTACAAGAATCTTGTATTCCTTTTTGTCTCATAAATATTTCCTCTTTTCAATCTTTCTTCTTTATCATGAACAGTTTTGTTCACCAACTCTGCATTACTTAAACACCACAATAGTTGCTCCGCTACCCCCAGCATTTTGCGGTGCATAGCCAAAACTCTTGACATGCTTATTGCGACGGAGATATTTGGTGACGCCTTCGCGAATGACGCCCGTCCCGATCCCGTGAATAATATCCACCTGTGCCATATTGTTGAGCAAGGCTTGGTCGATAAAGGTATCCAGCTCTTGCATGGCTTCTTCATAACGTTTTCCTCGCAAATCCAGTCGAGCTCTTGGTCCGCTTGTGGTTGTTCGTTTCACCACATTGACCTGCTTGCGCTTAGGCTGTTCTTTTTCAGCTTTGAGCAGGTTAAACTCTGCTTCCTCCAAGGTCATCTTGATGAGTCCCACCTGTGCTTCCCAGCGACCGTCTTTGACCTGATTGACAAGCGTGCCTCTCTGACCGTAGCTAATCACCAGAATATCGTCTCCCACTTTTGGTTTCCGTGCTTTTTTGGCTTGTTTTAACACTTTATTCTGTGACAAGTCCACCGTTTCCGGAGCTAATTTTTTCAGCTGGCTTTTGGCTTCAATAATTTCGTGCGGTTTGAGACTGGATTTAGCATGTAGATTTTTGAGAATCATATCACTCTCGGTCAGCGCCACATCAATGATTTCCTGCGCTTCCAGCCTTGCCTTATTTAGCTCAGTTTCTTTTTCCCGATTGAACTCATTGTAGAGCTTTTTAAGAGCACGGTTAAATTTGAGATTTTCTTGCTCCACTTCTCGGATATTATCCAACCGCTTGCGGCTTTCCAAGGTCTGCTCTTCCAAGCGCTCAATAACGCGATTGACATCGCTGTCCGTGTCAGTCAATTCTTGAGCATCCTTGACCACTCTATCAGACAGACCTAAACGCCTTGCAATCTCAAAAGCATTGGAGCGACCCGGCACTCCCTGCATAAAACGATAAGTTGGCCTTAGGCTTTCTGTATCAAACTCCATGCTGGCATTTTGCACTCCCTCAGTCTCAATCCCATAGACCTTAAGCTCTGGATAGTGGGTCGTTGCCATTGTCTTGACCTGTCGCAGTCGCAAGTCTTCAAGAATTGCCATAGCAAGAGCTGCACCCTCCTGCGGGTCGGTTCCAGCTCCAAGCTCATCCAAAAGCACCAAGGCATTCTCATCAGCCTGCTCTAAAATAGAGACAATGTTCGTCATATGGCTGGAGAAAGTCGACAAACTCTGCTCAATAGACTGCTCGTCTCCAATGTCCGCAAAGATTTGGTCAAAAATCCCCACTCGACTCCCTTCATCTGCCAAAATAGGCAGGCCAGACTGTGCCATAAGCTGAGCCAAGCCTAGGGTTTTGAGCATAATGGTCTTTCCGCCTGTATTGGGACCAGTAATGACGATTTCCGTTAAATCCGATGCAAAGTACAAATCATTAGCCACTGCATTTTCTATCAGAGGATGAGCAACATGGAGCAGTCGAATATCCTGACGGTCAGACAGCTTGGGTACTACCGCTCCTCTCTCCTGCATAAAGCGCACCTTAGCTCGAACAAAGTCCAGATGTCCAATAATCCAAGCATTATTAGCAATTTCAGCAATATGAGGACGTATGCGGTCAGACAACTCTTGTAAAATCCGCAAAATTTCATAGCGCTCGTCTGCCCGTGCATTGGTGATTTCTTCATTGAGATTGACCACCGCCCGCGGCTCGATATACACCGTGTTTCCACTAGCAGAAATATCATGCACCACGCCTGAGATACGATGGCGGAATGTATTTTTGACCGGCAAAACATTGCGACCGTTTCGACTGGCTACTACTTGATCTGCTAGCATATCGCCCTTGGTTTTGAGGATATCTTGCAAAATATCTCTCACTTGAACTTCATTTTCTTGAATTTTCCGGCGAATGCGAGCTAAATTGTCACTCGCAAAACTTTCAACAAATCCGCCCTCATTGATAGCCTGCAACGCTCCTTGCAAGCTCGGAAAAGAAACCAAATTTTCAAAAAGCCGATTCAATCTTTGCAACTCAACATTTTCCAAATCCTCATAAAAATCAGTCAATTCTTGCGTGACAGCCAAAACCCGCTTCAGAGCGAGAAATTCTTCAATGTTTAAGTTGCCTTCCAGCTCCAAGCGCTTGGTCAAGCCCGTAATGTCTTGGGTCGCAGCCAGACTGAAGTGAGGACGCTGTACAAAAATCTGCTGCATGTCCGTCATTTCTAAAAATGCTGTTTCCAGCCTTTCTTGTTTATTGGACGGGAACAGCTGCTGCAGCTCCAAGCACCCTTGTTCTGTCAGAAGATAGGGTTCAAAGAGCGCCTTGATTTTCCAAAATTCTAACGTTTCTAAAATTTTTCTATTCATATTCTTATCTTTCCTGATGAAAAAGAAACTCAGCTAGCACCACCAACTGAGTCTTTGTATTTATCCGATGATTTTGGTCACCCAGAGTTGTTTCAACATTCCTGAAGTAATTGGTGTGTGACTGATGATAAATCGAGCTAAACCACTGGCATTGAGATGATTTTGAACAAGTGGTAAGGGAATCGTTGCTAAAACGGTCAGCAGCATTTGAATTCCAAATAAAGTGACGCAAACAGCTAAAGCACCACTAGCAACATTGTACCAACGCTCATTGGCTTTCTTGTTTGGCACTAAGTGAATAAAAATCCCAATAAAACGGGCTATGCTATAAACAATCGTGTAAATGACTAGATAAGCCAGACCGGCATAAAAAACCTTGTCCAACTGGAACAATTGGCTGCTGGGAAAGAAATAGGTAAATGTTCCTTCCTGTGCACTAGCGTAGGGAACTAAAAGATTGATTTGTTCACCTAGAGATTGGTACAGTTGCCCTGCAATAATTGTTGAAATAACCGCCGAAACAGTATAATAAGCCTGCAAAACAATCCCACGCGAATAGCCAATGTAAAAACTCCAAGCCAAAATCAGCAAAATTACCAATGAAATCATAGGGTCCCCTCTTGCTCACTAACCTTTTGCTTGTTGGCTTCTAACACTTTTTTACGAAGTTCTTCCAGCTCTTGCTCCTTGTCATCGAACTCAATCTCACGTGACAATTGCGTCGCTAAACTATTGACTGCCAGCAAAATAGCTAATGTTTCATCATCTGCCGCAGGCATCTTCTCTTTAATTGCGTGATATTTTTCTGTTGCAACCTTTTCAACTTCTTCCATGAATAAATTATCGTGTTCTGTTGTTAAGGTTACACTCTTCTTTCCGAAAGTAAATTTGTATCGATTTAAGTTTGCCATAAAATCACCTCAAAATATTATACCAAAAGGAAGCGATTTTGTCAGTTTTTAAAGAAATTTATAACTTTTATGGTACAATAGCAATATGGAAAGTATTACCTTACAACCCAGTGAGAAACAAATTCAAGATTTTGTTGCCCACTACCAGGCACAGCTTGTTTCTAGTAAAAATCCTTATATTCGTTACCTTTTTAAGCTTGATAAGGCAACTGCCTCCATCTACACTTCAGGAAAAGTCCTCTTCCAAGGAGAAAACGCAGAGCAGGCAGCACAATTTTTTGGCTATCAGTCTTCCAGAGAAGAAACGACAGCTCCTCAGCAAAATTGTCCTCTTATCGGGACAGATGAAGTCGGCAACGGTTCTTATTTCGGCGGACTTGCTGTTGTGGCATCTTTTGTCACAACAGAACAGCATAGGTTTCTACGAAAGCTGGGAGTTGATGACTCTAAAAGCCTAACAGACCAGAAAATCAGGCAAATCGTTCCTTTGTTAAAGGAAAAGATTCAGCACCAAGCTCTGCTATTGTCCCCCCAAAAATACAACGAAGTCATTGCTTCTGGCTACAATGCGGTGTCTGTCAAGGTTGCTCTTCACAATCAAGCCATTTATCTGCTCTTGCAAACGGGAGTGCAGCCTGAAAAAATTGTTATTGATGCCTTCACAAGTGACAAAAATTATCAGAAATACGTCAAACAGGAACGCAATCATTTCTCAAATCCTCTCACTTTAGAGGAAAAAGCGGAAGGAAAATACTTAGCCGTAGCAGTCAGCTCCATGATTGCACGCGACTTATTTTTAGAAAATCTTGAAAATTTAAGTCAAGAGCTCGGCTATGAATTGCCCAGTGGAGCAGGAGCAAAGTCCGATAAAATCGCAAGTCAGCTTCTTCAAGCCTACGGCATAAAAGGCTTAGAAGCGAGTGCAAAACTGCATTTTAAAAATACTGAAAAAGCGAAGAAACTTCTAGAAAGGTAAGTTATGCAAACAAAATCAACTACTTTTTCAAAATTTATGAAAGAATGGGGATTGTTTATCCTCTTCATGGCCGTTCTTTTCTTATCACGCGCCTTTCTTTGGGTTCCTGTCAAGGTAGACGGGCATTCAATGGATCCAACCTTAGCTAATGGAGAATATCTATTTGTTGTCAAACACTTGCCTGTCAATCGCTTTGATATTGTCGTTGCAAGTGAAAAAGACGAAGATGGAAAAACCAAGCAAATTGTCAAGCGGGTGATCGGTCTTCCTGGAGACACTATCCGCTACGAAAACGACCAACTATATGTAAATGGCAAAAAGGCCAACGAACCTTATCTTAAAAATTACCTCGCGAAGTTTAAAGATGATAAATTGCAGGCAACCTATTCCTATAACAGTTTCTTTCAGTCTTTAGCAGATAAAGCTCAAGCCTTTACGCAGGATGCAAATGGGAACACTAGCTTTACCATTGAAGTTCCAAAAGACGAATACCTGCTTTTAGGAGATGACCGTCTTGTCTCAAAAGACAGCCGTCAGGTGGGAACATTTAAAGCCAATCAATTGCAGGGCGAAGCAAAACTCCGTTTCTGGCCTTTGAATAGAATCGGCACTTTCTAATCCCAAACAAGTCTATTTTAATTCGTTGGAGCTGGGCAAAAAGTATTCCAGCTTCTATCAGATTTAGGAATAAACGAATAACGCAGCTTCAACAATTTAGTGAATTGTTGAAGGCGGGAAATCAGCCTTGCATGGCAAGCCACCGTGATTGCTCAAAGCACTGCTTTGAGGTGGCAGATAAAACTTGCGAAGCAAGTATCAAAGCTGTTCGCTTTTCAAGCTCGGAAGAGCATCTTTGACGAAAACTTCGTTTTCTTCATCTGCAACCTTAAACAGCTTGATAACTGTTTAAGCACCCTTGCGGGGGTGGGACTACGAACTAAAAATTTTCAATTTTTAGTTCTGCCCCACTCCCATTCTTTTAACATTGATACAGGAAGATGATGGAATTTTACTTTTCAGGCACCATTGAACGCATTATTTTTGAAAATCCCAGCAGTTTCTTTCGGATTCTGCTGTTAGATATTAACGACACCGATGCAGATTTTGATGATTTTGAGATTATTGTCACGGGCACCATGGCGGATATTATGGAGGGCGAAGACTACACTTTTTGGGGAAATCTCGTGCAACACCCTAAATATGGTGAACAACTCAAAATAACACGCTATGAGCGTGCAAAGCCAACCAGCAAAGGCTTAGTCAAATATTTTTCAAGCGACCATTTTAAAGGGATTGGTGTAAAAACAGCGCAAAAAATCGTGGATCTCTATGGCGACAACGCGATTGATAAAGTCTTAGCAGAGCCAGAAAAATTAAAGAATATTGCAGGTCTTTCTGCTAAAAACCGTGAAGCCTTTCTCACAAAACTAAGACAAAATTACGGCACCGAGAGAATTCTTGCCAAGCTATCTGAATACGGTATCCCGAACAAGCTTGCCTTTCAGATTCAAGATTTTTACAAAGAAGAGACTCTCGAAATTGTCGAACACTATCCTTATCAGTTAGTGGAAGATATTCAAGGAATAGGATTTAAAATTGCCGACCAACTGGCGCAAAGCTTAGGAATTGAAAGTACTGCTCCAGAGCGTTTTCGTGCTGGGTTGCTTCACACGCTCCTAACCCAGTCTATGGAAAAAGGCGACACTTATCTTGAAGCCAAAGAACTTCTAGAACATACGATTGAGCTCCTCGAAAGTTCCCGTCAGATTGAGTTAGACCCAAGTTCTGTTGCGGATGAGCTGGCATATTTGATTGAAGAAGATAAAGTTCAAAATGTTGATACAAAGATTTTTGAAAACAGTCTCTTTTTTGCCGAAGAAGGGATTCGTAGCAATCTCTTGCGCATTTTAGAAAAAGGGAAGCAAAACAAATTTGAACCGGAAAAAATCGAAGCTGCTATTACTCAAATCGAAAATGAGTTTGCCATTTCCTATGATGTGACTCAAAAACAAGCAATTTGTGACGCTATCAATCACAAAATTTTCATCCTAACGGGTGGTCCCGGAACAGGAAAAACGACCGTCATCAATGGAATCATTGCTGTTTATGCTCTGCTGCATGGGTTGGATTTGCGCAAATCTCAAGATTTGCCTATTCTTCTAGCCGCTCCAACTGGGCGTGCTGCCAGACGCATGAATGAATTAACAGGGCTTCCAAGCGCAACGATTCATCGGCATTTAGGCATGACAGGAGACGACGACACCAGCCATTTAGACGATTATTTGGACGCAGACTTTATTATTGTCGACGAATTTTCAATGGTAGATACTTGGTTAGCCAATCAACTCCTCAGCAATATCTCTTCCAACAGCAAACTTCTCATTGTCGGAGATGCTGATCAGCTGCCTTCTGTCAGCCCCGGACAAGTGCTGGCAGATTTACTGAAAATCCCTCTTCTTCCACAGACCAAATTAGAAAAAATTTATCGACAAAGCAAAGACTCCACTATCGTCAACTTAGCCAGCCAGATTCAAAAAGGCATTCTGCCACCTGATTTTATAGAAAAAAAGGCTGACCGTTCTTATTTTGAAGCGCGTAGTGAACATATTCTGCAGATGATTGAACGTATTGTAGAAGCTGCTATCCGCAGTGGCATTCCAGCTCAAGATGTGCAGGTACTTGCGCCTATGTACCGCGGACAGGCTGGGATTGACCACATCAATCAACTCATGCAAAATCTAATCAACCCTGCCGAAAAAGAACAACTCGTCTTTGAAGCAACGGATTGCCAATACCGACAAGGCGACAAGGTGATTCATCTGGTCAATGATGCGGAAAGTAATGTCTTTAACGGCGATTTGGGTTATATCACTGATTTGCTGCCAGCCAAATATACTGATTCAAAACAGGACGAGTTGACTATCAACTTTGACAGCAATGAGATTGTTTATCAACGCAGTGAATGGTATAAAATTCGTCTGGCATACGCTATGAGTATCCACAAATCTCAGGGTAGTGAATTTCCTGTAGTCATTTTACCGATTACATCCAGCAGCCACCGTATGCTGCAACGCAATCTTATCTATACTGCTATCACCCGTGCCAAGAGCAAATTGATTCTTCTTGGGGAAAAGTCTGCCTTTGACTTTGCTGTCAAAAACACTGGCACAGCTCGCAATACCTATCTAATCCAACGCTTTTCAGACCTCCTAACTGATGAAAAAGTTATACACACTTCTGTGAATAATTTGGAAACAACTGTGGAAAAATATATCTTGACTGAGGAAAATTTCTTGAAAATCAACCCTATGATTGGAATAACGGATGAGGATATTCAAAGTGTTTTTGGAGAATGATAGAAAAAAGTGGCTCTTTGTCAACTGTAGTGGGGTAATGAAAAGCTAAGATTGAGAGAGGATGAGATTCGTTCTCTCCATCTCTGGTATCGCTGAAACAACAGCCACCTCTATCATAAGCGAATTAGGAGATATTCGCCGTTTTCAGTCTGCCAATCAAATCAACGCCTTTATTGGAATTGATCTCAGACACTACGAATCTGGAAACTTTCTGGCTTAAGAACACATCACCAAACGGGGCAATCCTCATGCCAGAAAAATTCTCTTCAAGACCATTCACAACATTGCTTCGGTCAGTCATACCAAGCCCTATCATATTGCGGACTTTTATGAGAAACGAAAAAGACAATCGCAGACGACTTCAACTAAGCCTCATACGATTGCCTCAATGCATCGCCTCATAAGGACAATGTATTACCTCATTACGCATAACAAACTTTACGATTACACTTTAACCCAAAATCATTAAAGCCGTCTATGCTCTATTATTGTAACACCTTACAAAAAATTTCGCTAGGTATGGTATTGATTTTGTGTACTCTTTTTCCAATCAAAAGAGCCGAAAAGAGCTAGGATAAACTATTAAAATCAAATCAATCATCAATTCTTTGACTGAAAAATATTGAATTGCTTGACAAATGGTAGAAAAAAGACCACCTCTTTGGTGATCCTTATAGGGAGATTATTATGAAAAAGTTTTAGGATTTCATCAAATAAAGTTAGGAGGTCTTCATTTGATAATATTATTATAAAATGATTTTCTTAAATGAAGCTTAAGCCGTATTTCAAATTTACAATTTCTGCAAAAGATACTGAAAAAGTTCTAGATTCCCTTTTTCTTCATTGACTAAAAACTCTGGGTGCCATTGAAGCCCAATGATCCGACTATCATCTAGCGACTCAATCGCTTCAATGGTTTTATCCCTAGGATCAAAAGCTGTTGCGCGAAAATTCGGTGCCAAATCTTTAATACTTTGTCGGTGGACAGAGTTAATCTGACTAGCACGACCGAACAATTCTTCAACAATGCTGCCTTTCTCAGTTTGAATAGAATGAGAAGTTCCAAAAGGTAAGCCCTGCCAATGGTTGTCAATATGCTGATTGAGCGTTCCATCAAAAGCAACATTGACCAACTGCAAGCCTCGGCAAATTGCCATAATTGGTTTTTCTTGTCGAATAGTTTCTGCTAACAGAGCCAGCTCAAATTCGTCTCGCACCATATTGTAATCATCACTCTCAATCGTCTGCTTTTCTCCGTAAAAAGTGGGGTGCACATGTTGTCCGCCAGACAAAATCAATTTATCAATACTTTCAATATAATCCCTCACCAAACTTTTGTCACCAACAGGGATAATCATAGGCAATCCACCAGCAATTCTGATACTCTCAGCAAATTTACTAGAAACGGACGAATGGATATTTTTACCTTCCTTATCGACAGGACAAAGATTAGCGGTCACTCCAACAATCGGTCTGCTCATACGATTCCCTCCTCATTGATATACACAATCTTACCACTTCCTCTACCTGCCGTCCAATTGATTTTTTTAAAGGTCGTGATAAATAGTTTTTATACTAGCCACAACTCCTGCCTCATTACACTCTTTTTATGCACTTTAATCAGCCTTTATTCTTATAAAATAATAACTTATAAAAACAAGCTACTACTAAACAAGAAATTTATCGCTTTCTATGGTAAAATGAAATTAGAAAACTCTATAAGGAGAAGAACATGGAAAAACAAACAGTTGCTGTTTTAGGCCCTGGTTCATGGGGTACTGCCTTGGCACAAGTATTAAATGACAACGGACATGAAGTTCGTATTTGGGGCAATATTGCCGAACAAATTACTGAAATCAACGAGCACCACACTAACAAACGGTATTTTAAAGATATTGTTCTTGATGAAAAGATCACAGCGTATTACGACTTAAAAGAAACCCTTGATGGCGTGGATGCTATCCTTTTCGTCGTTCCAACCAAGGTCACACGTCTTGTAGCCAAACAAGTAGCCGAGGTGCTGGATCATCCAGTTAAAGTGATGCATGCTTCAAAAGGTCTGGAGCCCGACACTCACAAACGACTTTCCATGATTTTAGAGGAAGAATTGCCTGAACAATTCCGTAGCGAAATCGTCGTTGTCTCTGGTCCCAGCCACGCTGAGGAGACTATCGTTCGCGACATTACTCTCATCACAGCAGCTTCAAAAGACTTAGAAGCAGCAAAATATGTTCAAGAACTTTTCAGCAATCACTACTTCCGTCTCTACACTAATACAGATGTCATCGGCGTAGAAACAGCCGGCGCACTAAAAAATATCATTGCTGTCGGAGCAGGTGCCCTTCATGGTCTCGGTTACGGTGATAATGCAAAAGCTGCGATTATCACACGCGGCTTAGCAGAAATTACTCGTCTTGGCGTCAAACTTGGTGCTAGTCCCTTAACATATAGTGGCTTATCCGGAGTAGGAGATTTAATTGTTACAGGAACCTCCGTTCACTCACGTAATTGGCGCGCTGGTGATGCTCTTGGTCGTGGCGAAAAGTTAGAAGATATTGAAGCCAACATGGGCATGGTCATCGAAGGCATTTCCACCACCAAAGCTGCTTACGAACTCGCACAAGAACTGGGTGTCTATATGCCAATTACTCAAGCGATCTATCACGTGATTTATGAAAGCCTTAACATAAAAGACGCCATTTATGATATAATGAATAATGAATTCAAAGCTGAAAACGAATGGTCGTAATTAGCTACTACAAAAAAGGAGGGTCATATGACTCAAGTAAGAAAAGCTGTTATCCCTGCTGCTGGACTTGGAACTCGTTTCTTGCCAGCAACCAAAGCGCTCGCCAAAGAAATGCTGCCTATCGTTGACAAACCGACTATTCAATTTATTGTCGAAGAAGCATTAAAGGCCGGTATCAAAGACATCTTGGTCGTAACCGGAAAATCTAAACGCTCCATTGAAGACCACTTTGATTCAAATTTTGAATTGGAGTACAACCTCAAAGAAAAAGGTAAATCTGATCTTTTAAAACTCGTAGATGAAACGACTGGTATCGGTCTTCATTTCATTCGTCAAAGCCATCCACGTGGGCTTGGAGACGCTGTTTTACAGGCCAAAGCTTTCGTTGGGAATGAACCTTTCGTTGTCATGCTAGGTGATGACCTAATGGACATTACAAATGACAAAGCAGTACCACTTACCAAGCAATTGATGAACGATTACGAAGAAACACACGCTTCAACTATTGCTGTCATGAAAATGCCACACGACGAAGTTTCTTCTTACGGTGTTATTAATCCACAAGGTGAAGGAGTAAATGGGCTCTACAGCGTTGAAACTTTTGTTGAAAAGCCAAAACCAGAAGACGCACCAAGTGATCTCGCCATTATCGGACGCTACCTACTGACGCCTGAAATCTTCTCCATCTTGGAAACACAAAAGCCAGGTGCCGGAAATGAAATCCAGCTGACAGATGCTATTGATACTCTCAACAAAACACAAAGAGTATTCGCTCGTGAGTTCACAGGTGACCGTTATGATGTCGGCGACAAATTTGGCTTTATGAAAACATCTATTGACTATGCCCTCAAACATCCTCAAATCAAAGACGATATGAAACAATACATTATTGAGTTAGGCAAGAAATTAGACAAAAAAGAAAACTAACAGATAGCTGTGATGGGTGGCACCTATTCCTAATCAATTGTTCTAAAGAACTCTAATTGATTAAAATCAAAAGTGCTTTTCCAATCACTACATTTGTTGGGAAAACAATAGCTTGTAAAGAGTTTGGGACAAAAAGATTTCAATTTTTAAAAATCTTAATTATTAAGCCCTTCAAATCTATAATTAAATGCGAAAAGCGAACAAAGCAGAATTCTGATTACCAGAAAACTAGTTTTGTTCGCTTTTTATACTTGAGGTCGGACTTTTGTCCCAGCCTCTACTTTTTGATACCTAAAATTCTTAACGAAGTAGATAATTGCTCAAAGCACTGACTTGAGGTTATAGATAGAGTTTGCGAAGTAAGTCTCAATACTGCTTTTGGCAGACTCGGAAAAAGCCCCTTTGGAAATGAAAATAGTAACCGCAAATCTACTTTACAACAAACTCTCATTGTACCCAATCTAAATAAAAAACTCATTAAAATTCTGAATGGTCTGTTTTAAGTCTTAAACGGTCATTTTTAACTAAAACTCCGCTTTAGTGATTTCCTAAGACAGAGTTATTTCTATAAAGTTAAAAGATAAATCGCAGAATAGCTACCAATATCACACCAAAAATCACGGTCACTACTAAGTTACGATAGCGAAAAGCAATATAAATTGTTGGAAAGACAGCTATTAAATCTAGCCATTTAAAGGTTGGCAACTGCCCTATCTTCCCATTTGTAAGGCTGGATAAAATCAATGCAAAAATAATAGAGACTGGTAAATACTGTAAAAATCGTTCTACAACTTTAGGTAAGCCGCGATATTTTACCAAGATAAAAGGAGTCACCCGCGCTAGCCACGTCACCAAGGCTGAGAGAAGAATGGCGACAAATATATAATTATTTATCATCTAGTATTACCCCCACAGCACAGCCTAATAAGGTCGACGTTAAAACAGCTAAAGACGAAGAAACAAGCATACTTAAAGCATAGAACGACAAAGCTACCACAACCAAAATCACTACTAGTTTTTGAAGTTTTGTTTTATGGAGCATCACTAAAAATTGGGAAGAAAAAATCCCAATAAACATGCCCACCAGCGCAAAGTCCAGTCCAAACACTTCTGGATTGGGCAAAAGACTTCCTAATGTCGTTCCGACCACAGAGCCAACAATCCAAGCAAGATAGCTCGTAATATTATTGCCATACATCCACTGAAGCGAAATATCCTTTGTATGGACACGCTCACTTAGTAAAACGCCGTATGTTTCATCTGTCAAGAGTATTCCGATACCGATATTTTGCAATAGACTGGCATGCCAAAAAAAGGTTGATGTATGAAGGCTCAGCAAAAACAACCGCAAATTGATTAAAAAAACTGTCAGAGCAATAGCTGTTACCGGTGCGTGAATCGCAAGAAGTGCTAGCATAGCAAACTGAGCACTTCCTGCATAGACTAAACTGCTCATGAGTGCCATTTCAAGAGGACTGACATAAGAAGCACCAATAATTCCACAAGCTAGTCCAATACTAATATACCCAAGAGCCGTTGGCATCGCTGCCTTAGCCCCATCCTTAAAACTTTTTCCAATCATATTTATTCTTCCATTGTGTCAAATGCCAGACTTGGCTTAGCATTCAAGCTCAATGTTGCAAGATTCCCTTTGTTCCACTCACTGACGCTCGCATAAGCAATCATTCCTGCATTGTCCCCACAGAGACGCAAAGGCGGTATGATTACCTTGATATCTGTCATTTCAGCTGCTAAACGTTCACGTAAACCTTGATTAGCAGCAACACCTCCCGCAACGACTAAGGTCTTAACAGGATATTTCTCCAAAGCTTTTTTTGTTTTTGCCATGAGAATATCTAAAACAGCAGCTTGAAAACTAGCAGCCAAATTTTCTTTCGACAAACTTTCACCCCTTTGCTCCGCATTGTGACAGAGGTTGATAAAGGCAGACTTCAACCCAGAGAAAGAAAATTCTAAATTATCCTCTTTAATCATCGCTCTCGGAAAATCATAAATATCTTGTCCTTTATGGGCCAATTCATCTATCTCACGCCCAGCTGGATAAGTCAATCCCATCACACGACCAACTTTATCATAAGCTTCTCCAACTGCATCATCGCGTGTTTCTCCGACAATCTGATAATCACCAGCTTCGCTAACATAAACCAATTCCGTATGCCCTCCACTGACTAATAATGCTAAAAGAGGGTATTCTAATTTCTCAACACTCTGAGCCGCCATCAGATGACCTGCCATATGATTGACAGGAATAAGCGGTAAATGATGTGCCCACGCAAAGGACTTGGCAGCTGCCAGCCCGACCAAAAGAGCACCGACTAGTCCCGGTCCATAAGTTACCGCTACTGCAGTCACTTCTTTTTCTGTAATACCAGCCTCCGCAAGAGCCTCCTCAATACAAGCTGTGATAACTTCCACATGGTGACGGCTGGCTACTTCCGGTACCACGCCACCAAAACGTTTATGGCTCTCAATCTGGCTCGCAATAACATTGGATAAGAGTTCAGCGTCATTTTTTAAAACCGCTACGCTAGTCTCATCGCAGGAGGTCTCAAAAGCTAAAATATATCTGTCATTCATTGTTTTCCCTTTTCATTACAATCGCATCTTCCACTGGCTCATGATAGTAATTCTTACGCCGAGCGATTTTTATAAATTTCTCTTTTTGGTAAAATAGCAGAGCTGCTTTGTTGGATTCTCTCACTTCGAGAAAAATCTCTTTGTCAATTGGCAGATGTTCAAACAAAGCGGTCGCAATTTTTTGTCCTTGATAGGCTTTCTTAACCGCAATTTGTAAAACTTCCGCTTCAAAATCCGACCCTTGAAAAGCCAGAAAGCCAATTAAATTTTGAGCTTCCAAAGCCAAAACATAAACCGACAGAGGATTTTGTAAATCTTTCTCAATCTGCTCTATATTCCAAGGACTGACAGCATACACATCTTTTAATACTTGGTAAATCTGCTCTGCCAAATCAGCAACCTGCTTTTTTTCATCTTTTTTAATCTCAATCATAAGCGCTTGATGTAAGAATCGCTCGTTTCTTGATGATTTTTGAGCCAATTCTCTTCTGCTTCCACTCGCTTGAGGTAATTCGGCACAAAATCATGAACAGAACGATCCGATAGTTGCAGACCGATTTTAGCAAGGAGCACAGCGCTTGGCAGGGTTGCTTTGATAAGAGCTGCTGGCAAAGCGGATTGAATCTGCTCCGCAAAATTTTCCACTTCTCCTACAAAAGTTACCTGAGAAGCAGACTTGGCTTTTTCTAACACTTCTTCAAAAGATAAATGAGCTTCTGGCTGAACTGCTCTGCCATTTTCATAAAAACCAGCATAGACATGATTGCGTCTAGCATCCATGAGAGGAATGACCAAGCCGTCAATGTCCTCTGGCACCAGAATTCGCAAGCTAGAAACTCCTACCAAATCTATTTTAAGCGTATGTGCTAACGTTTTGGCTGTTGCCACAGCAATTCGCAAACCTGTATAACTACCCGGACCTTCTGCAACCACAATGCGTTCTAAGTCAGTTGGTTTTAAATCCAAACTTTCCATTAAAAAATCAATAGCCGGCATCAATGTAACGCTATGATTTTTCTTAATATTTATCGTCATCTCAGCAAGCAAACTCTCATCTTCTAAAATCGCAATTGCTAGGGCTTTGCTGGATGTGTCAAAAGCTAAAACTTTCATTCTTATCTTTCCTTTGTGATAATCTACTTTCTATTATACTACAAAAAATACGGATTTCCTCAATATGATTTCCAAAAAAACAAGACCTTTTGAAAATCGTTTTCCTAGTTTTTCTCACTTCTTTCTTTTACTAAATAACCTTTTTATGATATAATGATTATAATTGTAACGTATCAAAATCAATTTATTACCCAGAAAATCAAATAGATGGAGACCGCCCTTGAAAATAAGGTGGCTATTTTCTGGTAGATTGATTATGAATGAGAAAGGAATTGAAATGATTTACAAAGTTTTTTATCAAGAAACAAAAGAACGCAATCCACGTCGGGAAAACACGCATTCTCTCTACTTGGATATTGACGCCAAAGACGAACTAGAAGGACGCATCAAAGCCCGGAAACTCGTCGAAGAAAAAACACCTTATAATGTTGAATTGATTACACTTTTGTCTGACAAACATTTAGAATACGAAAAAGAATCAGGCAACTTTACAATTACGGAGCTCTAAACCATGTCATATACTTTAAAACCCGAAGAAGTCGGTGTATTTGCCATTGGTGGTTTAGGAGAAATCGGAAAAAATACCTACGGGATTGAATACCAGGATGAGATTATCATCGTTGATGCAGGGATTAAATTTCCTGAAGACGACCTCTTAGGGATTGATTATGTCATTCCTGATTATTCTTATATCGTAGAAAATATTGACCGTATCAAAGGAGTGTTGATTACTCACGGTCACGAAGACCACATCGGAGGGATTCCCTTCCTTCTCAAGCAAGCAAATGTTCCCATTTATGCTGGACCACTTGCCCTTGCACTGATTCGTGGTAAATTGGAAGAGCACGGACTTTTACGTGACGCTAAACTCTACGAAATCAATCAAAATACCGAACTTCAATTTAAAAATTTAAAAGCAACCTTCTTCCGCACAACTCACTCTATCCCAGAGCCTTTGGGAATTGTCATCCACACACCTCAAGGGAAAATTGTTTGTACGGGTGATTTCAAGTTTGACTTTACCCCCGTTGGCGAGCCAGCAGATTTACATCGAATGGCAGCTCTTGGGGAAGATGGCGTTCTAGCACTTCTTTCTGATTCCACCAATGCAGAAATTCCAACTTTCACAAATTCCGAAAAAGTCGTTGGTCAATCTATCATGAAAATCATTGAAGGCATTCACGGGCGGATTATTTTTGCCTCCTTTGCCTCAAATATCTTCCGTCTTCAACAAGCTGCGGATGCTGCGGTTAAAACTGGCCGAAAAATTGCTGTTTTTGGACGTTCAATGGAAAAAGCCATTGTCAACGGAATCGAACTAGGTTATATCAAAACCCCAAAAGGGACGTTCATTGAACCAAATGAAATTAAAGATTATCCTGCAAATGAAATTCTAATCATGTGTACAGGAAGTCAAGGAGAGCCAATGGCAGCTCTTTCACGCATTGCGAATGGAACACATCGTCAAGTGCAGCTTCAACCAGGTGATACAGTGATTTTCTCTTCTAGTCCTATCCCTGGAAATACCACCAGTGTCAATAAGCTCATCAACACCATTTCAGAAGCTGGCGTTGATGTTATCCATGGAAAAATCAATAATATCCATACCTCTGGGCACGGAGGGCAACAAGAACAAAAACTCATGCTTCGCTTGATAAAACCGAAGTATTTCATGCCAGTCCATGGTGAATACCGCATGCAAAAAGTCCATGCCGGGCTTGCAATGGATACAGGCATCCCTAAAAAGAATATCTTTATCATGAGCAATGGAGACGTCCTTGCTTTAACTGCCAATTCAGCTCGTATTGCAGGAAGTTTCAATGCCCAAGATATTTATGTTGATGGTAATCGTATCGGAGAAATCGGTGCCGCAGTCCTTCGCGACAGACGTGACCTTTCCGAAGATGGCGTTGTCCTTGCAGTAGCTACCGTTGACTTTAAATCAAAAATGATTTTGGCTGGTCCTGATATTCTTAGTCGCGGTTTTATCTATATGCGTGAATCAGGTGAACTGATCCGTCATAGCCAACGTATTCTTTTCAATGCGATTCGTATTGCATTAAAAAATAAAGATGCTAGCATTCAGTCAGTCAATGGTGCTATCGTAAATGCTCTTAGACCATTTTTATATGAAAACACAGAGCGTGAGCCCATTATCATCCCAATGATTTTAACACCAGATGAAGAAATCTAGCAATACAATCCTTACATAGTAAAAAAACAACTTGATTTGGGTAAAGTCAAGTTGTTTTTATTGTAGCTTGGTCATAACGACCAAACGAGTGGAAACTCTGGAGTTTTATCAACATTCTAATTTAATTTTTATACATATTCAACTCCCAACTTCCACAAGTCTGAGCCGAGGAGCGAATGACAACAAAAAAAGAGAGGCAAGCCTCCCTTTTCTATACTGATGAATTATTTAGCAATTTTTGCAAAATATTCAAGAGTACGTACAAGTTGTGCAGTGTATGACATTTCGTTATCGTACCAAGATACAACTTTCACCAATTGTTTTCCGTCAACATCAAGAACTTTAGTTTGAGTTGCATCAAACAATGAACCAAATGACATACCTACGATATCTGAAGATACGATTGGATCTTCTGTGTAACCGTATGATTCGTTAGCTGCTGCTTTCATAGCTGCATTTACTTCATCAACAGTTACATTCTTTTCAAGAACAGCAACCAATTCAGTAACTGATCCAGTTGGAGTTGGAACACGTTGGGCTGAACCATCAAGTTTACCGTTCAATTCTGGGATAACAAGACCGATAGCTTTAGCAGCACCAGTTGAGTTAGGAACGATATTTGCAGCACCAGCACGAGCACGGCGAAGATCACCTTTACGATGTGGACCGTCAAGAATCATTTGGTCACCAGTGTAAGCGTGGATTGTTGTCATCAAACCTTCAACGATACCGAAGTTGTCTTGAAGTGCTTTAGCCATTGGAGCCAAGCAGTTTGTAGTACATGAAGCACCTGAAATAACTGTTTCAGTACCATCAAGAACATCGTGGTTAGTGTTAAATACGATTGTTTTAACATCGTTTCCGCCAGGAGCAGTGATAACAACTTTCTTAGCTCCACCTTTAAGGTGTTTTTCAGCTGCATCTTTCTTAGCAAAGAAGCCAGTTGCTTCCAAAACGATTTCTACACCGTCAGTAGCCCAGTCGATTTGTTCTGGGTCACGTTCAGCAGAAACTTTAACGAATTTACCGTTAACTTCGAATCCACCTTCCTTAACTTCCACAGTACCGTCGAAACGACCTTGAGTTGTGTCATATTTCAACAAATGTGCAAGCATAACTGGATCTGTAAGGTCGTTGATACGAGTAACTTCAACACCTTCTACGTTTTGGATACGACGGAATGCAAGACGACCGATACGACCGAAACCGTTAATACCAACTTTAACTACCATTCGTGATTTCCTCCTTATGAAAATCAAAAAATTTTTATGTGAAAAGAGTAACTTGAGTTGCTACAAATCACCTTTCAACATATCTATTATATACTTTATCCCTTAAAATTGCAACTGATTTCAGCATTATTAACAAGGAATATCATTCCTTTCAAAGATTTTCATTTCTCTTTCATTTTCGGAAGCTAAGTGGGAGATATGCAAAAAGAGAGTGGGACAGAAATCAGTAGTTTCGTAAAAACTTGATTTCATCGTCCCACCTCTGTACGGTTGAGTAGAGCTGTAAAAGTTGATTTATCAACGTATTAGAGTCCACTCAGCAGTGATTAATTGGCACTAAAGTGCCTAATTAATTGTGCATGGGAAACTCTACATTGACTAAGGTGAATAGAGCTTCTCCAAACCACTGCATCTTATAATTCTGACTATATAAACAAAGGAAGCTGAGTACATTGTCCCAGCTTCCTTTTTTATAAAAAACGCCCGCAACTGCGGACGCATGGGCTTGACTTGATTAAGCCTCACCTTTATTTTTCTTAATGATTTCTTCTTGTACTGACTTCGGTACATCTTCGTAGTGGTCAAATACCATCATGAAAGTACCGCGTCCTTGTGATGCTGAACGAAGAACTGTTGCATAACCGAACATTTCAGCAAGTGGAACATAGGCACGAACGATTTGGCTGTTACCATGAGCTTCCATACCATCAACACGTCCACGACGAGCTGTTACGTGTCCCATAACGTCACCGAGGTTTTCTTCTGGTACAGTAATTGTAACAAGCATCATTGGTTCAAGAATGGTTGGTTGCGCAGTCTTAGCAGCTTCTTTAAGAGCAAGAGAGGCAGCAACTTTGAAGGCTGTTTCTGATGAGTCGACATCGTGGTATGAACCATCATACAGTTTTGCCTTCACGTCAACGATTGGGTAACCAGCAAGAACACCGTTTGCCATTGACTCAATCAAACCTTTTTCTACAGCTGGGATGAATTCACGTGGAACCACACCACCAACGATAGCATTTTCAAACTCGAATCCTTTTCCTTCTTCATTTGGAGTAAATTCAATCCAAACATCACCGAATTGACCTTTACCACCTGATTGACGTTTGAAGAATCCACGTGCTGATGTTTGTGCACGGAAAGTTTCACGATAAGATACTTGAGGAGCACCTACGTTTGCTTCAACTTTGAATTCACGACGCATACGGTCTACAAGGACATCCAAGTGAAGTTCACCCATACCAGAGATAACTGTTTCACCAGTTTCAACGTTAGTTTCAACGCGGAAAGTTGGGTCTTCTTCAGCCAATTTTTGAAGGGCAATACCCATCTTATCTTGGTCAGCTTTTGACTTAGGTTCAACCATCAATTGGATAACTGGTTCTGGAACTTCGATAGATTCAAGGATAATTTTTGCCTTTTCATCTGTCAATGAGTCACCAGTTGTAGTATCTTTCAAACCAACAGCTGCAGCGATGTCACCAGAGTAAACTGTTTCGATTTCATTTCGGTGGTTAGCGTGCATTTGCAGGATACGTCCGATACGTTCACGTTTTCCTTTAGAAGTATTCAAAACGTATGAACCTGAGTTCAAGACACCTGAGTACACACGGAAGAAAGTCAAACGACCAACAAATGGGTCTGTCATAATCTTGAAAGCAAGTGCTGCAAATGGTTCGTCATCAGATGCAGGACGAGTTTCTTCTTCTTCAGTATCTGGGTTTACACCCTTGATAGCTGGAATGTCAAGTGGGCTTGGAAGGTAGTCAATAACTGCATCAAGCATCATTTGAACACCTTTGTTCTTGAAGGCAGAACCAGCAAGAACTGGGAAGAATTCAACATTGATAGTTGCTTTACGGATGGCAGCTTTTAGTTCTGCTTCAGTAATTTCTTCACCTTCAAGGTATTTCATCATCAAGTCTTCATCAGTTTCAGCAACTGCTTCTACCAATTTTTCACGCCATTCTTGGGCTTGTTCAAGATAATCAGCTGGAATATCTTCTTCAAGAATATCTGTTCCAAGATCATTTGTATAGATTTCAGCTTTCATACGAACCAAGTCAATGATACCACGAAAATCATCTTCTGCACCGATTGGCAATTGAATTGGATGAGCATTTGCTTGAAGGCGATCGTGAAGAGTGCTTACTGAGTAAAGGAAGTCTGCACCAATTTTATCCATTTTGTTAGCAAATACGATACGTGGAACACCATATTCAGTTGCTTGACGCCAAACTGTTTCCGTTTGAGGTTCAACACCTGATTGTGAGTCAAGGACAGTTACGGCACCATCCAATACACGAAGGGAACGTTGTACTTCAATTGTGAAGTCCACGTGTCCTGGTGTGTCGATAATGTTGACACGGTAATCTTTCCATTGTGCTGTTGTTGCAGCAGATGTAATGGTAATACCACGTTCTTGTTCTTGTTCCATCCAGTCCATTTGTGAAGCACCTTCGTGTGTTTCACCAATTTTATGGATTTTACCGGTATAGTAAAGAATACGTTCAGTCGTTGTTGTTTTACCAGCATCGACGTGAGCCATGATACCGATGTTACGAGTTTTTTCAAGTGAAAATTCGCGAGCCATTTGGTTGTTTCTCCTATTATTTTATTTACAGTTTATTATAACATATTTTAAGAAAAGCGAGTAGGCAAATCCTACCCGCTCCTCCTGAAGTTTTTGTAGTTGATTGGGTCAAGTGCAATGCCTAACGCTTTTACGATCCTAACAATTTTGATTAAGCTAAAAATCTAAAGAAAAAGATAAATCTCATTGGTTGCAATCGCAACCTGCTTCGATTTCCTATTTTCTCTTGGACTCTTTTAACGCTTTCGCATCTTAAATTTGAGTTCGGATTAAAATCTCAAAAACTCAATTGAACTCGGGCTAAAAGCTCGGAAAATAGAGACGTAGCCCTTTCAGCTTTGCTGTATTAGGGATATGGCTACCTTTAGGTATAAACTTTCCTAGAATCTCTGATTCTTCGTCAAGTTTCCTAATTTTCTGTCGCTTTTTTAACGCCCTTAGTATCTTAATCTTACCAGCGGAAGTGAGCAAAAGCACGGTTAGCTTCAGCCATACGGTGAGTATCTTCACGTTTTTTAACAGCTGCACCAGTATTGTTAGCTGCATCCATGATTTCTTTTGCAAGGCGATCTTGCATAGTGTGTTCTCCACGTGAACGTGAAATAGTTACCAACCAACGAAGTCCAAGAGTTGTACGACGTTCTGGACGAACTTCAACTGGGACTTGGTAGTTAGAACCACCAACACGGCGAGCACGTACTTCAAGTACAGGCATGATATTTTCCATTGCTGTTTCAAATACTTCAAGTGCATCATTTCCAGTAGCTTCTTTGATTTGTTCAAAAGCACCATATACGATTGAAGCTGCTGTACCACGTTTCCCATCAAGCATAACGCGGTTGATAAGACGTGTCACTAATTTTGAATTGTAGAGCGGATCTGGCAATACTTCGCGCTTAGGCGCACGGTTTTTACGACTCATTGATCTTTATCCCCTTTCCTTATGCTTTTGGTTTTTTCGTACCGTATTTAGAACGGCCTTGTTTACGATCAGTTACACCTGCAGTATCAAGTGCACCACGAACGATATGGTAACGTACCCCTGGAAGGTCTTTTACACGTCCACCACGAAGAAGCACAACACTGTGTTCTTGCAAGTTATGTCCGATACCTGGGATATATGCAGTCACTTCGATCAAGTTGCTCAAACGTACACGAGCAAATTTACGAAGAGCTGAGTTAGGTTTTTTAGGTGTCATAGTACCAACACGAGTTGCAACACCACGTTTTTGTGGTGAGTTTTCACGAGTAGGTACACGTTTAAGACTATTATAACCAACGTTTAAAGCTGGTGATTTAGATTTTTCTACTTTTGATTTACGCGGTTTGCGAACCAATTGGTTAATTGTAGGCATCTACATTTCTCCTGTATTTTTTTAATTTTGGTGATGATACACTTGGTGACAGCTATCATCTGCGTATACTTTTGCAACATTTGTCAGCACGTCTCTGTACACTTTTGAGAGACCAAAAGTAAAAAGTACCGTCTATTAGTATAACACGACGGCACTTTCTTTGTCAATATATTTTTTATAGTTTTCTTATTGAAATCCCAGTTACTGCCCCGTAGTATTTGCGGCTGGGATACCTGCTCCGCTAGTCGCTGGAGTTTGAGCCGAATTGGTATCAGCCTGTCCTGTGGTAGCTGAAGTGGCTGGAGTTTGATAGGTTTGAGGATAAGTTTGTTGGTACGTTTGCCCTGCATCTGTTTGAGGCGTCACAGCATTTTGACTTTCTGTAGCAGCTGCTTCGCTAGCTGCACGCGCCGCAATCGCATCACTGACTGCCTTAATCCGCTGTTGAAATTGAGTCTTTTGTGTTTCGTCTTTTACCTTATCTACTTTTTCCTGAGCAGCTGTTACATTAGCTGTTGTCTGCTCCGCTTCCAGTTTTTTAACAGCCTCTTCTGCTTCTTGCACAATTTTCGCTTGTTCTTTTTTGTCCTTTTCTGCTTTCGACTCTGAAGGTTTTGACGTTGAAACTGTTCGTCTTACAGTCGGAGCGGCTGCACGCGCCGCGTCATCTTGCTTTTTAACGAAAAATAATCCAGCAGCAAGAATGAGTGCCAAAACTGTAACAATCGAAACTCTCAGCCACAAGGAGCTTTGATCCAATTTATCCAATATATTTTTCAAATTTTCACCTCATCTATTTGTCAAAAATATTGCCAACTTCTACGCTGATTTTGTTGGACTTCACATCAATAGCTGTCACTTTCAACAATGATTTGTAATCCAAATGTTCGCGTTCTGTCTGTGCATTTTCTGCAAAGACTGCTACACCAGCCAATTCCGAATCAAATTCTCGTAAAAGACTAATCATGCCATTGACTGTTCCGCCACCTTTTAAGAAATCATCTACGATTAACACACGACTTCCAGCTTTCAGGCTGCGTTTCGACAAAAACATTTTTTCAATACGGTCACCACTTGAACCAGACACATAATTGACACTAACCGTTGAACCCTCTGTGATTTTCAAGTCGCGGCGCACAATGACAAATGGAACATTTAACACATTTGCCACTGCATTTGCCAACGGCACTCCTTTTGTAGCAACGGTCATTACAGCATCAATTTTTTGATTTCGAAACGTCTTGGCAATAATGCGCCCAATGTTATTTAATATAGAAGGCGTACTCAACAAATCCGACAAATAAATGTAGCCGCCAGGTAAAATCCGATTGCTTTCAGATAATTTCGTGCGGAGGTCTTCCACCATTGCTCTAGCTTCTTTATCCGAGATAGAGGGAGTAAAAATAACGCCTCCTCCTGCTCCTGTAATGGTTTCGATATGCCCGATTTCCATTTCTTCAAAAGCACGTTTGATAATGACAATATCTTCAGAAATGGAAGATTTTGCGGACTCATACTTTTCAGCAAATGTATTGAGACTTGTTAATTCGTACGGATGATTGATTAGGTAGTTAGAAATAACTACCATGCGTTCACTTCTTCTTAATTTCATTTTTTCACCAATTTATTTTATTTTCTTCATTATATCATAATCAGTCCAAAAAACGAACATTATTTTTGCAATAACATTCGTTTTTCGCTTTTTACTTATCAAAATTAGGCTTATAGAAAGAGCGGTTGTCCATAGCAAAGATTCGATTGGTCATCTCACCCTCGCCAACCAAGGCTAGAGCCGAAGTCATCATCATCATTTCCGCATCTAAATTGTCAATCATGTGGATAATTTCAGCTTCCATGATTTTCGGACGGACAGGACTTCCATATTCCAACAAGCCATGGTGGCTTAGCAGAACATGACGGAGAACAATGACATCTTCTTTTGTGTCGTCAATTTTTAATTCTGCCAACACCTTTGTTATTTCTTCATCAATCAAAGCGATGTGTCCGATGAGATTGCCTCGAACGGTGTATTCTGTTTGCTCTGGGCCTGTCAATTCCAGCACCTTTGCTAAGTCATGGAGCATAATTCCTGCATAAAGTAAACTCTTATTTAATTGCGGGTAAATCTCACCAATAGCATTTGCCAGCCGCACCATAGTCGCAGTATGAAAAGCAAGTCCTGCCTCAAAAGCGTGGTGATTGGTTTTCGCTGCTGGATAGGAGTAAAATTCTTTATCGTATTTAGCATACAAAGCCCGTACCACACGCTGCCAAACTGGGTTTTCAATTTTGAAGATCATTTGTGACAGATATTCACGTAGTTCTTGGACATCAACTGGTGGTTTTTCCTTAAAATCAGCTGGATTGTTTGGCTCGCCAACTTTAGGCAATCGCAAGGTAATTTGATTGACTTGAGGGGTGTTGTTATACACTTCTCTGCGCCCTTGCATGTGCACGACTTTTCCAGCAGTAAATTCTTCTACATTGTGAGGTTGAGCATCCCATAATTTTCCTTCAATCGTTCCCGTATCATCTTGAAAGGTAAATGCCAAATAATTTTTTCCAGCCCTTGTCTGACGTAGTTCAGCGGATTTGATGAGATAAAATCCCTCAAACAGCTCGTCTTTTTTCATTTGGTTAATCTTCATATTCTTCCTCTTCATCTTGGAAATCTAGCAGACCATTTAAGTCCGACTTGTCCGAAATTTCAATATGACGCAAAGTTCGCTCGATAGCATTGGTTCTGCGCGTCAGCAATTCATCAATATTGCCAGAAGCGTGTTGCAAATGTTTTTGCGCCTTGAGCAAAATGCCACCAAATTTATTAAATTCTGATTTGACATTGCCCAAAACCTTGCTGATGTCATCTGCACTTCTTTGAATGTTGAGCGTTTTAAAACCGACCGAAAGCGAATTGAGTAGGGCAGACAACGTAGATGGTCCTGCAACCACAATCTGCTCGTCTCGACGCAAACTATCAAAGAATTCCGGATTGCGAACGACTTCTGAATAAAGCCCTTCCGTTGGTAAAAACATCACGCCAAAGTTTGTTGTTGCAGGAGGCGCTAAGTATTTCTTATTGATGTCCTTGGCAAAACGTTTGACACTAGCCAACAAAGACTTGCGGTACAAATCAATCTCTTCTTTGTTTCCTGACTCATAAGCATCCTCTAAGCGATAGTAGTCAGCAAGCGGAAACTTGGAATCAATTGGCAAATAAATGTATTCTTTTTCTACTTGCCCCGGTAATTTAATCGCGTACTCTACGCGTTCACTAGAGCCTGCAACTGTCGCAAATTCGCGTTCGTACTGGCTCGGTGTCATGATATCTTCAATAATCTGACCGAGTTGCAATTCACCTAAAATTCCACGCGTTTTGGTATTGGAGAGCACTTTATTTAGAGTGCCCACATCACGCGCTACATGTTGCATCTCGCCTAGACCACGATTGACTGACTCCAACTGTTTAGAAACCGTTTCAAAGGAGGTTTGCAACCGCGTCTGCAGCGTTTTCTCTAATTTTTCTTCCACTGTTTGGCGCATTTGTTCTAAACGACGGTCATTTGACTCTTGAATCTGGCGCATTCGTTCGTCTGTCTTATCACGATTTTTGGTTAGATTCTCGCTTATCTCTAACCGCATTTCTGTTAAATTTCGATGTAAATCCGTGCGCACCTCTCCCAAACGATCTCCCAGAGCCAATTCCAGCTGTTGCTGTGCTAGAAGGCGTTGCTGTCGCTCCTGCTCAAAACGGTAATCCAACTGATCAGATAATTGATCGGCTTGATCTTCAAAAATCTTCTTCGCTTGATCTGTCTGTTGCTGATTCTTTTGCCACAAAAGAAAGGTCACAATAAGATTTCCCAGCAATAAGAAGATGATTACAAACTCCATACTAACTCCTGTCTTTGCTATAAATGATAATAACATAACCCGATTGGCACTCTAAAAAAACGGGCTCATCTATAAATTCGTTAGAAGCATACACTTTTTTAAAAAAATAATTGGATTCGTTTAAAGGATATTTGGCGCCTTCAATGCTCAACCGACTATTGTCCGCAGGCATAAAAGCTAAATAGTTCATACCAGCCACTGGCTTTACCTCGTGCCGCCCTTGAGGACAATAGCAGAGCTGATTTTGTGCATTGCACAGTCGAATTTGCTGCATATAAGGAGTAATTTCTGGATTACTCGGCAAGAAAATATTTGCCAAAGTATGATCCAAGCGCCCGCCAAAAGCACCAAAAATCGTCACTTGCGCCTGTGGAGAACGTGCAAAAACAGCTTTGACAGCCAACTCTAAATCCGTATCATCTTTTTCAGGTTGTGCTTGAAGTACCTCTTTCGATTGAGAACAAATCAAAGCCAACTCTTCCTCCGAAACAGAATCAAAATCACCGACCGCTAAATCTGGGCAAATGCCTTGTTCAATGAGAAACAGGCTTCCTCTGTCCACTCCGATAAAAATGTCAAAATCCACTTGAAAACTATCTATCATCCCGCCAGCAAAAAGAGCAATTTTAGTCATGCAATGCTTCTTTCAATGTTTGAACCTGATGAGCGACATCTCCTTTGAAAACGTAACTGCCCGCTACAAAGACATTAGCACCAGCTTCTTTAGCAATGCCAATGGTTTCATCATCAATACCACCATCTACTTCAATATCAAAGTCTAGTTGGTTCACTTCTCTCAAAACGACTAATTCGCGTACTTTATCCATTGTTTCTGGTAGAAAAGCTTGCCCACCGAAGCCTGGATTAACAGTCATAACCAAGACTTGATCAACCAAATTCAAAACATTTTTCACCGCTTCAACGGGCGTTCCCGGATTGATAACAACACTTGCCTTGACACCAGCTGCCCGAATCTTTTGCAAAGCTCCGTGAATATGCGGCGTTGCTTCAGCATGGATACTGATAATATCTGCACCCGCACGAGCAAAATCTTCAATATGGTGTTCTGGATTGGAGACCATGAGATGACAATCAAACACCAACTTACTATGTGGTCGCATGCTCGCTACCACACCCGCACCGAAGCTGATATTGGGAACAAAATGTCCGTCCATAATATCAATATGAGCGTAATCTGCCCCTGTGGCTTCTAATTTTTTCAATTCTGATTCAAAATTAGCATAGTCTGCACTTAAAATAGACGGTGCAATTTTATATGATTTCATTTGGCTTCCTCCTCACTTAGGTTGCTTCTTGGCTACTTTTTTATAGGTTTCACGACGATGTTCAATTTCACTCAAAAATTGCAAGTAATTCTCAAAACGAAAGGCTACAATCGTTCCATTTTCAACAGCAGGTTTCACTGCACAGCTCGGTTCATGCGTATGAGTACAAGTTCGGAATTTGCAGCCACGACTGACTTCGGCAATTTCAGGAAATGCTTGATTTAAATCCTCTGCATTGTCCACTTCATAATCCAAGGAAGAAAACCCCGGAGTATCCGCAATCTTTCCTCCATTAAGATTGTAAAAACTGACAGCTCGTGTCGTATGACGACCGCGACCTAAACTCTCTGAAATCTCACCCGTCTCTAACTGTAAATCCGGTGCAATTTTATTGAGCAAAGTGGATTTGCCAACTCCTGTCTGCCCCATGAAAACCGTCTTTTTACTTGTCAAAAATGGCAACAGTTCTGCGACTGTTTTGGCAGTATCATAACCAATCGCTTGGTAAACATCAAGAAAAGCATCTAGCTCTTTGTCGTCCTCCAACAAATCCAATTTACTGATATAGATAATCGGCCGAATAGCTTTTTGTTCCAAGAGAACTAAAAATCGATCCAACAGATTAGGATTGAAATCTGGCTCTTTGGCACTCATTATCACGACAGCCTGATTGATATTAACGATGGGCGGCCTCACTAGACTGTTTTTTCGCTCTGCTATTTTTAAAATGTATCCTTCAGAATCTTTCTCAGCAGAAAATTCGACCTCATCTCCCACATAGGGAGTTTGACCTTTCTTGCGAAAATTCCCTCTGGCTCTGGTCTGATACACCTTACCTTCTGACTCTACATAATAGAAGCCAGCCAAGGCTTTCACAATTGTTCCTTTCAAATGAACTCCTTTAACCTTAATAAGTTCATTATATCAAAAAAACAAGTATTTTGCTTTTTAGTGCAAAAAAATGATGAAAAACATCGCTAATGTGGTATAATAGATACCGAGCGGAAATGGCGGAACGGCAGACGCGCATGCTTCAGGCGCATGTGTCCATTCGGACGTGAGGGTTCAAATCCCTTTTTCCGCATTTTTATTTTGTTAGGTGTTTTGGTATTGCAGCTTATGCTGCGCTTTGTCTTCTCGCCTAAAACGAAATAGCCTATTTTGAATGCTTCTATCGAGCCCATTCAAAAATTGCTTATTCTAAATTTTGGAAAGGTGGCCCAGCTTGGTACGGCACCGGACTCGAAATCCGGCAAATGGATTTTATTCATGCGCGGGTTCAAATCCCGTCCTTTCCTTATGAAAAACCTCACTAAGATGAACTTAGTGAGGCTTTTTGTTTACAATATTATTCAACTCATCTGAATCCCTCGTCATATAAGCTATCTGCTAAACGTGCAAATTCTTGCAAATTAAGCGCTTCTCCTCGTACACTTGGAGATAACTCAGCATTGTCCAAAGCGGACTCTAGCTTTGTTTTGACTTCATTAGACTTCCCAAAATAACTGGTCAGATTATTCCAGAGGGTTTTCCGGCGGTGGGTAAAACTAGCTTTTGAGACTTTGAAGAAGAAAGCTTCATCCTTGACCCCAACTGCTGGCTGGTCTCTGCGAACCATCTTGAGGATAGCCGAATCCACATTTGGAGCAGGAACAAAGACTGTTCGTGGTACGATAAAAGCGACCTTAGCTGTCATGTAATATTGTACAGCTATTGACAAACTACCATAAGACTTACTATTGGGCTGCGCCGAGATGCGATCAGCTACTTCTCGCTGCATCATCACAACAAATTCACTAAAAGGAATGCCACTCTCAATCAAGTGCATGAGGATAGGAGTGGTAATGTAGTAGGGTAGGTTGGCCACCACTTTGATAGGAAGACTTGGATTGGCAAATTCCTTGATTCGGACTTGCAAGTCTGACTTAAGAATATCTTCATTGACCACGCACACATTGTCAAAATCCCGCAGAGTATCTGCCAAAATCGGCACCAAGCGCTCATCAATTTCAAAAGTCATAACTTCGGCTGCATTTTCTGCCAAAAACTCAGTTAGAGCTCCGATGCCTGGTCCGATTTCGATAACATTAACATTCTCATCAATCTCAGCTGTGTCCACAATTTTTTGTAAAATATTGGTATCGGTCAAGAAATTCTGACCGAATGATTTTTTAAAAGTAAAACCATGACGCTCAAGCACAGCTCGCGTCACACTATAATCCGCAATTCTCATAAATCTCTTTTCTATCTATTAGCTGAATAAAATATATAAAATTCGCATAATTCCCAGCACAAGCAAAATCCAAAATGCCAGATGAATACGGCGTTTAGTTTCTGTTGAAGTAGATTCAGTCACATCAGTCATTTGCTTGTTTTTTTGATTTTTACGTTTCTTAAACTCATCTTGGTAAGCAACCGAATTTAGAATATTATCTACTGGCAGCATGTCTGAAGCATAATCATCTGGGAAACCCATAGCTATCCCAAGCAAATCCTCGTCCGCTAAAGAAAAATCTAAATCTTCTGGTCGATTTTGCTGAATAGCTCGGACATTTTTTAAAAGTTTGTCAAAAGCAATAGGCAACTCGTCCATAGAAATAATTTCTAAAACGTCAAATCCTAGCGTATCGCCCTCTTTGATATTTGCAGTAATGTAACACACAAAGTCATCGTACAGTTGCAAAGTCTGTGGAGCATGCTGCTCTAAAAAGGAGCGATTGTGACGAGCATTCTGATGAAAGTTTTCATCAGAAAGAGCAATCCCCGTATCCTGTGTCCGATAAAATTCTTCTGTCTTCTCTTTATCTTCTTTTTCAAGCTCTTCTGCTTTTTGCCACAAATCAATAGCCGCTTGCAGCTCTTCTTCACCCCAAAATAGTTGCCAGAAATAAGGAATCGTATAAATTCCCTCCGCTAAAACACGTGTCTCATCTCCGTTTTTTAAATAAATATAGCTTCTATTTGCCATGTCGATTCCTTTCGTACTCTTTCATCACATTTTCAATATCTGTCAATCCAATCCCAAACAATTCTAGTCGTTTAAGCAACTGTTTTCCATTTGAATAGCCAATGCGGAGTTCTTCTCCTAAAAATTCACGACGTTTGCGGCTGTCATTGCCTGCCAGAAATCCTAAGCGAATCAAATCTGAACGTGTGATATCAAAATCAGTCGTTTTTTCAAAATTCTTAGTCACCTGCGAAAGAGCTATCCTCAAATCTTCATAAGAAGCATGCTCAATACCTAATGATTTTCCTTTACTTTTAGACTTGGGAGCTGCCTCATTGCGCTTTAAAAAAGCATGCTGAACGCTAGGAATCTCTGTCATAATCATTCTACGAATCCGCTCACCATTGACATCTGGATCGGTAAAAACGATCACTCCGTGCAAGTTATGGAGATGTTTGATGCGTTGAATGTCTTTTTGACAAATCGCAGACCCTCTCGTTTCATAAGTTTCTACGTCAAAGTATCTTTTAAGGTTAGCTGTATCATCTCGACCTTCTACAACGATGACTTGAGAAATTTTTATTTTTTCCATATTACTAGTTATTATCCAGAAATTTAGACAGCTTGATTCGCAAACAAATAGTATATGTTACTATCCACAAAACAAGCAAATACACAATGTTTACAACGATTTGTGTTTCATCTTTATACGCCAACATATATGGAGCTAAATTGCTTGCTAAATATTTAATACAACTTTCAAAACAATTGAGAAAACCCAATATATCAAATAAGTTTAGTATTTCAATAATGTTTTTGATTGCATCCCAAAATTTTAGTAAGGCATTTAGAGGCAGATACCAAAGTAATATATATATCATAGTTATTGGGTAACTCTTCATAATTTTAAAAAATTCATTTGATAGTAATTTAAAGAAAAAAGCATCGCTCCCACATAAATCATTGCGTTCTTTATAACCAAATAAAAATTTTCTTACAGTTAAGACATCACGGCATCGATATATATACCAATAAATACTAATCCATATTAGTGTAACAATAGTTAATATTGGTTTTATCAAATTTCCAATAAAAAACGACATAACATATAAAATAACATATATAAGACCAAAATATAGATTAACTTTAAAAGTTGTATTAGTTTTCATCCAATTAAATATATTCAATTCCAAATATCCTTTCCGCATTGGCAGTTGTTATCGCTGCTAGCTCTTCTGTTGTCATCCCACGCAAATCAGCGATAAAGTCCACCACATAGCGAGTATAAGCCGTCCGATTTTCACGACCACGCTTTGGAACAGGAGCTAAGTAAGGTGCATCCGTTTCAACTAGGATTTTGTCCAAAGGCAGTTTTTGCGCAGCTTCCTGCACATCTACAGCTTTCTTAAACGTGACCACACCCGAAAATGAAATCATCATACCAAGTTGGATAAAGCGCTCTGCCATTTCCAAAGAACCTGAATAAGAATGCATAATGCCCCCACGAGGACCCACACCCTCGCTTTTAATAATCTCATATGTGTCGTCCAAAGCATCACGAGTGTGCACTACAAAAGGCAAGTCCAAATCTTTTGACAACTGAATCTGCCGCCGAAAAACACGCTCTTGCGCTTCTTTCGGTGCTGTCATCCAATGATAGTCCAGACCAATCTCACCGAGGGCAATAACTTTGGGATCGTGCAAATGACTGATAAGCATGTCCTCAACTTCCTGCGTATAAGAACCTGCCTCCGTCGGGTGCCAGCCAATCGTACTGTAAAGTTCGTCATATTGACGAGACAGCGCAAGCGACTTTTCAATGGTTTCTGCATCAAATCCCACAATATTCATCTTTGTGACACCTAACTCGCGTGCAAAAGCAATTTCTTCAGATTCTTTTCCTGCGAAATTGTCCACGTTGAGGTGTGTATGCGTATCAAAAATTTTCATCATTCATTCCTCTTTATATCAGTTTCTATTATATCAAAATCTCGTGGTAAATGCAGATTGTCTCTTTGTTATCCAACAAAAAAACCAGCGGTCTCGAGTTTCCGTTGGTTCTTCATCTTGTATTCGTTTGGATTATGCAGCCAAAACTTTGCGTCCTTTACGACGACGGCTAGCAAGTACGCGACGACCGTTTTTAGTTGCCATACGATGACGGAAACCATGTTTGCGCGCACGACGGATTTTACTTGGTTGATAAGTACGTTTCACTTTGAATACCTCCTCTTAGATTCTTGTATTCGTTTAGCCGGCTATTGTGATCAGTTACTAAACATACTTTATTATTCTATATGATTCTAAGCCTTTTGTCAATAGCAGCGCGAAATTGTTTTTGCTAAAGCCTCAAGAAAGTTTGTCTAAACCTCGTACAATTCTCTGGTTGCCTCATAAAAAGGAATGAGTGTTATCATAGCATCCTGAAGCTCATCCAGAACTTGCCTTATTGATGTGGCTTGGGCTAAATCTACATCGTATTTCACTAAGACTTTACGGACTTGCCCTGTTTTTACTTGTTGGCTCAAATACTGTCGATTTTCTTCTGTTCCAGCAAATCGTTGACTGACACCATTTATTTGAGCCAAGTAATAAACCGGAGTTGCGATTGGCACCTGCAAGACTCGATTTTGCTTCGTCAGACTGGTTTCATCTTTCTTGCGCTCGATAAAGCTGACTTCTAACGATACTCCAAAATCTCTTGGCTTCCCATATAAACGCAGCGCAAACATTGGTTCTGTGATATCGCCATAACCACACAAATAGTTCCAAAAATGGGGACGCAAAATTTGAGCTTGATTCATCCAGTTGCTGGTACGCTCCAGAGTTAATTTTGGATAAAATCTTTGAAATTGCTTAACCAAGTCCGAAAATTCCGCGCGTGCTGCCTGACCTTTCTGTTTGAGATCAAGCATCATTTCTCTCAATTCTCCCGCTTTATCAGGAGAAATATATTTATGTCCTTGTAATGCTAAGTAAGTTTCAATAGCTGAAAAAATAGACATGTAAGCTCCTTTCTTCTCAATCTCAAGCAACGTCAATTAGTGGACTAAACGGAAAGAAAGACTGAAAAGAAATTCTTCTCAGTCCTTAGTTTATTATTCACTGTCAATATCCACAACAACATAACGGTTTGGTTCGTCACCCTCTGAATAGCTGGTAAGCCCGTCCATTTTAGAAATAATTCGGTGAATAATTTTCCGCTCATTGTTAGACATAGGATCAGTCTTTTGACTATGTTGGTATTCCAACACACGATCAGCTAGCTTCTGAGCGTAGCTTTGTAGAACTTCTGCTCGATGTTCTACATAATCATTGACATTGATAGAAATGTAAAAGCTCTTAGAATAGCGATTATAAAGATAATTCTGTGCCAATAATTGAAGAGCTTTTAGCACTTTCCCGTGATAGCCAATAATGCGACCAGGCTCATTGGTATCAATCTGCATATTGATTGTCCGACGATTATGAGCACTTGCAATGCTAGCTTCAACATCCATTTCGTCCACGATGTTTTGCACATAGCCCGTCACACTCGCAACAACTTCTTCAACATCATAATTTTCTTCCACTTGAATGCCCAAATCTTCAAAATCAGCCGGCTCTTCAGCTATCGGTTGGACTTCCGAGCGCTTTTCTACAGCCTGGTCAAAAGAAATAATCTTGTCAGTTGTCTTTTCTTCTTGAGCGACCGATTTTTGAAAATTTACGATGTCACTATCTTTCAATAAGTCAATTGTGCCTGTTTCTTCAAGAATCGTGCTGGCTTCTTTTTCGTGCTTCAAAATTTCAGCTTTGACATCATCTGAGATTTCTTTGCCTTCTCCTTCGATTTTTTTAATGGCTGCAACAACATGTCCTAAGTCAACAGTTGCTTCACTCACGCTTTTAACGGGCTCATTTTGAGCATTGATTGCTTCCGGAACACCTTTGACAGCTTTTTGGTTAGCTTTTACTACAGTTGTTTCGTTAATAGGTTCCACATCAACTTGGGCTAATTTCTTGCCAAATAATCCTAAAAATCCTTTTTTCTCACGAGAAATCACTTTGATATGTGCTTTCATCCGTGGAATATCTAACTCGCGCAAGCCATTTTGAATGGCTTCTTCAACACTCGCTCCTGTAAATAATACCATACAAGTGCCTCCTTACTTTCTCTTTTTTTGTGCTTTACGATAAGCACGTTTTTTCTTTTCTTCACGTTCCCGCTCAGCAGTCGCTTTCGCTTCTCTTTCTGCAATGATTTTATATGGATTGCTCAGTAAAAGCGTTTGGAACACTTGATACGCGTACGATGTGCTCCAATACAAAGCAACCCCACTTGCTACACTCATAGCAAAGAAGAAGACAAACAGCGGCATGATAAACATCATTCCTGTCATCAAACCATTGCGTTCCGCCATTCCTTTATTGCTCAACCAAGTACTCAAAAAGGTGAAAACAGCTGCTAAAACTGGCAAAATATAATAGGGATCTGTCGCGCCCAGATTCAGCCATAGAAAGTGCCCTACTTTAAGAAATTCAACACGCGTCAAAGCATGATACAAGGCAATCAACACAGGCATTTGAATAAGCAAGGGCCAAAATGATGCCGATGGCTTTACTCCTAATTCCTTATACAGCTTTTGTGTTTCTTCTGCCAAACGACTGCGACTTTCCATGTCGCGTCCTGGATACTTCGCCTGCAATTCTTTCACTAACGGCTGCGCTTCCTGCATTTTCCGAGAAGCATTGATCTGCAATTGGAAAACAGGCAAAAGAACTGTCCGAATAATCAATGTGAAAAGGATAATCCCAATTCCTGTACTTCCATTGAATGACAGGAAACGAATCGTTACGGCGAAGAAATAGACAAATCTCTCCCATAAATCCGGCGAACTCGCTGTGACCTCACTCGTCCCACACGCCGTTAAGATGAGCGAAGCTAAAACTAAAAGCCCCGCCAGTTTACTTTTCTTTTTCACTACTCAAACCTTCCTGATAAATTTTTGCTATTTTTAGTACATGAAGCAAATTTTGCTCTAATTCTTGATAAGTCAGAATTTCCACACCTTTGCGTGCAATAACGACAAAATCAAGCGCTGCTAACTCTGCTTGATGAGCTATCAAAACGTGTCGAATACGGCGTTTAATCTTATTGCGCATGACCGCATTTCCTAGTTTTTTACTGACAGATATTCCTACTCGAAAGTGTTTTTGTTTCTTTTCTAATTTATAAATGACGAATTTTCTATTGGCAAAACTTTGCCCACTTTTGAAAATCGCATTAAAATCTTTCTCGCTCTTGACGCGATAGCTTTTCTTCAAAACTCAACTCCATCTACCAAAATTATATCTATTATACCATAATTTTCAAAAAAACCAATAAGAGCAGGCATATTCACCATTTTACTCTATCCAACTGATACAAAACGCATGTAATTCACTCTTAGTCTGAAAATTTAATGCTAAAAGAGTTAGTAAAGTAAAGAAGAGCGACTAAGATTGGCTCCTAATCCCTCTTCTCGTATCTTATACTAAATGATTACCGACACTTGTAATTCATAGTTATATTTTTCAACTATTTGCTAGATTCTTTTGCAAAAAATTGCGTGGCTGCAACTGCTGCTTTCCAGCCTTGGTACAATTTTTGGCGCTCCGCCTCTAGCATCGCAGGTTGGAACGTTTCCCCAACCGCATTTAATGTTTTTAGCTCCTCCATGTCTTTCCAATAGCCGACCGCAAGACCGGCCAGAAAAGCTGCTCCAAGAGCCGTTGTTTCCAAATTTGCCGCACGCGCTAACTCAATTCCCAGAATATCTGCTTGAAACTGCATGAGGAAATCATTCATGGCAGCACCACCATCTACCTTCAGGACTTGGATAGCTGTATCTGTGTCCATTTGCATCGTATCAATGATATCGCGCACTTGATAAGCAATGGATTGCAGAGTTGCCTTGATGAAGTCTTCTTTACTTGTTCCACGCGTCAAGCCAAAAATAGAACCTCTTGCTTCTGGATCCCAATAAGGCGCTCCAAGTCCCGTAAAGGCTGGAACAACATACACTTCATTTTCATTGGTGGATTTTTTTGCATATTTCTCAGATTCAGGTGAGCTAGCAATCATACGAAGACCGTCACGAAGCCACTGAATGGCACTACCCGCAATAAAAATCGAACCTTCCAAAGCATAAGTCACTTTGCCATTTATCCCATAGCCAATGGTCGTCAAAAGATTATTTTTGGATAAATTGCACTCCTGACCAGTATTCATAATGATGAAAGATCCAGTCCCATAAGTATTCTTCACCATTCCCGGCTCAAATGCTAATTGCCCAAAGAGAGCAGCTTGCTGATCGCCTGCCATTCCTGCAATCGGCACTTCTCCACCATAAAAATGATAAGGTGCTGTTTTACCGTACATTTCTGAGTTCGAGCGAACTTCTGGCAACATCGCTTTAGGAATGTTGAGTAAGGACAAAATCTCATCATCCCATTGGAGCTCTTTGATATTGTATAGCATCGTCCGCGCTGCATTTGAATAATCAGTCACATGAGCTGCACCATCCGTTAATTTCCAGACTAACCAGGTATCAATCGTACCAAAGAGCAATTCTCCTCGCTCTGCACGTTCCTGCGCTCCCTCTACCTGATCTAAAATCCAGCGTACCTTGGTCGCAGAGAAATAAGCATCTATGATCAAACCTGTTTTTTGATGAAAGAAATCTACATATCCATCTTGCTTGAGCTTTTCTGCTAAAGGAGCTGTTTGCCGAGACTGCCAGACAATGGCATTGTAAATGGGTAAGCCCGTTTCTTTATCCCATACAACTGTTGTCTCCCGTTGATTGGTAATGCCGATTGCTTCAATCTCTGTGGGCTTGATGCCACTTTCAATAAAAGCATTTGCAATGACCGACTGCACAGAATTCCAAATCTCATTTGCATTGTGCTCAACCCAGCCCGCCTGTGGAAAAATCTGAGTAAACTCTTTTTGACTCGTGGCAACCTTCTCACCTTTTTTATTGAAAATAATCGCCCGCGAGCTGGTTGTCCCTTGGTCAATCGCCATAATATAGGTTTCTTGTGACATAAAACGCCTCCATTGTATGTTCTGCCTTTATTATACACAATAAAGCGCTTTCTTTCTATTCTTTTCTCCTGTTTTTTGTGAAAATTTCACTTAAACTCTATTTCAAGCATATAAAAACGACTTCCTTCCAGAAGCCGTTCCTTTATTTACACATTACAAACGAGCGTTCAATTCTTTGCTCAATTCTTCAAATCCTGGTTTTCCAAGAAGAGCAAACATATTTTTCTTGTAAGCTTCTACACCTGGTTGGTCAAATGGGTTAATAGCATTCAAGTAGCCAGAAATAGCAATAGCCAACTCAAAGAAGTAAATAGTATAGCCAAGAGTAAAGGCATCTTGCTCAGGAAGCGTCACATACATATTTGGCACGTCACCGTCAGTATGAGCCAGAAGTACACCGTCTGTCGCTTTCTTGTTAACAAAGTCAACATCTTTTCCTTGAAGATAGCCGAGTCCGTCCAAGTCTTCTGCCAATTCAGGAATCGTTACGTTTTTGCGTGGTTTGTCCACACGGACAACTGTTTCAAACATAATACGCGCACCTTCTTGGATAAATTGTCCAAGAGAGTGAAGGTCTGTTGAGAAGTTAGCAGATGTTGGATAAATACCTTTTTGGTCTTTTCCTTCTGACTCACCCGCTAATTGTTTCCACCATTCTGAGAAGTATTGCAGAGAAGGTTCATAGTTAACCAAAATTTCAGTTGCATAACCTTTGCGGTAAAGGATATTACGAAGAGCTGCGTATTGATAAGCTTCGTTTTCTGCAATCTTGTCTGAAGTGTAGTCTTTACGTGCTGCGTTGGCCCCTTCCATAAGGGCTTTGATGTCAGCGCCTGATGCAGCGATTGGAAGCAATCCAACTGCTGTCAATACTGAGAAGCGTCCACCGATGTCATCTGGAACCACAAATGTTTCCCAACCGTTAGCATCTGCTTCAACCTTAACAGCACCTTTTTGGCGGTCAGTTGTCGCATAGATTCGTTTGTTAGCTTCAGCTTCACCATATTTCTTAATCAAAAGTTCTTTGAAGACACGGAAAGCAATGGCAGGTTCTGTCGTTGTCCCTGATTTAGAAATCACATTAACTGAGAAATCTTTATCTGAAACGTATTCCACCAAGTCTGCAAGATAAGTAGATGAGATAGAGTTTCCAGCATAAAGGATTTGTGGAGCTTTGCGTTCTTCTTTGGTTTGCAAGTTTGCAAAATGATTGCTCAAGAAATCAATCGCTGCTTTCGCTCCAAGGTATGACCCACCAATCCCAATCACGACCAAAACATCGCTGTCTGATTTGATTTGTTCTGCTGCTTTCAAAATGCGAGCAAATTCTTCTTTGTCATAGTTTTCTGGAAGGTCAAGCCAGCCACGGAAGTCACTTCCTGCACCAGTTCCTTTGCGCAATAGTTCATCTGCTGCAGAAACTTGTGTTTGCATATAGTCCACTTCATGTGGTGCAACAAATTTTCCAAGAACGTTTGAGTAATTAAACTGAATATGTGTCATTATAGTCCTCCAATTTTTCTTCCCTACTATGATACCGCTTTACCACTTTTTTATCAAGCAATTTTCTTGACTAAAACGTTTCCAAATTGTTTTTTTATAGTTAACTTTCAAAAATCGCAATCTCATACCAATCTTGAAAGCAATCGTTTGCGTAAATAGTAAAAAAGTAAAAAAACGCTTTTAAATTTAAGTATGAACAAATTTTATCTAACAGCAAACTATAATCCGCACTCTAGAATAGCTATTGGAGAGCATAATTCCCACTCCTGCCAAACTATTTCTATATTCCATTTCGCTTTTTAAGTTCGTTTTTGCAAAGCAAAAAAGAGCACACAATTCACACTCGCTTAGGGCTGCTGGATTCCTCCCCTGACCCGCTTCACGCAGAATTGTTGCTCCGATAAGTATTATACCATAAATTTGTTTTTGTGCCAATTAAGATTTTCCTTTTTTCCAAAAAGAAAGGAAAAATAAGCAGATGAATAAACCTAGAATCGCTGGTACAACAATCGTTAAACCAGCTCTACCACTATCTAGATAGGACCAGATCATTTTCAAAAAGGCCGTGATAATTAACAGTAATGTCAACAATTTCCAACTATGGAGCCAAGTTGCTCTAATCAGAAGTAGAAAGAAACTAATTACCAAAAAAGCAAACAAAACTTTTTTGAGATTCCAATCTGCCTGCAAGAAATCTTGCTCGTAAGCTAGAAACTCTTTTACCAAAGGAGAGGTTGTCTTTGGCACCCAAAACCAAATCATACTGGTAAAGAGAGCAAAGATGCTAGCAAAAATTCCAAGAAGGCTCTTTCGATAAGAGAAATAGATAATCGGTAAAATGAGAATCGGGCGGATATACCAAGATAGCTGGTTTTGATGACGTGTAAAAGCCCAAGCTTGAAATTCTACATTGCCTATCAGCAACCCAATAAACAGCAATGTTAAAAGAAAGAACAAAGCACTTAGCCAATGTTTCATTTTTGTCTCCTCTTCCTAAAAAAATCTTGCATCATCTGAGCACATTCTGCTTCCAAAATCCCACTTTCAAGCTCAACTCGGTGATTGAGCCGTTCATCCGTTAGAATATCATAAAGGCTGCCGGCTGCGCCGAATTTTGGATTCTTTGCACCATAGATGACTTGCGGAATCCGTGCTAGCCCAATTGCTCCGCTGCACATGACACAAGGTTCAATAGTGACAAAAAGGGTCGTATCCAGCAGACGCCAGCTATGCTCATGCTGATTGGCTTTCTCAATCGCCATCACTTCCGCATGCATGACCGCTCGCTGCAATTCCTCACGTGCATTATGTCCACGACCGATAATCTTCCCGTCCTTGACAATCACACAGCCAATTGGAATTTCATCATGGTCAAGTGCAATTTCTGCTTCTTTCAAAGCCTCCCGCATAAAAAATTCTTTTTCTTCAACTGTATAGTTCATCTTTTAACCATCTAATCCTCTGTATGATAAAAATCTCCTAATTCATAAGTCGTGACTTCTCTGACATGAAGTTTATATTTGGCAACTAGATCCGCAATATCTTCTCCATTAATTAAAGTAATGACTCTAGTTCCTTGACGAGCTGCTTCAATGGCACTTCTTGAAAAATCAGAAGTTGTAATAAAAATACCATATTCTGCATTGTATTTATCCATTGCACCGCGGAATTTATCAATCTCCGGAGAAGGAACATTGTTTTCCCAACGCTTTGCTTGGATAGCTACACGATTGGTTCTGAAGTCATCTGTACTAGTAATATAGCCAAAACCATCTAAACCACCATCATTAGTATAACTAACCCCAATTTTTTCATCTAGTTTGACACCCATCTCCTTGACTAGACCACGAGCAAAAGTTTCAAATTTTTGTGGTGACATAGATTTTAAAGCTCTTGTCAACTCAACTCTCCAATTTTCTTTTGAGTCATCTAGTGAATGTTTAAGTTCCTTTTCAAAGGATAACTTGAAGAATTGTTTTGACTTCTTCTCATTTTTCCAAAATTGAATGGCTTTCTGTTGAATATCGCTAGCAAAATGCTCATCCAGTTTCACTTTTCTACCTAATTCTGTCAATTCAAAAGTCGATTGCTTTGGTTTAGAAAGATAGCCCGTGATAAGCAAACTTTTGGTAGAAAAATTAAAAGTGTAATCACTAGGTTTATAAATTTTTCCACTTTTTTGAGACACTTTTTCTTCCTCAAAAAAATTATCATCTATCGTATTTTCTCCCTTTTTAATAGCATCTAGCAACTCTCGTTTGGTTGCATAGCCACCTAGCTTTTTTAAATTCCTGATAATTTCACTTATCATTATTTTTTCCTGTTCTTTATTAGACAAATCTGTAAAGTTCATCATTTATCTCCTTTGCTCTCCATTTATTATATCATGTTATAAACCTGAAAATATAAAAAAGCCACCTTTCGATGGCTTTCAGGAGATTATTATGAAAAAGTTTAGGATTTCTATCAAATAAAGTTAGGAGGTCTTCATCTGATGGTTTTAGTATAACCTAGCCAGCTTAAAATTAACTTAAGAAGAGACGTATTATTTAAAAATTTTTAAATTCTTTGTTTTTTACGCATAAAAAGCGAGCTTGAACTCGCTTCCGATTATAATTTCTATTACAAACTTGACCAAACACTTTCTAAAATATTGGTTTGTTCACGACCTGGTCCAACAGAGAAAGTAGAGATGCGGACACCGACAAGTTCACTCACACGGCGGACGTAGTTGCGTGCATTTTCTGGCAACTCTTCTAAACTGCGAACACCTGTAATGTCTTCTGACCAACCTGGTAATTCTTCATAGATTGGTTTGCAGCGCTTGAGTTGCTCTAAACTAGCTGGGTAATGGTCAATGCGCTCACCATCTAAGTCGTAAGCTACACAGATTTTAACTATATCCAGTCCTGTCAAAACGTCAATTGAATTGAGAGAAAGGTTAGTAATACCAGATACACGTCGGCTGTGGCGCATAACAACCGAATCAAACCAACCAACACGGCGAGGACGTCCTGTTGTCGTTCCATATTCATGCCCGACTTCACGAATGCGGTTGCCTACTTCATCAAATAGTTCTGTCGGGAATGGCCCGTCACCAACACGACTGGTATAGGCTTTGCAAACTCCAACAACCTTGTCAATCTTGCTTGGACCCACACCGGAACCAATCGTCACACCACCTGCAACAGGATTAGAAGAGGTAACAAATGGATAAGTGCCCTGGTCAATATCTAGCATAACTCCCTGCGCTCCTTCAAAAAGGACACGTTTACCTTGATCGAGAGCATCGTTCAAGATAACCGACGTATCGGTCACGTATTGTTTAATCTGCTGACCGTATGCGTAGTATTCTTCAAAAATATCGTCAAATTGGATAGCTGTGCTGTCGTAGAGTTTTTCAAAGAGACGATTTTTTTCAGCTAAGTTGCGCTCCAAACGTTCTCTGAAAATATCCTTATCCAAAAGATCAGCAATTCGGATTCCCACGCGAGCTGCTTTGTCCATATAAGCTGGACCAATTCCCTTAATAGTCGTTCCGATTTTGTTATCACCTTTAGCTTCTTCCTGTAAGCGATCTAACTCAATATGGTAAGGAAGGATAACATGGGCACGATCTGAAATCCGAAGGTTATCTGTCGTGACACCCTCCTCGTGCAAATAAGCCAATTCCTTTACAAGAGACTTGGGATTGACTACCATTCCGTTTCCGATAACAGAGATTTTCTCTGGGAAGAAAATACCGGATGGAATCAAGTGCAATTTATACTTTTTACCGTCAATTACAATGGTATGACCGGCATTGTCTCCGCCTTGATAACGGGCAATAACTTCGGCATTAGCTGAAAGGAAATCTGTAATCTTTCCTTTTCCTTCATCTCCCCACTGGGTTCCTACAACTACAACTGATGTCATAATTTTGTCTGAGCTAAGCGCTCGTCCTTTCTTGTCTACATGGCAGGAGTTTCACCCGCAATTATGTCTTACACTTTATTATAAGAAAAATTCCTTCTTTTTTCAAGATAAGACTATCGCAGTTGTTTGCAAATGACGAAGTTTGAGTCCCCCTCTTTTGGAAAATTCTTATCCTATCTAAAATAGAATCGTTTTCTTTTAAAAAAGGTTCGGAAAACGTAGTAGAAATTTGTTTTCTGAGCATTTTTATAATAGACTAAAAGTATTAGAAAATAAACAGGTATTTCCCATGAACATCAATCACTTATTCGAAAAATTAGCAACAGATGCACCTATTTTACAAGCTACTTTCGGATTGGAAAGGGAGGGCTTGCGCATCAATCAAGACGGAAAATTAGCTCAAACTCCTCATCCCCAAGCATTTGGCAACCGCAATTTTCACCCGACGATTCAGACCGATTTTAGTGAGCAGCAATTAGAACTCATCACCCCGATTGCAACTTCTACAAAAGAAGCAAGGCGTTTTCTCACTGCTATTACCGATGTAGCTGGACGCACCATCCAAAAAAATGAAGCAATCTGGCCACTCTCTATGCCCCCAAAATTGTCGCCAGCAGAAATTCAAATCGCTCATTTAGAAAACGATTTTGAGCGTCATTATCGAGAAAGTTTAGCAAAAAAATATGGAAAAACGCTACAAGCTATCTCAGGCATTCACTACAATGTGGAATTGGGAGCCGACTTGATCCAAGCTCTTTTCAAGGTCAGTGATTACAAGAATATTCGTCTGTTTAAAAATGACCTCTATCTCAAATTGGCTCGAAACTTTTTACGTTTCCGCTGGTTTCTGACCTATTTATACGGAGCAGCACCAATTGCTGAGGAAGGATTCTTGACAAGGGAGATTTCTCAGCCTGTTCGCTCTATCCGCAATAGTGATCTTGGTTATGTCAATGATCAAAAGATTCATATCTCTTATGCCTCACTAGAATCTTATGTGAGCGATATAGAGAAATACGTAGCACAAGGCGATTTAATTGCCGAGAAAGAATGCTACATGCCTGTTCGTTTCCGTGGGCAAAAAGAAAATCGACTTTACTTAGAAAAAGGAATCACCTATTTAGAATTCCGCTGCTTTGACCTCAATCCTTTTGAGGTGCTGGGAATCAGTCAGGAGACAATGGACACGGTTCATCTCTTTTTGCTTGCCTTGCTCTGGCTCGATGATATAGCAGAACCTGATGAACTTCTAAATCAAGCCCATGCTCTAAATGAGCAAATCGCTCTTAGCCACCCTCTGGCTCCGCTACCAGTTGAAGCTAATACCGACTTACTTCTTGAATCCATGCAAGCTGTTATTCATCATTTTGAACTAAGTCCCTACTATCAAAACTTGCTTCAACATGCAAGAAATGCAGTAGCTGATCCCAACCTGACCCTTGCCGCTCAGCTCTTGCCTTATCTTCGAAACCAGTCTTTAGAAGCCTTTGGTTTAGAAAAAGCCAAAGAATACCACAACTACGCTTGGCATGCACATTATGCGCTAAAAGGCTATGAAAATATGGAACTCTCCACTCAAATGCTCCTCTTTGACGCTATTCAAAAAGGAGTGCAAGTAGAAATCTTAGACGAAAGTGACCAGTTTTTAAAGCTTCAACATAAAGATCATATCGAGTATGTCAAAAATGGCAATATGACCTCAAAGGACAACTATATCGTGCCTCTTGCGATGGCAAATAAGACAGTAACTAAGAAAATTTTATCTGCTGCTGGCTTTCCTGTTCCTGCTGGAGCTGAATTTTCCACTCTGGAAGAAGGAATAGCTTACTATCCCCTTATCAAAGATAAGCCGATTGTTGTCAAACCCAAATCCACCAATTTCGGGTTAGGAATTTCTATTTTTCAAGCACCTGCCAATCGAGACAGTTACCAAAAAGCATTGGAGATTGCCTTTTCAGAGGACAGCTCTATCCTTGTTGAGGAATTTATCGCAGGAACCGAATACCGTTTCTTTATCCTAGACGGAAAATGTGAGGCGGTGCTTCTGCGCTTAGCAGCCAATGTTGTAGGAGACAGTCGGCACACCATTCGAGAACTGGTAGCTTTTAAAAATACCAATCCTCTACGAGGGCGCGACCATCGCGCTCCACTGGAAATGATTGAGCTTGGTGAGATTGAGCTGCTCATGCTAGCCCAGCAAGGTTATAAAGCAGATGATGTCCTACCACAAGGAATTCAAGCCTTTCTTCGCCGTAATTCTAATATTTCTACTGGTGGAGATTCAATAGATGTGACTGAAACCATGCACACCTCCTATAAGGAACTAGCGGCAGAAATGGCAACTGCTATGGGAGCTTGGGTCTGTGGTGTGGATTTAATTATCCCAGATAGCACACTTCCAGCCAGCAAAAATGAGCCCCACTGCACCTGCATTGAGCTGAATTTCAATCCATCCATGTATATGCACACTTATTGCGCAGAAGGTCCCGGTCAAAGCATTACACCTAAAATTTTGGCCAAACTTTTCCCAGAAATCCATTAAATACTAAATACACTGTAAAACGAGCTGAAAACAACAGCTCGTTTTTTAGGTAGATCAACGAAAAATAGAAATATTCGATAGTGCTTTTCAGCTACTCCCAGTCTCTTCCATGACCATGCTTGATTTCAAATTCAAAATAACCATCTTCTTGGATTTTTTTGAAAATGTCCCGATAGGCTTCTTCATCAAAAAACGGTCCTTTATAAAGAATTTCAAAACTTAAACCGTCGTATTCTAAGTAGGCATGTGAAGAGCGAAAGCCGTTTCGCCGATAGAAATCCATACGAGCTTTTCGCTGTTCCAGATTATCACAAGGCTCGTCAAGGCGTTCTACCTCTAAAACCATGGTCCTTTGATAAAAATCCACCAACTTATCAATAATTTTGCCGCCATAACCGTGACTGCGCAAATGAGGCATAATCGCAAAAAAGCTGATATAAAAGGCTCTTTCATTGTAAACTGAAAAGGCAAAACCGACAAATTCGTCGCCATCATAAAAGGCAAAGAAATGGGAATATTCCCCATCTCCATATCGCAGCAACTCCGATAGCGGTGCACGCTCCTCCTCAGGAAAGGCTTCTGTATTGAGTTGTTCTACTTTTTCTAAATCCGGAAATTCAGCTGTAATAATCTGACTGGTTAAAGACATGATTTTCTCCCTTTTTAACTGCTTTTCTTTTATTTTATCAAAAATGAAGGTATTTGAGAACTATTGAACTAAAATTCACAATCATAAAAGAGGCCGGATTCTACCAACCTCTTTCGGAACTCTTAATTCATCACAATCATCGCTTTAATCGTTTTTCTATCAGCCATGTCTTTGTAGGCTTGGTCAATGTCTTCTAATTTGTAAGATTGAGTGAAAACTTTACCAGGATTGATTTGACCATATAGAACTGCTTTTAGCAAGATTTCTTTGTCATAAGTTGTACAAGAAGCCGGTCCACCAGCCATTGCCAAGTTGACCATCCAGTAGTCACCTATGTTGATGTCCCCTGTATGTGGCACACCGACGCGTCCGACAAATAGCATCTAGACGCGTAACCTCTCTTACCTCCATTTTTCCTGGTTCTACAAAAACTGCTGCTTTCATCTTATTGTTCCTTTCTCTATTAAAAAGATGATGCTCCACATTCATCAAAAAGATAAAATATTTACACTTTTATTATATACCTTGGAGTGCACTCTAAGTCAAGAAATTTTTGAAAAATCTGAGCAGTCCATGATTATTTTCAACTAAACTTTTTATTAAACATATCGTTCAGTACCGTCTTTTATACATTTTTATGCTAAAATAGACTTAGAAATTTCAGAAGAAACGGGATTAGATAATTTATGTCCAGAAGAGATTATAGAAATGTACGTTCTAGAAGATGGATTGGTATACTACTTATTTTTATCGCAGTCGGTATTATTATGCAGTACCTCATCCCGATCCTCTTTGCTGTCGGTATAAGCTACGGAATTTACTACTATGCAACCCATAAGCCGAAAAAAATCACAGGACCTAGCGCCAGTCAGCAAATTGAAGATTTGAAAGAGGAAATCGGTGCCGCAGATAGTCGAATCAAACAATTAGATGCTTATCTAGAAGAAAAGGCTTATGAAAAATACCAACAGTTGGCCGAACAGCTCTTGCCTCAATTAAGCTATATCCAAGATCGGACTGATACCTTGAGAAAACATATCTCACCTGAGATTTACCAGCGGATTCAACGGAAAGTGCAAGACGTAACAGCAGACATTCATGCTCAACTTTACAACCTCCGCACGCAAGATGCTGAGAGTACAAAGTCAAGCCTTGAAGAATTAGCACCAGAATTGCTCGAAACCATTCACAATATCCAAACCGACCATGAAGCTATTCTCAAGAAAATTTCTCAGTCAGAAAGCAACAACAAGGAAGAATTAACTGCGATCCATCAATCTCAAATGGAGCATTATGAGGATATTTTGGAGGGCTACCTAAAAATCAAGACCTCCCCGAAAGATTTTTACAATGCTGAGGAACGGCTCTCTAGTGCCAAAGCGGCTATTGAGCAGTTTGATTTAGACTTGGATGAAACACTCCGTCAGCTCAACGAGGCTGATTTACGAGATTTTGACATCAGCTTGCGGATTTTAACTAAAAAAGAGACGAACACAGAACTATAACATCAAAAGGAGACCTTATGAGCCAAGAATTTAACTTCGACATTGACAAAATCGCTAACAATGCCATTACGAAAACGGATAAAACCACCGAGATTATTGAATCAACCAAAACCCAAGCAAATGGGCAGTTAACTTTTTTGGAGAAATTAACTCCTGAACAACAAAATGCTATCATGGCAAAAGCCCCACAGTTGGTAGATAACTTTATTTCTGACCAGAATGCTCTTTTAGATTTTGGACAAGCCGCGGTCGAAGATGTTAATAACACTGTCAACCGTATTTTAGCCGAGCAAAAGAAACTTCAAATCCCACAAGTCGATGAATTGCTAAAAAATACCAATAAAGAGTTAAATGGTTTTGTTGCTAAATACAAGGATGCTCAAATTGCAGAACTAGATAAAAAGCCAAATTTCTTAGAAAAACTCTTTAAACAAAGCAAGAATACCTTGCAAGAGTTCTATTTTGATTCACAAAATATCGAGCAAAAAATGGATAGTATGGCTGCCACTGTCGTCAAGCAAGAAGATCTGCTCGCACGCAATATCGTTTCTGCCGAAATGTTAATTGAAGACAACACCAAATCCATTGAAAATCTAGTCGGTGTCATTTCCTTTATCGAAGCCAGTCAAAGAGAAGCCGGTGCGCGTGCCTTGACTCTTCAAAATGAAGTGGCACAATTAGATACCGCCACTCTAGATTACCAAACCAAATCACAAGAATTGGCCCGCTTGACTGAAGTTGTCAATACATTGGAACAGCAACACACTGAATACATCAGCCGTCTGTATGTTGCTTGGGCCACTACCCCGCAAATGCGTAATCTCGTGAAGGTGTCTTCTGATATGCGCCAAAAACTCGGCATGCTCCGTCGCAACACCATTCCGACCATGAAGCTCTCTATTGCTCAACTAGGTATTTTGCAACAATCAATGAAATCTGGTCAGGTAGCGAACGCCATTTCTAATGCCAACAATGCAGCGCTTCAAATGCTGGCTGAAACCAGCAAAGAAGTCATTCCACAAATGGAGAAAATCTCGCAGAATCCAACAATTACAGTCGAATCTGTTACTAAGTTGGCTGAAAGCTTAGTTGCTCAAAACCAAGGTATTATCGAAGCCATTGACAAAGGACGGGAAAAACGCGCTCTCCTTGAAGCGACTGTGATCCAATCCGCTGAAACTATTAACGACTCTGTTAAACTACGCGACCAAAAGATTATCCAGGCTTTGCTAGATCAGGGAAAAGAAACTCAAAAAGAAGTGGATGAACGGACTACAAACGAAAGCTAATGGACTGGAAATAGAGTCTGAGACAAAAGTTTCCTAAATTCTTACGATATGCTATTTTTTCATTGAAACGAAATTGACGAGGCTGTTGTCATTCCTTGCTACGCAAAGAATGACAACAGCCTCGTCAACTATGCGGGGTGGGACAACAAAATCAATTTCTTACGAAATACCGATTTTTGTCTCGCTCCCTTTTCTTTTTTTATGTTACAATAAAGGGTATGGACAAGATTATTAAAACAATTTCAGAAAACGGAGCTTTCCGAGCTTATGTACTAGACAGTACTGAAATCGTTCGGACAGCTCAAGAAAAACATCATACTCAGGCCAGCTCAACTGTAGCACTAGGTCGCACGCTCATTGCCAGTCAAATCCTTGCCGCAAACGAAAAAGGAGATACAAAAATCACCGTCAAAGTGCTAGGGACAAGCTCTCTCGGTGCTATTATCACCGTTGCAGATACAAAAGGTACTGTCAAAGGTTATGTGCAAAATTCCGGCGTAGACATTAAAAAAACCGCGACTGGCGAAGTGCTGGTCGGACCATTCGTTGGAAATGGCGAATTCCTCGTCATTACAGACTATGGAACTGGAAATCCTTATCATTCTATGACACCACTTGTATCCGGTGAGATTGGCGAAGATTTGGCATTCTATCTAACAGAAAGCCAGCAAACTCCGTCAGCTGTCGGGTTAAATGTTCTACTAGATGCCAATGACAAGGTCAAGGTTGCTGGTGGTTTCCTCTTGCAAGTCCTTCCTGGTGCCAAAGAAGAAGAAATCGCTCGCTTTGAAAAGCGAATCCAAGAAATGCCTGCTATTTCAACACTTTTAGAATCCGAAAACCATATTGAAGCCCTGCTTTCAGCTATCTACGGCAACGAACCTTACAAACGATTGTCAGAAGAAGAACTCCGCTTCCAATGTGATTGCAGCAAAGATCGGTTTTTAAATGCCCTCTCAAGTCTACCTAAGTCAGATCTTGAAGAAATGCGAGATGAAGACCACGGTGCTGAAATCACTTGCCAATTCTGCCAAAGCACATATCATTTTGACGAAAAAGACTTGGAGGAACTCATTCGTGACAAATCTTAACACCCCTTTTCTGATTGGCAATGTGAAAATTCCCAACCGAACGGTTCTCGCTCCTATGGCAGGAGTGACCAATTCGGCTTTTCGGACAATTGCAAAAGAGCTTGGCGCAGGACTTGTCGTCATGGAAATGGTTTCAGACAAGGGCATTCAGTACAATAACGAAAAGACACTCCACATGCTGCATATTGATGAAGGGGAACATCCTGTTTCTATTCAATTGTTTGGCAGCGACGAAGATAGTTTGGCGCGCGCAGCCGAGTTTATCCAAGAAAATACCCAAACAGATATTGTGGACATCAATATGGGCTGCCCCGTCAATAAAATTGTTAAAAACGAAGCTGGGGCAAAATGGCTCAAAGATCCAGAAAAAATCTATTCTATTATCAATAAAGTTCGTTCTGTTCTAGATATTCCGTTAACCGTGAAAATGCGTACTGGTTGGGCAGATGCCTCACTAGCTGTGGAAAATGCTCTTGCAGCTGAAGCTGCTGGTGCGGCAGCGCTGGCTATGCATGGACGTACACGCGAGCAGATGTATACTGGTCACGCTGATCTTGAAACCCTCCACAATGTTGCGCAAGCCTTAACCAAGATTCCTTTTATTGCCAATGGCGATATTCGTACTGTCCAAGATGCTCAACAGCGTATAGAAGAAGTCGGTGCTGACGCAGTCATGATTGGACGCGCTGCCATGGGCAATCCTTACCTCTTTCATCAAATCAATCACTATTTTGAAACGGGAGAAATCTTGCCCGACCTCAGCTTTGAGGATAAAATGCACATTGCTTACGATCATTTGAAGCGCTTGATTGACCTTAAAGGAGAGCATATCGCCATTAGAGAATTTCGTGGCTTAGCACCTCATTACCTCCGCGGAACAGCTGGTGCTGCCAAACTCCGCAGCGCTATTTCCCAAGCCAACAGTCTTGCAGAAATTGAAGAATTACTACAAGTTTAAACATTAAAAAAACACCAATCATCTGGGAAATTATTCCTAAATGGTTGATGTTTTTTATTAGTCATTTCTACTAGGTATCCAGCCGAACCATTTCAGTCCTTGCTTGATTGCGGTAAATGAGATCTTCTCGAACAGAGAATCCTAATTTCTCCCAAAACTTGTTTCCTTCTGCATTCCTTTTAAAGACAACCAAGGCAACCTTATGAATTTTCAAATCATCTAGGACGGTTAAAACCGTTTCAACCAGCTGTCTTGCAATCCCTCTCCTGCGATAGTTCGGATGAACAGCTGTATGGTAGATATAGGCTCTTCGTCCGTCCGAACCAACTAAAATCGCTCCGATAATCGTTTGATTTTCTACTGCCACCAGACAAGTTTGAGGATTTCTCTGCAAAAACCGAGCAATTCCCTCTTTTGAATCATCTAAATCATTCAATCCCATGCCTGCACATGATAACCACAATTGATAAACCTGATCATAATCCGTTTCTGCCATTTCACGAATGTTCATCTTTTAAGTCCTTATCTATCCCTGAACGTTTCAAGGAAAAACTCATAGCACTTCAAACTCCAGCTGTCCAGCTTTGACACCGACTTTCAAACTTTGTCCCATCTGTAACTCACCAGCTAAAAGTAATTCGGATAAATGATCTTCTACCTGAGTTTGTAGAGTTCTGCGCAGTGGACGAGCTCCCATTTCAGGGTCATAACCCTCTTGAGCCAGAAGTTTCAAAGCACTCGGCTGGAATTTGAGTTTAATTCCTTTTTCTGCAAGACTAGAAACGAGCGGTTTCACCATGATTTTTACCACTTCTTGCATGTCTTCGCTAGTCAAACTGTGAAAAACAACCTTTTCATCAATTCGGTTAATAAATTCTGGACGATAAGCTTTCTTTAGCTCTTCCATCATTCGTTTTTCCATATTTTCATGATCAAAACGAACATCTCTTGCTCCAAAACCAACCGTCTTGTCGTCCCGCAAACTTGTCGCACCAAGATTGCTGGTCATAATGATAATGGTATTGGAAAAATCCACCTTACGCCCCTTGCTGTCTGTCAGCACCCCGTCATCTAAGACTTGGAGAAGCACATTGAAAATATCAGGATGTGCTTTTTCTACCTCATCAAAGAGGAGTACAGAGTACGGACGATTGCGAACTTTTTCAGTTAATTCGCCCCCTTCTTCATAACCAACATAACCTGGAGGCGCTCCATTGAGGCGACTGGCAGCAAATTTTTCCATGTATTCACTCATATCAAAACGAATCAGTGCTGTTTCGTCATCAAAGAGAACTTCTGCCAAAGCCTTAGCTAGCTCAGTTTTTCCGACCCCGGTTGGCCCTAAGAACATAAAGGAGCCAATTGGACGCTTGCTAGTGCGGATACCGGATTGATTGCGCCGAATCGCTCGACTAATAGCAGAAATTGCTTCATTTTGCCCAATGACCCGCTTGTGCAGTTCCTTTTCTAAATTGAGGTATTTCTTCGCATCTGTTTGCGTCAACTTTTGCACAGGAATTCCCGATAAACCGCTGAGTGTTGCCAAAATATCCTCATCTTTAACCTTTAGTTTGTAGACAATTGGCTGACTTTCTTTCTCCAACAAAGTGCCAACCTTTTTCCAATCGCCTGCCATTAAAGCCTCGTCTGCTGCACTCAATTCTGTTTTTACATGATTTTGCGGACCTTTATTTTGTACCGTTGCGGCAGCTTCATCTAGCAAATCGATCGCCGAGTCAGGTAGATGTTTATTTGTTAGATAACGATGAGCATACTTAACAGCTGTCTCAATCGCTGAATCTGTAATCACCACTTTGTGGTGTTCTTCATAACTTTTCTTGAGCCCCTGTAAAATCGCAATACTATCGGCTACCGTCGGCTCTTCAATAGTAATTTTGGCAAATCGCCGTGAAAGAGCTGCGTCCTTTTCAATATATTTCTGGTACTCTTCTTGTGTCGTTGCGCCGACCGTTCTGAGCGTCCCTCTAGCCAAAGCTGGCTTGAGAATGTTCGCTGCATCTAATGTCGAGTCAATCCCGCTACCCGACCCCATAATAGTATGAAGCTCATCAATGAAAAGAATGACATGTCCATCTGCTTCAATATCATTGATAATATTGTTCATCCGTTCCTCAAAATCACCACGAAAACGAGTTCCAGCCACCACATTCATTAAATCTAGCTCTAAAACTCTCATCTTTGCAAGCTCATTTGGAACTTGACCAGCTGCCACACGTTGCGCCAAACCAAGGGCTAATGCTGTCTTCCCAACTCCTGCATCTCCTACCAACACTGGATTATTTTTCGTCTTGCGACTTAAAATCTGAAGCATGCGAGAAATCTCTTTATCCCGCCCAATGACCGGTTCTAAAAGACCCGTATGAGCCATTTCGGTTAAATCACGAGTATAATCTTCTAGTCCGCCACTGGTTGCAGGAGGCATTCCCATCATATTAGCCATCGTTTGTCTTGTTGCTGCAGCATTTTTATTTAGGTGACGAATCGCCTTTAAATCCTCTTTATTCCAGCTTGCCTTATGCTCTAAGTTTTTCCGAAGATCGGTCATGCGCAAAACGCCTTCTTTATCCTCATAGCTAAATCCTGTGAATTCAAGGAGACGTGCCGCCAAACTTCCTCGATCAAACAGCATAGCTAATAACACATGCTCTGTCCCAAGATTCTTAGCATGCACAGCCTCTGCAATTCGCTCAGCTGTCAAAAACAACACTTTCATACGATGAGAAAACGGCCAAATGGTAAAGCTTCCCTCTTGTTGATAAATCTTTCCTGTGATATGAAAGGCTGCTTTCTCAAAATCATCAATTTCAAGCGGATAATCATTTAAAACTGAGCCCGCAACACTATAAGGATTATTCGCCATGGCAATCAACAAATGCCAAGACTCCAAATAATCCGTTTCAAAATGACTCGCTAACAGTTGTGCCGACTCAATACTTTCTGTCAAAGCTTTTGAATATTTCATATATTAGTTTCTCCCTTTTCTATCAACTTGTTGTAAAATTTTCTTTAACATCCGCGCACGAATCTGTGCAGCATTTACTCCCAATACCCTGTCTGTTGTCGTCGCTAAAAGAAGATTCCCTTCTCGTTCTGTCATGATTTTTTCATCAAACAATAGCTGAATGATATCTGTAAAGACCTGTTGACTGATTTGCTCGCCAACGCTATGCAGCAAATCACAAAGCAGCTCATGATGATTAGAGAATTCAATCCGACCAATCCGAATGTAGCCGCCTCCGCCACGCTTGCTTTCAACAACATAGCCACGACTTTCCGTAAAACGTGTCTTGATGACATAATTTATCTGACTTGGAACAACCTGAAAAACATCCGCAATTTCACTGCGCTTCAACTCTGCAATCCCAGCCTGAGCTAAAAGCGCTTTGATATATTCCTCAATACTGTCTGACGTATTCTTATGGCTCATGACAACCCTTTCTTCCAGTTCTTTCTTTTGCTCCATAAATGAGCAACTGACATTGACTATCTTTGACTAATATTATACCGAAAATCTCTTGTTTTTGAAAGAAAAAGACCTAAATGAAAAACTGAAAAGTCTGATTATTCAAGCAAGTGAAAAAGCTTATAGAATAGGAATAATTCGAGTGTAAACGCTTGCCTTTTAATTTTAAAGCGTTATAATATAGATGAAAATTTGACGATAATAATAAAAGGAGGCCAAATGAATGAAAATGGATTGGTTCAAATATACACGTCATGTACTGGTTTGGTTGGTTTCAACTTTATTCTTTTTTACAGTTATTTCTGCTGATTATGTGGATGTCCAAGTCGTCCCGTTAGTCATCTGCTTATTTGCTCCATTTTTATTTGAACCGTCTTCAATAAACCCTAAAACAAAATGGACAATTGATTTAGCCATCGTTGTCGCTAGTGTCTTTGCTATTCTTTTTACACAAACTTACCGAATCGCTTTCACTTACTCTGAAATTACTTATCTACTAATTTCTTTAATCGTTTTAATCTTTGTAGATTCTGTGATTTCTCACAAGGGATTCACGAAAAAAATTGTAAAATAATCGCAGACACTATTAGAAAAGGCTAGAGAGTTATATCAGCTCTCTAACCTTTTTATTTATGATTTAAACACTAACTATTGATTGCCTTAGTTTTGACCAAGAGCAGCAGCCATTGTAGCAGCTACTTCTGATTCAAAATCATTGGCAGCTTTTTCAATACCGTCACCTACTTCAATTGACAAAGAACCCTTAAAAGTCCACTAGATTTATCTAGTGGACTTTACTCGATCTATCTGATGATAGAATTACGCCTTCTTCTTTAACAAGTAAGCAGCTCCACTTAAGGTGAACAGACCTGCAAGTAATGCAAAGAATGAATTTTGACTACCTGTTGAAGGGAGAATTTTCTTCTTCGACTTCTCCGGTGTACTTGGTGGGGTTTGTGGAATTTGTGGCTTCTCTGGTGTATGACGATTCGTGATATTCATACCATCTACCTTCGGTGTGTAACCTTCTGGTACCGAAACTTCTTCCACCGTATAAGTGATTTCCTTACCTGCTTCATATTTGGCAAGTTTTTCAAAGTTATATTTCCATCCAGTTGCTTCACTTACTGTTGCTACTTTGCCCGTATCTTTGCCATTTGCTAGCAATCTTACTTGAATCTCTTTTGGACGAAGACCATCTTTATCATTTTCGTCTTCCCAAGTCTTCTGACCGCTAACTGAAGTCACCTCTGGAGTGTGGCTATTGACCAAATTCATTCCATTCACTTTAGATTGATAACCTTTTGGTACATCTACTTCCTCAACAGAGTAAACAATTTCTTTGCCATCCTTGTAACGATCCAAACCTTCAAAACTGTATTTCCATCCAGTTGCTGCACTCGCTGTCGCCATTTTGCCAGTATCTTTGCCATCTGCCAATAAACGTACTTTGATTTCAGTAGGACGAATATTATCTTGGTTATTGGCGTCATTCCAAGTCTTTTGACCCGTTAAGTTTACCTTTTCTGGTGTACGCTTGTTGGTAATTGTGTATTTGCCGTCTGCAGAAGGTTCTTTTGGATTGATAGTGGTGTAACCCTCAATCTTAGTAGTTTCTTTCACTTCATATCTGATTTCTTGACCATTCTCATACTTCGGTAATGGTTTTGACTCAAAGGCCCAACCTTTTTCTTCTGAAGTTTCAATTTCATCAACGATTTCTTTGCCTTTCAGAATTTGGACCTTCACTGTAGCTGTTCGTTTGCCATCTTGGTTGTTAGCATCTTCCCAGACTTTCTTACCAGAAATAACGATTGTTTCTGGTTCATGGGTGTTTGTGATTTCTTGACCCTTGATAGATGTTTCATATCCTGCTACAGCATCTTCCTTGACGGAATAGACAATTTCTTGACCTGCTTCGTATTTTGGAAGATTAGTAAAGGTATGTTTCCAAACATTGCCATTCGCTGGGTCTGCTTCAGCGACTTTGATATCATATTTCTCAACTTCAGTGGTCACACCGCCAACTGTCTTCATCAAATGAACCGTGATATGATCTGGACGTTTGCCGTCTTGGTTGTTGTTATCATTCCAAGTTTTCGTCACTTGATAATCAATCATTTTTGGTGTGTATTTGTTGGTAATATTGAAATCATTGATTTCGCTAGTATATTCAGAAACTACTTCTTCGGTCAGGCTATATTTAATAACCTTGCCTGCTTTGAATTTAGGAAGTTTAGTAAATACTGTAGACCACGTTCCGTCAGCTGCCGCTTTCACTTCTTTGGAAGCTACTTTTTCACCATCTGCCAAGAGATTAACCGTAATATATTTCGGACGTTTACCATCTTGGTTATTAGCGTCATCCCAGTTCTTCGTTGCTTTAATATCAATTGTTTCTGGTGTGTATTTATTGGTAATAGTAAAGCCTGTTTTAGCATCTCCGCTGATTTCAGTTGTATAACCAGCTACTGAACTCACTTCAACTACTTTATAATCAATCGGAGCTCCACCTTTATCTGCATCTAAATCCGTGAAGTTACCTGCCCAGCCATTGGCTTCTGATAGCTCAAGAGTTTTATCTGTATCTTGACCGTCTGCCAAGAGTTTAACAGTAATCTTAGTTGGACGTTTGCCATCTTGGTTATCGGCATCATCCCAGATTTTTTTCACTGGAATTTGCATTTTAGCTGGTGTATATTTGTTAGTGAAGACAAGATC
>NZ_KV837628.1:0-66539 GCF_001838575.1 Streptococcus sp. HMSC034B03
CTAAATGTGTCTACTTTTATAAGTATAATGCACATGGAAATACTTGGGTAGAAAAAACATTTACAAAATATAGAGATATTGATAATGATGTCTATGATGAAGCAAGAAGATTTATTAGTAATATTTTCAAAAAAAATTAATACTACCTCAAAATAAACGTTAATAGTATCTATAGATTGATAATCTGTAAGCATTTAGTTTAGATAATAATATCAAAAAGCACTCTAACAATACTGCTAGAGTGCTTTTTGAATATCCAAATTTCTAATTTTATTTCACAAAAAATGTAGTCAAAAATGTAGTCATTTAGTTGATTTTCAATGCAATATACTGAAATTCAAAAAATCAATAATCGCATAAAATCAAGGTTTTAAGCGTCAACTGACGTGTAATGACCTATTATTTAACTTCTGTAAACACAACGTGCTTGCGAAGTTTTGGTGAGTATTTTTTCAATTGAAGACGGTCTGGAGTGTTACGTTTGTTTTTAGAAGTAAGGTACAAGCGTTCACCAGATGCTTTGTGTTCAAGTGTGATATTTACGCGCATGATAGCTCCCTTCTATTATTCTGCTGCTGCAGCTTTGGCGATTTTACGTCCTTTGTAGTATCCTTTGAGGGATACACGGTGAGAACGTGAGTAATCTCCAGTAGTTTCGTCAAAATGTACAGATGGAGCTGTAATTTTGTAGTGAGTGCGGCGTTTGTTTTTCTTCGCTTTTGAAGTGCGACGTGCAGGTACTGCCATTTTCTTTATTCTCCTTTTAATATAAGTTCGATTCAATCTCTTTGATTTTCATCAACTGTAATAGTATATCAAAAAAATTTTGTAAAGTAAAGTTACTTGACAGATTTTCTTTTATTTTTTGGAAAATGGCAGAGCATGATAGCTTTTTAGAGAAAATATACCGAAACAGTCCTCAAAATCTGTTACTTGTGGTAAAATAATTATATTATATGAATGAAGAGGAAAGCTATGAAATTACAAAAACCGAAAGGGACTCAGGATATTCTTCCTCAAGAGTCTGTTAAATGGCAATATGTAGAAGAATTTGCTCGAAAAACATTTAAAAAATATCATTACGCAGAAATTCGTACCCCACTATTTGAGCATTATGAAGTGATTAGTCGTTCTGTTGGAGATACGACTGACATTGTAACCAAAGAAATGTATGATTTTTATGACAAAGGCGACCGTCATATCACATTACGCCCAGAAGGAACAGCACCAGTTGTGCGTTCTTATGTGGAAAATAAACTCTTTGCCCCAGAAGTCCAAAAGCCGGTGAAACTTTATTATATGGGTTCTATGTTTCGTTATGAGCGTCCGCAGGCAGGGCGTTTGCGTGAGTTTCATCAGATTGGTGTAGAGTGTTTTGGCTCCAATAATCCTGCGACTGATGTAGAGACGATTGCCATGGCAGCTCAATTTTTCAATGAAATTGGTATTCAAGGTGTAACGTTGCAGTTGAATAGTTTGGGGAATGCGGAGAGTCGCGCCGCTTATCGTCAAGCATTGATTGATTATTTGACGCCGTTGAAAGACAGTCTTTCTAAAGATAGTCAGCGTCGTCTGGAAGAAAATCCTCTCCGTGTGCTAGACAGTAAGGAAAAAGAAGATAAACTCGCTGTTGAAAATGCACCCTCTATCCTGGATTATCTAGATGAGGAAAGCCAAACTCATTTTCAAGCTGTGCGTTCGATGTTGGAAGCACTGGGAATTCCTTATGTTATCAATACCAATATGGTCCGCGGATTGGATTATTACAATCACACGATTTTTGAATTTACTGCAGATGTAGCCGGTAATGAACTGACTATTTGTGCAGGCGGTCGTTATGATAGCCTTGTTGCTTATTTTGGTGGACCAGAGACGGCTGGATTTGGCTTTGGGATGGGCGTAGAACGTCTGCTCCTCGTTCTGGAAAAGCAAGGTGTAGTCTTGCCGCTAGAGGATAGTTTGGACGTTTATATTGCGGTTCTGGGAGACGGTGCTAATAACAAAGCTTTGAAAATTGTACAAGCGCTTCGCAAGCAAGGCTTTACAGCTGAACGTGATTATTTAAATCGTAAGTTAAAAGCGCAATTCAAGTCAGCAGACGCTTTTTCTGCTAAAGTGTTGATAACTCTTGGCGAAAGTGAAATTGAAAGCAATCAAGTTACCATCAAAAACAATCAAACTCGTGAAGAATTGACAGTCAGTTTAAATCAGATTCAAAAAGATTTTCAAACAATTTTTGAACAACTGGGGTTTTAATTTAAAAAGGGAGAAAGCCAGTCGAATGGCTTTTTTCTCTCATAACATAGTAGAATGTTGAAGTAGAAGTGGAGAGAACAATGAAAAAAATAATCATTCCGTCTGTAATTCAGTTTCTAATTGTTTTTTTGATTATAGGAGGAATTGCCTATTTTGTAAGAGGGGATTTCTTTTTTCGGTTTTTAGCACCGATTTTTGGCTTGGCAGCAGGGCTATTGCGCTTAGCATCAAGTTATGTGGTCAAGGTTTTGCATCCTGAATTATATGACAAAGAAGGTAAGAGGTGAGTCGTCATCTTCTTTTGTAAAAATATTACGTTAAGATGTGAAGATTTTGAAAAGCATGTCTTCTTTTTCATCGCTTTTGTGGTAAAATAGTAAAAGAATTAAAAGTTTGGAGAATAAAAATGAAACGTTCAATGTATGCCGGGCGTGTTCGTAGTGAGCATGTTGGTCAAAAAATCACTTTGAAAGGTTGGGTGTCCCGTCGTCGTGACTTGGGAGGACTGATTTTCATTGATTTGCGTGACCGTGAAGGCATAATGCAGCTAGTTATCAATCCTGAAAATGTAGCCAAAGAAGTCATGGAAACCGCTGAAAGTTTGCGAAGCGAATATGTGATCGAAGTGACTGGAAAAGTAGAATCCCGTACGCAAGCGAATGATAAATTGGCAACGGGAGCTGTTGAATTACACGTGGAGCATTTGACAGTTCTCAATACGGCCAAAACGACTCCATTTGAAATCAAAGACGGTATTGAAGCGAATGATGATACCCGTCTCCGTTACCGTTATTTAGACCTTCGTCGTCCTGAAATGTTGGCAAATTTGAAATTACGAGCTAAAGTAACACATTCAATTCGTAATTACTTAGATGAGCTTGAATTTATTGATGTGGAAACGCCGTTTCTTACTAAGTCAACTCCAGAAGGGGCGCGTGATTATTTGGTACCAAGTCGAGTGAACCAAGGTCATTTCTATGCTCTGCCACAAAGTCCTCAAATTACCAAGCAACTGTTGATGAATGCTGGATTTGATCGGTATTATCAAATTGTAAAATGCTTTCGTGATGAGGATTTACGTGGAGACCGTCAACCAGAGTTTACACAGGTTGACTTAGAAACTTCTTTCCTATCTGATCAAGAAATCCAGGATATTACAGAAGGCTTGATTGCTCGAGTGATGAAAGAAACGAAGGGGATTGAGGTTACACTGCCATTCCCACGAATGAAATATGATGATGCAATGGCTCTGTATGGAAGTGATAAGCCAGATACACGTTTTGAGATGCTATTGCAAGACTTGACAGAACTTGTCAAGGGAATTGACTTTAAAGTTTTCTCAGAAGCACCAGCCGTTAAAGCTATTGTTGTGAAAAATGCAGCTGACAGCTATTCGCGAAAAGATATAGATAAGTTGACAGAGCAAGCAAAACAGTATGGAGCAAAAGGACTTGCTTGGGTGAAAGTGACATCAGGTGAATTAAATGGCCCAGTTGCTAAGTTTCTGAAAGACTTGACAAGTGACTTGACAGATGCTTTACAGCTTGAAGACAATGATTTGGTTCTTTTTGTAGCGGATACACTGGAAGTTGCCAATGCAGCCTTGGGTGCTTTGCGTATACGTTTTGCAAAAGAGTTGGGCTTGATTGATGAATCGAAATTTAATTACCTTTGGGTTGTGGATTGGCCAATGTTTGAATGGTCGGAAGAAGAAGGTCGCTATATGAGTGCGCACCATCCATTCACTCTTCCACAAGCAGACACAGCTCATGAATTAGAAGGTGATTTGAGCAAGGTTCGTGCTATTGCTTATGATATTGTCTTGAATGGTTATGAATTGGGTGGTGGAAGTCTTCGTATTAACCACAAAGATTTGCAAGAACGAATGTTTAAAGCCCTTGGTTTTTCTGAAGAAGAAGCTACTGATCAATTTGGTTTCTTGCTAGAAGCAATGGATTATGGTTTTCCACCGCATGGTGGACTGGCAATTGGGCTAGATCGTTTTGTCATGTTGCTGGCTGGTGAGGAAAATATCCGCGAAGTGATTGCTTTCCCTAAAAACAACAAAGCAAGTGATCCAATGACTCAGGCACCAAGCATAGTTGACGCTAAACAACTTGAAGAATTAAGTTTACAAGTAGAAACTCATGAAGAAAAGTAAGATTTACAAACGATTGCGTTATTATTTGCGCCGTCTAGCCTATGATTTTAAGTTGATACGAGTTCTTAAGAGTATTTCTCGTGAGAAGTACGATGAAAAGATTTCTGCTTCGCTCATTTATGGTTTTCTATCTGCGGTTGCAGTAAATCTTTTCTTTCAACCGGGGCATGTTTATTCAAGCGGTGCGACTGGATTAGCACAAATTTTAGCTGCTTTAAGTACGCGTTTTCTAGGATTTACTATTCCGGTTTCTGTGACTTTCTACCTCATCAATATCCCGCTGATGATTTTGGCTTGGTATCAAATTGGGCACAAATTTACGGTATTTACTTTTATAACCGTTTCCATGAGCTCGCTGTTTATCCAGTTTGTTCCTGAAGTGACCTTAACAAATGACCCGATTATCAATGCCTTGTTTGGTGGGGTCATCATGGGAATAGGAATCGGCTTTGCTTTGCGTTCCAATATTTCTAGTGGTGGGACGGATATTGTCAGCTTGACGATTCGGAAGAAAACCGGCAGAAATGTGGGAAATATTTCCTTTATGGTCAATGGCATGATTATGATTATTGCCGGTGTGACTTTCGGCTGGAAATATGCACTATATTCGATGATTACGATTTTTGTGTCAAGCCGTGTGACAGATGCAGTCTTTACTAAGCAAAAGAAGATGCAGGCGATGATTATTACCAGTCATCCCGAAGAAGTTATTGATAAAATTCATAACAAATTGCATCGTGGTGCAACGATTATCAATGGTGCAGAAGGTACCTATAATCATGAGAAAAAAGCAGTTTTGATTACAGTTATTACGCGTGCTGAATTTAATGAATTCAAGCATATCATGCGAAAAGTAGACCCGCATGCTTTTGTATCGGTAGCGGATAATGTTCACATTCTTGGACGTTTCGTAGAAGAATAAAACATCAGATTGGTTCGTTTAGCCAATCTGATTGTTTTTTTGTTATGAGATTTTAAATCTGTCTCGTGACTTTCGGTACGAAACAAATAAAATAGATGTTACGATTATTTAAGTACGAGAACTTGTTTTGCAGGGACAGTATAGGAATCTCTGTTAGTATTGAGAGGAACGTCAAGGCTGATCTCTGGGTAGTTGATAAAAATAGCTTGTTTATCCTGATTTGGATAGCTAAATGCTTCGTTTCCAAAGTTAATGAGGATTGTGATTTGATCTTCTTTTTCTTTAATTTTATATTCGACCACAGAATCACTTAGCCATTCGACAGAACAGTAATCTTTAATTTCTGTTCTTGTTTCCAAACTGAGGAGCAGATTTGCTTTTCTGAATTGGATCAACTGGCGAATAAAATCTACGTCTTTCTCATATTCAATTGAGCGTAGCCAATCAAGACGGTTGATGGCGTCTTGAGCATTATAAGTATTATCCATGAGGTTTTTACTACGGAAAAACTCTTGCCCGCTATGGAGGAATGGTACCCCTTGAGCTAACAAAGTAATATGCAAAGCGAGTCGTGCATCTGCTAACCGCTCATTTAGAGAGATATCTGGCTTTTTAATTGCAAAATAATCAAAAGCCGTTGCATCGTCATGGCATTCCACGTAGTTGATAGCTTGCTGGGGTGCGATAAAATGTGCTGTTTCCGTTAATCCAACATTAGCTGTCAATACATTTTCTATCGTATCTATTGGTTTGGAATCTTGGATTTGACTGCCTTCTAAAATCGTTTCTTTGATTGTATTGCGGAAGTGGTCGCTGAAAAAACCATAGCTTGGTAACTGAGCGGCGTTGAATTGATGTGCAAGTCGATTGCTATCGAGTCCCGTATTCATACGCCACCCTTCTCCATACAAATAAACATTTGGATAAAGCGACTTCAATTCCTCTGCAATCTGCTTCATGGTTTCTATATCTAGAATGCCCATGAGGTCAAAGCGGAATCCGTCAAATCCATAGATTGTCAACCACTGTTTGAGGGAATGCTTAATATAGCTACGAACCATTGCTCGTTCACTGGCTACATCGTTTCCACAAAACGTACCATTTGTCAAATTTCCGTTGTGATTGTAGCGGAAGAAATAGCCTGGGACGATTTTTTCAAAAGCATAGGTTTTGGGATTGTAGACATGATTGTAAACGACGTCCATGATAACACTGATGTCAGCTTGATGATAAGCAGCGATTGCTTCTTGCAATTCAACGATTCTTGTATAAGGATCATGTGGATTTGTTGCAAAGCTGCCGTCAGGAAGATTGTATTGCATAGGGTCGTAGCCCCAGTTATACACGAGTTCTGGATGGTTTTCATCAACACTGCCAAAATCATACACTGGCATGAGTTGGATATGAGTAATGCCCAGTTGTTTGACATAATCCATTCCCAAAGTGTGTTCTTGCAAATCAGGAGACTCTGTTAGGGACTTGAATTTCCCAGGGTAAGAAAACTCAGCTTCTTTTTGCATGGAAAAATCTCGCACACTCATCTCGTAGATAACAGCTTTTGTTATTGGAATTTGTGTTGCTGCTCGGTGAATTGGGCGAGTAATTTTCTCTGGATTGACAACATAACTAACACCAGAATTGCTTTCAGAAGATAGGGCATAAGGGTCGTGGACTTCCACCCAATGACCATTCACTTTGTGTAGATAGTAATAAGCAGCCCCATCAAAATCTCCAGAGACCTCTGTTTGCCAAACGCCCTTTTCACCAAGTGTCATCGGATAAACTTGATTTTGTAAATGGAGCAAAACTTGCTCGGAAATAGGAGCCCAGAGTTTAAAAGTCGTTACTTTAGGAGTGTAATGAGCTCCTAAGTCATCGCCATCATAAGCAAAGGTCTGGTCAAAAATCGGTTTTCTCACAATATGGCGAAATTGCAAAAAGGTTTTATTGCGATCTTGGTCGTAAATCCAATAATGACTGGTTAAATCTAACGGCTCAAGAGGAGCAAGACTGTATTGCACGAAGTCATCTTGTTCTTCCAGAGTTCTTATCTGTAAGGTTTGTGTGCTATCAACCGTTTCGATTGTAAATTGTAATTGTTCAGTATAAAATTGTTTTTCTAACTCGATCGTGATGAGACTTTGGTCATCTAAGTAGGCTTGGAATGTTCGGAAAGCCATAAACTTCCTTTCTTTATCGTTCGATAATGCGATGTGGAATCAATTGGCGATAGCAAATTTGTCGATTTTCTTTGGTATCATTGATAATTTGTAGAATAGTCTTGAACGAAACCCGCCCTAGCTCTAATGTGTTAATATCTACATAAGCTATTAAATCAAGTTTGGGTTTAATAGAGTCAAAGGCTAGAGTGGGAACAGATAATTGATTTTCATTTAAATAATTACAAACTCCCTCTGCCAGCATACTGTCTGTTGTGATAATAGCATCAATTTTTGTATCATGACTGAGAAGGCGCTTGGTAAATTGATATCCTTTATCTTCCAAAAATTCATTTGCAAAGGCTGTATTTTGAGGGTCAAGCTCTAAATGGTAATCTTCTAGCGCTTTTTGGTATCCTTTATAGCGGTCTTGCGTTACAAATAGTCTTTTGCTACCACCGATAAAAGCAATATTTCGGCAGCCTTTTTTGATGAAATATTCTGTTGCATCATATCCCGCTTGGATATTGTCATTATCCACCAAAGGAATAAAGGGAGAAAGAGATTTTCCCAAAATTAAGAAAGGAAATTGTTCTTCACTGACCATTTTCACTAGTGGATCATTTTCTTGAGAGTAAAGAAAGATGAGTCCGTCTACTCGTTTGCCAAGAACCATTTGGGAAATAGCTTCCATGCGTTCCTTTTCATTTTTTCCAGTCGCAATTTGAATAGCATAGTGATGCTCGGAAGCCACCTGAGCAATCCCGCGAAAGACTGAAGGGAAAAATGGGTTTTGATAGAAAGCATCGGAATCATCAGGTAAAACAACACCAATGACTTGTGTGTAACTGCTAACAAGACTACGTGCATTGAGATTAGGGTGATAATTCAGCTCTTTCATAGCCTTGCGGACTCTTTTTTTCGTTTCATCGCTAATGCTGGATTTGTTTTGAATCACACGGGTAACGGTGGAAGGAGAAACTCCTGCTAACTTAGCAACTTCTTTGATAGTAACTCGCATAAAAACCTCCTACTTTTTCATTTTTTCATCACGGAAATGTGTCCGATAGAAAATAATGACGAGATAAAGAACAAACAGAATGTTTTGAATGGTAATCATAGTGGTCATGGCTTGACCGAACAATAACCCTGCCGCGACAGCAATCAATGTTGGCAAACCTAAACAATTCAAAGCAAAATGATAGCATTCTTTGACGGTTTTAAAAGAAAAAAGACGAGATTTTTTCGTTAAGTAAAGGAAAAAAGTGGCACCTAGAAGGACAATAAAGAAGTTTAATGCCAATAGAAATCCTGAAATCAGAATCAAAAATAGACTGACGGTAACACGATTTTGTTGAAACCAATCTTGTGAAATGGCGGCACTGAGCGACTTTTTATTTTTTAGAGCAGCTTGATTGATATGCTGATATTGAATGTTTGCCAGTTTTTTTCCTTTTTTGCTGATAATCAGTTGTTTGGATCCAAAAGCAAGTGTTAGTTTTTCTCCTAAGGTAGACTGTTCTTTCCCCAGAAGGACAGTTCCTGCTTTGTTATTGTGAGTTGATTGCTGACCAGCATAGCTGAATTGATGATTTTCTATTTTAGCATTCTCTGTGATATCGTCCATTACTTCCTTTGTAACAGGGTCAAAAACACCATCTACAAAAGTAGTGAGTGGATAAGTCTTGAGAGACGCGTTTTGCACAGCAACTGGTATCATGGATAAGGAAATTAAAAAGATGCTTGTAAAAATCAATTGAAACCAGGTCAGTAATTTTCGGTTGGCAAAAGGTTTTTTAAAACCGTAAATACTAGAAAAATAATTAAATGGATAAGGTAGCATAAGACACTCTTTCTAAAAATTTATAATCAGGTAATGGCTAATAAAGCAAAGTTTATTAGCTATCATACAATTATAAATAAAAGAGGGTGGGACAAGATTATCCCTTGTCGCCACCACTTGTTAAACCAGATACAAAGTTCTTTTGTAGGAAGAAGAATAAGATACAGATTGGCAAAGCAATCAAGATAGCACCTGCTGAGAAGTAAGCAATCTTCAAATTCTTCACATCACTAACAAAGGTTTGTAAACCAACAGCAACTGTATAGAATTCTTTTTCACGAAGTAAGAAACTAGATAAGATGTAGTCTCCGAATGGTCCCATGAAAGCCCAGAGAGCTTGTACAGCAATCATTGGACGAACGAGTGGCAGTACAATTTGCCAGAAGCGTCTGAAGTGACCAGCACCGTCCAATTTAGCGGACTCATCAAGCGAGATAGGCACAGTATCAAAGTACCCTTTCATGAGCCAAGCGTTCATTGGGATACCACCGCCGACATAAAGGAAGATGAGGAACCAACTGTGGTTGAGCGCATTTAACATCAAAGCCATAACGAAGAAAGCGGTCAGGGCAGCCATTGTTGGCACCATTTGAATGATTAAGAAGAAGACCAGACTTTGTTTTCTAGCTAGGAAATTATAACGACTATAAGCGTAACCAGCTAGTACAACTATACTTGTTTGGATAATCATTGTCAAGATAGCAATGATTAAAGTGTTAAAGTACCAAGTCCCATAAAGAGTTTCAGTAAAAAGATTGCTAAAGTTTTCTAGGCTAAAATTAATATCTGTATCTAGCTTAAACGCAAGGACATTCCCTGTCTTGAAAGCAGACATAATCGTAATCAAGAGAGGATAGATAATGATAATAGATAAAGCCACTAGATAGAAATAAGTTAAAAAGTGGTTTAAACGGCGTTTAAATTTAATAGAATTATTCATCTTACACATCCTCCATATCAAATGCATGTAGTTTCTTGAACGCAATCATGGAGATTGAAATCACAATAAGAGAAATGATAAGTGTTACCGCAGCAGCCATTGAGTATTGAGGAGCTGCACCTGTCGTTAAACGATAAATCCATGAAATGAGGATGTCAGTCGAACCTGCACCACCACCAACTGTACCAGGACCGCCATCATTAAAGAGGTACATGATAGAGAAGTTGTTGAAGTTGAAAGTATACTGACTGATGAGTGTAGGAGCAGCAACTGCTAAAATCATTGGGAAGGTGATATTGCGGAATTTTTGCCATGCATTTGCACCATCAATGTAAGCTGCTTCGTAAAGATCGTTTGGAATGGATTGCAAGATACCAAGTGTCAATACATAAATGTAAGGGAAACCAAGCCAACCTTGCATCATAATTAGAGCAATTTTAGTCCAGGTCGGATCTGTTTTCCAAGGAATCAGATGTCCATTTAAGAATGGCAATACTTTACCAAGAAGCGGAATAACTTGGGTATTAATCGCACCGATACTATCGTTGAACATGTTACTGAAAGTTAAGATAGTGATGAATGCTGGGACAGCCCAAGGCAGTAGGAAGATAACGCCGAAAATGCGTTTTCCTTTAATAAATGGTTGGTTTGCAATAATAGCGGTAAAAATACCAATAACGATTTGGACAGTTGAGGCAGCCAGTGCCCAGATAATAGTCCAACCAAGAACGGCTCCAAAAGCAGAACGGAAAGTGCTAAGTCGCCAAATATTAGTGAAGTTTGTCACGCCAACCCAATCCAAGAGCTTGGTTGGAGGCAAATGTTGGAAATCATAATTTGTAAAGGCGATTAAAAGAGTGACCAATACAGGGAAAATGATAGCAAAAGTCATTGCAATATATGAAGGAATAATCAATAGGTAAGGAAAACCATTAGCGTAAATTCCTTTTAACATATCTTTGAAAGTCGTAGGAACTGGATAATCATTATTCCAACGTTTCGCAATAGTATAAGCATCTTTTAGATTGAGAGCATAAAAGATGAAATAAACAATGACAAGAATAAAGTGGAATGCACCACGAATCAACATGAAAAGAGAGTTATCGCGTCCAGGCACCTCACCGAGAGTAATTAAGTTTCCTAACTCAGGAGCAGCAATGGCGAAAAAGTAAATCAAAAATAAAATGGTAACTCCTAAAAAGATAGCCCCTTTTGCTTTTTGTTTATTATAAATTTGCCCAAGTCCTGGGATGAGGGAGAGCAGCAATGCTTTACGTGGCTGTTGTTGTGTAGTCATCAGAGCCTCCTTTGTCTAAAATATAGAACTCGACTGGTGCTGCCAATCGAGTTCTATCCTACCTCAATCTGTTTTATTTTTTACCAAATTTTTGATTGATAGTATCTTTAATCAATTTAACGGCATCATTTGCAGCAGTTTTAGCATCTTTTTTACCACTTACAGCATCAAAGAGCATACTTGCTGCTGGATCCCATACAGTACTCATTTCAGAGATATTTGGCATAGGTTGAGCAGATTGGAACTGTTTAACAACAGCTGAAGTCAATTCATCATTTTTACCTTCAGCATATTTACGAGCTTCTGTATTAGCAGGTACTTCGTTTGTAGCATCATAGAAAGCTTTTTGTTGATCTGTTGATGTCAAGAAGTTGACAAATTTTTGAGCTGTTTTGGCATTTTTAGATCCTGCAGGGATGACCCAAGCTTTACCACCACCAAAGGTTTGATAGTTTTTACCATTTGGAAGTGTAGGAATAGTGGCAACACCATAGTTCACTTTAGCTTCTTTAAATGATGCAGCTTTCCAAGGGCCTTCAATGATAGCAGCTGTTTTACCTGATTGGAATTGAGTTTGAATTAAGTTTGCGGCACCTTTAGTATCTTGCATTCCTTTTGGCCATTTTTCGTACCAAGATTTAGCGTATTCAATACCTTTAATAGAACCGTCATTTGCAAGACCGATGTCTTTAGGATCGGTACCGTTCTTACCAAATACGTAACCACCGTTACCAGCTAACAGACCGTAAGCATAATAGAAGTTTGTCCAGTCCGCGAGGAAAGCAGTTGTTTTGCCATTTTCGTTAGCAAAAGCATATTTGCTGTCTTTTGCCAGTTCTTCTAATTCAGCAAATGTAGTTGGAGCTTTAGAAACAAGGTCTTTATTGTAGTACATTACTAATGTTTCGATAACAGCAGGTGCGCCATAAGTCTTACCTTTTGTAGTTACGAGTGCTTTTGTTGTGTCATCAGTCATTGAACCTTTGTCAAGTTTCACTTCTGAAAGTTGGCCGTCCGAACCGAGACTACCTACGCGATCATATGGAGACATCATAACGTCTGGAGCTTTGCCAGATTGGTTGTCAAGTGAAAGATTTTCAAGACCTTTAAGTTGGTCGCCAGTTTTAATAGTAACTTTTGTTCCACTTTCTTTTTCAAAAGCAGCAGCAGCTTTCTTCATGTAGCCTTCGTATTGTTTTTCTACGTAAACAGTGAGGTTTTTACCATCACCAGAAGAAGCTGATTTATTATTTTTGTTACCGCAAGCTACTAGTAACAAACTAGCTAATCCTACAGTTCCAAGAACTGCAACACTTTTCAACATTTTATGTTTCATGATTTATTCCTCCTAAAGAATAAAATAATAAGATAACAATTTAAAATAGTTTACGCAAACGTTTTCTTAAACTATACTTAAGTATACCACAAATAGAAAACGGTTGCAACACTTTTTTAAAAAATCTTGAAAATTTTTTATTTTCCACTCCAAAAATCTTGATAAAATATAGAAGAAAATGATTCAATTGTCCGAAATATTTTAAAAATTTACAAAAAAACTAGAAAAATGGTTGCACACATGTCGGAATTAAGTTATAATCAAATCAACGCAAACGTTTTCGTTAAATGAATGCAAAATTTAACAGAAAAATTTATTGAGGTGATAAGATGAAAGAGCGTCAAAGTGGTGTTCTCATGCATATTTCTTCTCTTCCAGGGAAATACGGAATCGGCTCATTTGGAAAAAGTGCTTACGATTTTGTGGATTTTTTGGTAAGAACAAAGCAACGTTACTGGCAAATTTTGCCTTTAGGCACGACCAGTTATGGAGATTCTCCTTACCAATCATTCTCTGCATTTGCGGGAAATACACATTTTATTGATTTTGATCGACTGGTTGAAGAAGGACTGCTTGTAAAAAGTGATCTTGAAGGATTAGACTTTGGTCAAGATCCAAGAAAAGTAGATTATGCGAAAGTGTTTAACAATCGCAGGCCTGTTTTGGAAAAAGCTGTGAAACGTTTCTTAGAACGTGGAGACTTAGCAGCCTATGAAAAATTTGTAGCAGATAATGCGTCTTGGCTTGAAGTATTTGTTGAATACATGGCGATTAAAGAGCATTTCGACTTGAAAGCTTGGACTGAATGGCCAGATGCAGCGGTACGTCATCGTGAAGCGTCTAGCTTGGCAACTTATCGCGAAAAGCTAGCTGATCGATTGACCTATCATCGTGTTACGCAATATCTCTTCTTCAAACAATGGTTAGAATTGAAAAATTATGCTAACGAACATCATATTGAAATCGTTGGCGATATGCCAATCTATGTGGCAGCTGATAGCTGTGATGTTTGGGCGCAACCGCATTTCTTTAAAACAGATGAATTAGGACAGCCTACATGTGTAGCAGGATGTCCGCCAGATGAATTCTCTGCGACCGGTCAACTTTGGGGAAACCCAATTTATGACTGGAAGGCAATGGATGAAGATGGGTATAGCTGGTGGATTGAACGCTTACGTGAGAGTTTCAAAATCTACGATGTGGTTCGTATCGATCATTTTCGTGGTTTTGAATCTTATTGGGAAATCCCTGCTGGATCCGATACAGCCGCTCCTGGTAAATGGGTGAAAGGTCCTGATTATGCTTTGTTTAAAGCTGTGAAGGAAGAATTGGGTGAACTAAACATCATCGCCGAGGACTTAGGCTTTATGACCGACGAAGTGATTGCTTTGCGGGAAAAAACAGGCTTCCCTGGTATGAAAGTCACTCAATTCGCCTTTAATCCAGAGTCTGAAAGTATTGATAGTCCACATCTTGCGCCTAACAATTCTGTCATGTACACAGGTACGCATGATAATAACACGGTACTTGGTTGGTATCGCGATGAAATTGATGATGCCACACGTGAATATATGGCTCAATATACTAATCGTAAAGAATATGAAACAGTTCCTCATGCAATGTTACGAACTATCTTTGCTTCTGTCAGCTTTATGGCAATTGCAACCATGCAAGATTTATTAGAGTTAGACAGTTCAGCTCGTATGAACTATCCATCAACTATCGGTGGCAATTGGTCATGGCGTATGACAGCAGATGAATTGGACCCCGTGATTGAAGCAGAGTTATACAGCTTGACGAAAACATATCGTCGTTTAAATAAAAAATTATTAAAGAAAGAGAATGAATTGTAACGCTCTTTTCTAGGTAGGAGAAAAAATGTCAAATTTACAAGAATTTATCCAACAAACTTATCAAAAAGAAATTGCTGAATGCAGCAATGAAGAATTGTATATTGCCCTTTTAAACTATACAAAATTGGCTAGTGCACAAAAGCCAGTTAATACTGGTAAAAAGAAATTGTATTACATTTCAGCAGAATTTTTGATTGGAAAACTGTTGTCAAACAACCTCATCAACCTTGGCCTTTATGATGATGTCAAAAAAGAATTAGCAGACGCTGGTAAAGACTTGATTGAAGTGGAAGAAGTCGAATTAGAACCTTCACTTGGTAATGGTGGTTTAGGACGTCTGGCTGCTTGCTTCCTTGATTCAATTGCAACACTTGGTTTGAATGGAGACGGTGTAGGTCTGAACTACCACTTTGGTCTTTTCCAGCAAGTTTTGAAAAACAATGAGCAAACCACAGTGCCAAACTTCTGGCTAACAGAGCAAAATTGGTTGGTAAAATCAAGCCGTAGCTATCAAGTACCATTTGCTGATTTCACTTTAACATCAACACTTTACGATATTGATGTGCCTGGTTATAAAACAGCTACTAAAAACCGTCTTCGTCTGTTCGACCTTGACTCGGTTGATGCAAGTATCATTGAAGATGGGATTGACTTTGATAAGACAGATATTGCTCGTAATTTGACTCTATTCCTTTATCCAGATGATAGCAATAAGCAAGGTGAATTGCTCCGTATCTTCCAACAATACTTTATGGTGTCAAATGGTGCACAATTGATTATTGATGAAGCGATTGAAAAAGGTAGCAATCTTCATGACTTGGCTGACTATGCTGTTATCCAAATCAACGATACACACCCATCTATGGTCATTCCAGAGATGATTCGTCTTTTGACAGAACGTGGTATTTCTCTTGATGAAGCAATCAATATCGTTAAGAATATGACGGCTTATACAAACCATACCATTCTTGCTGAAGCGCTTGAAAAATGGCCGCTTGAATTCTTGGAAGAAGTTGTTCCACACTTGGTTCCAATTATCAAAGAATTGGATAAGCGCGTGAAGGCTGAATACGCAGATCCAGCTGTTCAAATTATTGATGAACATGATCGTGTACACATGGCTCACATGGACATTCACTATGGATATAGTGTCAATGGGGTTGCTGCTCTTCATACAGAAATTTTGAAAAACTCAGAACTCAAGGCCTTTTACGACATTTATCCAGAAAAATTCAACAATAAAACAAACGGAATCACCTTCCGTCGCTGGCTCATGCACGCAAATCCACGTTTGTCAAATTATATTGATAGCTTGATTGGTCGCGATTGGCACCATGATGCTTCAAAATTAGAAGACTTACTTGAATTTTCTGGTAAGGCTGATGTGAAAGCTGAACTTGAAAAAATCAAAGCTCACAACAAACGGAAATTAGCTCGTCACTTGAAAGAGCACCAAGGTGTTGAAATCAATCCTGAATCGATCTTTGATATCCAAATCAAACGCCTTCACGAGTACAAACGCCAACAAATGAATGCTCTTTATGTCATTCACAAATATTTGGATATCAAGGCTGGAAACATTCCTGCGCGTCCAATTACAGTCTTCTTTGGTGGGAAAGCTGCTCCAGCATACACGATTGCGCAAGATATTATTCATTTAATCCTTTGCTTGTCAGAAGTAATTGCTAACGACCCAGAAGTTTCTCCATACTTGCAAGTCGTCATGGTTGAAAACTACAATGTAACAGCAGCTAGCTTCTTAATTGCAGCCGGTGACATTTCTGAGCAAATCTCCCTTGCTTCTAAAGAAGCTTCAGGTACTGGTAACATGAAATTCATGCTAAATGGTGCTTTAACGCTTGGTACTTCAGACGGTGCAAATGTTGAAATTCATGAATTAGTCGGTGATGACAACATTTATATCTTCGGTGAAGATTCTGAAACAGTTATTGATTTGTATGCCAAAGAAGCTTATAAGTCAAGTGAATTCTATGCTCGTAAAGCAATCAAACCGCTGGTTGATTTCATTGTCAGTGATGCTGTTCTTGCAGTTGGTAAGAAAGAGCGCTTGGAACGACTTTACAATGAATTGATCAATAAAGACTGGTTCATGACGCTTCTTGACTTGGAAGATTATATCGAAACAAAAGAACGCATGTTTGCGGATTATGAAGACCGTGACGTCTGGCTTGAAAAAGTTCTTGTCAATATTGCAAAAGCAGGCTTCTTCTCTGCTGACCGTACGATTGCTCAATATAACGATGAAATTTGGCATTTGAACTAGTTCAATAGCGAATGGGCCCCTTGATTGATAGTTGAGGGGCTTTTGTTTGAAAAAAATAATTGACACTAGTGAAACTTTTGTTGCCATTTTTGACTGCTTACGTTATAATAAATAAAACTGAAAACTTTTTCACAACGAGGAGGATTATTGTGAAAAAACGACCAATTTATCTATATGTCTTGCTGACACTATCAGCCATTCTATCATCTTTTACATTTGTAGGTACCTTTTTTGGCAGTGAAAAAATAACGAATACAAGTTCTTATAAAGGATTGTCTGAAACGGTTGTGAAGCAAATCGTGGAAGTAACTGAAAGAAGTCTTGTCTTTCTTCATAATATTCCGCATAAAATATTAGTTATCCTTTCCATTCTACTGTTGATTACTGCCATTGTGTTTATCGTCAAGAAAAATATTCTATACGCTAATTTTGCCTATATTGCTTATGTGCTATTAGGAATTATTGGGACAATTTACAATTATATCGGTGGTATGCCACTCAACAATCTTTATAAAGATCAAACGATGCGTGCCACAGCAATCTCATCGACAAGAGTTTTGACCATTATTTATTTTGCATTTAATATTCTTTTCCTTGTTATTGTCTTTTTCAAGATGAAACGGCAGCAACAAGACTTAGCAAAAGAAGAATTACAATAGTTGACAAAACATATCTATCAGCTTAAAATTTTAAGAGAATGATAGATGTGTTTTATTTTTAGAAAGTGAGAAAATATGAAGATTTCCTTAGTTTATATTAGTTTAAGTGGCAACACAGCGAGTTTTATCAAACGTTTGTCTGCTTTTTTGCAAGAGCGACATGAAGATGCCGAGATTGAGCAGGTGGATATAAAAGATATGGTGAAAGAGGAGCGACCATTTTACGCCATGTCTCAGTTCTTTGTAGCCTTTTTACCAACCTACTTAGAAGGTGGAAATGGTTTGGATAATGGAGATGTAGAGATTCTTACCAATGATTTAGGTGACTTTATCGCTTTTGAAGAGAATTACAAGCGCTGTTTTGGCATTGTTGGTAGTGGTAATCGTAATTTTAACAACCAATATTGTTTAACAGCAAAGCAATATGCAGAGCGATTTGGCTTTCCAGTCTTGGACACATTTGAACTTCGTGGCTTGAATGAAGATGTCAAACGAATTGGTCTGAAAATTGAAGAATTATACGGAATGTAATAAAAAATCCTATCGTTGTAAATACCGATAGGATTTTTTGATAGGGTTAGAAAATTACATTTTTTCTGGAGCATCAACGCCGAGAAGACGAAGAGATTCTTTTAGAACAACAGCTGTTGCGTAGCTGAGAGCCAGACGGCTGTCACGTTCAGGGCTTTCGTCCAAGATACGAGTGTGTGCGTAGAATTTGTTAAATGCTTGTGCAAGACTGATCGCATATTTTGCAATGAGTGATGGGTCATAATTGTCAGCTGCACGTTTGACAACACGGGCAAAATCTTGTAGCAGTTTAATGATTTCCCAACTTTCAGCATCATCTAGGCTGTATGTTGCTTCAGCACTTGGCTTGAAGTCAGCCTTGCGAAGGATTGATTGGATACGTGCATAAGCGTATTGGATGTATGGACCTGTTTCTCCTTCAAAGGATACCATGGCTTCCAAATCAAAGTCGTAACCGTTGCGACGGTCTGTTTTTAAATCGTAGAATTTAACAGCTCCTACCCCGACAGCACGAGCAACAGCCTCTTTGTTTTCAAGGTCAGGATTTTTGGCTTCAATTTGTGACTGAGCACGATTGATAGCTTCTTGAAGGGTTGGCTCAAGAAGGATGATATTTCCTTTACGTGTAGACAATTTTTGGCGGTTCTTTGTGACCAATCCAAAGTCTACGTGAATCATATCATCGCTCCAGTCAAATCCCATCTTCTTCAAAACGGCTTTTAATTGTCTGAAGTGATTCGCTTGTTCTTGACCTACAGCATAAATGTTTTTAACGAAGTTGTAAGTGCGAGCACGGTACATAGCTGTCGCAATATCACGTGTAATGTAAAGTGTTGCTCCGTCAGATTTCTTAATCATAGCTGGTGGCAGATTAACATCATCAAGGTTGACAATGCTAGCTCCTTTAGACTCTTCCAACAATCCTTTTTCTTCAAGGATTTTGATACCTTCGTCCATCTTGTCATTATAGAAGGCTTCACCAGCTAGACTATCGAATTCAACGCCAAGCAATTTGTAGATACGGTTAAATTCTTTCAGACTTTCGTCGCGGAACCATTGCCACAATTCAGTAGCTTCAGGATCACCGTCTTCTAATTTTTTGAACCAGAGGCGACCTTCATCATCAAGCTCAGGATCTGTTTCGATTTCCGCATTGATACGAACGTACAGTTTCAGCAATTCATCAATTGGATTTGCTTCGACGGCTTCTTTGCTACCCCATTTTTTATAGGCCACCATTAAAAGACCGAATTGTTTTCCCCAGTCACCTAAGTGATTGATTTTAATGGTGTTGTAACCCAATTTACGGAAGATATTAGAAAGGGCATCACCGATAACAGTTGAGCGCAAATGACCAACTGAAAATGGTTTTGCAATGTTTGGACTGGAGAGGTCAATGGTGATATTTTCTCCATTTCCTTCATTTTGCTGCCCATAGTTATTTCCTTCTTTTACAATTTCTTTGATAACTTGAGCTGAAATTTTTGATTTATCAAGGAAGAAATTAACATAAGGACCAGTTGCCACTACTTTTTCAAAGTTTGTTGAGTCAATTTTTTCTGCAATATCTGCTGCAATCGCTTGAGGCGCTTTTCGTTCTACTTTCGCTAAAGAAAAGGCAGGAAAAGCGATATCACCTAAATCTGAGCTTTTGGGTTTTTCTAGTAAATTTAAAATAGCGTCTTGGTCTAAGCTGTCAATGACCTTAGCCAATTCACTTGCAATCAATTGTTTATTATCCATGGTTTCTCCTTTGGTCTTTTACTAGTATTTTAACATATTTTTTGACGAATCTTCAATTTTTTTGGTATAATTTTGAGTATAAATATACATTATTGAGGATAAAATGAAAAAGAGTGAACGTCATAAACTAATTAAGCGAATGATTAAGGAAGAAAAACTGAGTACACAAAAAGATATTCAGGATCGTTTAAAGGCACAAGGCATCATTGTAACACAGACAACCCTCTCTCGGGACTTACGTGAAATTGGATTGACGAAAGCCAAGAAAAACAATGAAGTTTATTATGTTTTAGCAGATGAAACAAATAAAATCGATTTGGTTGAGTTCTTGTCTTATCATGTAGAGGGCGTTTCTCGGGCGGAATTTTCCTTGGTTCTTCATACTCGCTTAGGGGATGCTTCTATTCTGGCTAACTTTGTGGATGCCAATAAAGGTGAGCTGATTTTAGGAACGGTAGCAGGAGCTAACACGCTCTTAGTGATCTGTCGTGATACAGCAGCTGCAAAACAAATGGAAGAGCAGCTTCTTGAGAAAATGGATTAAGAGGAGAAGATGATGGAGCTGAGATAGAAGCGCTCAGCTTCCTTTATTTATATAGTTCTAATGACAAGATGTAGTGTGAGTGGGATGACGAAATCAAGTGTCTCCGAAATATTTAATTTCTGTCCGACTCTCATTGCTATTTAATAAACGGAAAGGCTGAGAATGACAAAAGAAAAACTATCTCCGGGAATGCAACAGTATTTAGATATAAAAAAAGATTATCCAGATGCTTTTTTGCTATTTCGTATGGGAGATTTTTATGAATTATTCTATGAAGATGCGATCAATGCAGCACAGATTTTAGAAATTGCTCTGACTAGCCGTAATAAAAATTCGGAAAATCCAATCCCGATGGCAGGAGTTCCCTACCATTCGGTGCAACAGTATATTGATGTTTTAATTGAAGCAGGCTATAAAGTTGCGATTGCAGAGCAAATGGAAGATCCTAAAAAAGCGGTTGGAGTAGTCAAACGCGAAGTAGTACAGGTGATTACGCCGGGGACAGTAGTTGATTCTTCAAAACCAGACAGTCAGAATAACTTTTTAGTGGCTTTGGATAAGCTGTCAGGTATATATGGGCTGGCTTATATGGATGTGGGAACGGGTGAATTTCAGGTCACAAGTCTTAGTGACTTTAACATGGTCTGTGGAGAAATCCGAAACTTGCGAGCGCGTGAAGTGGTCTTAGGGTATGAATTGTCTGAAATGGAGCGCCAAGTATTGGAGATTCAAATGAATCTCCTTTTATCGCAAGTAGAAACTACATTTGATGATGTTCAGCTACTAGGAAAGGACTTGTCGCCGCTAGAGCGCCAAGTAGCTGGAAAGTTATTACAGTATGTTCATAAAACGCAGCTACGTGAGCTTAGTCATTTGAAACAAGTTCATCATTATGAAATCAAAGATTTCTTGCAGATGGATTACTCAACTATGGCAAGTCTGGATTTAACAGAGAATGCTCGGACAGGAAAGAAGCACGGGAGCCTTTATTGGCTGATGGATGAGACTAAGACAGCTATGGGAACACGATTGTTGAGAGCGTGGATTCAACGTCCGTTGATTGATAAAGAGCGAATCGTCAAGCGGCAGGATGTAGTGCAAGTCTTTTTAGATCATTTCTTTGAACGCAGTGACTTATCAGACACTCTCAAAGGAGTGTATGATATTGAGCGTTTAGCCAGTCGGGTTTCGTTTGGCAAGACCAATCCGAAAGATCTATTACAACTTGCTGCGACATTGAGTCATGTACCACAAATTAAGGGAATCTTAAAAGGAATTGACAGCCCAGTTTTGGAAGATTTGATTGCCAAATTGGATGAAATTCCTGAATTGGCAAACTTGATTCAGTTGGCAATTTCGCCGGATGCTCCAAATGTCATTACAGAGGGTAATATTATTAAAACAGGTTTTGATGAAACCTTGGACAAGTATCGAGTGGTCATGCGAGATGGAACGAGCTGGATTGCAGATATTGAGGCGAAAGAAAGAGAAGCTAGTGGAATTAACAACCTGAAGATTGATTACAATAAAAAAGATGGTTATTATTTCCATGTCACCAATTCTCAGCTTGAACATGTTCCCAGTCATTTTTTCCGCAAGGCAACTTTGAAAAATTCGGAGCGTTTTGGTACGGAAGAACTGGCTCGTATTGAAGGTGAGATGTTGGAAGCGCGTGAAAAATCAGCTAATTTGGAATACGAGATTTTTATGCGCATTCGTGAGGAAGCTGGTAAATATATCAAACGCCTGCAATCCTTGGCGCAAACTCTGGCAACGGTTGATGTGCTGCAAAGCTTTGCAGCTGTAGCAGAAAAGCAACATTTTGTGAGACCAGAATTTATTGAGCAGCGCTCTATCCAAATTGATAAAGGGCGGCATGCGGTCGTAGAAAAAGTTATGGGTGCACAAACCTATATTCCTAATAGCATTTCAATGGATGAGAATGTTAATGTTCAGCTAATTACAGGCCCAAATATGAGTGGGAAGTCAACTTATATGCGGCAGTTAGCGATTATTGTGATTATGGCTCAAATGGGCTCTTATGTTTCAGCCGAAAGTGCCCAATTGCCGATTTTTGATGCAATCTTTACTCGAATTGGTGCAGCTGATGACTTGGTTTCTGGACAATCAACCTTTATGGTGGAAATGATGGAAGCGAACCATGCTATTTCTCAAGCAACAGAAAATTCACTCATTCTTTTTGATGAGTTAGGAAGAGGAACAGCTACCTATGATGGCATGGCGCTTGCTCAAGCTATTATTGAGTATATTCACAATCAGACAGGAGCCAAGACACTTTTTGCGACTCACTATCACGAGTTGACAGAACTGTCAACTAGCTTGACACAACTAGAAAATGTCCATGTAGCAACCCTAGAAAAAGATGGTCAAGTAACATTTCTTCATAAGATTGAGGTTGGACCTGCTGATAAATCTTATGGGATTCATGTAGCAAAAATTGCAGGTTTGCCAAATGATTTGTTGACAAGAGCGGATCAAATATTGACACGATTAGAAAGCCAAGCAAATGAGAAGTCATCTTTTGGCATCTCTAATACATTGCCTGCGGATGCTCGTGAAAAAAATCAAGTGGCTGAGCAGATGTCTTTATTTACAGAAACAACTGAATCACCTATTTTAGACGAGTTGCGCCAGTTGGACATTTATAATATGACCCCAATGGAAGTGATGTTGGCTGTGGCAGAGATAAAGAAGAAACTTTAAAATGTTGAAGCTATAGTGGATGTGACTGGCTGACAGCTTAATTTGCTGAAATGTCATACCAGAATTGCAGCTAGGGTCTCATCTTCAAACCACAACAATTTAGTAAGCTATGATCGTTTTCTATCAATCTGCATTCTAAGTTGGGCTCAAATAACCGCCGTGAGTTTTTGCACAGCGGTTATTTCTTGCTATTTGCTTTGTTTGTTTAAGTGATGATTGATTTTTTCAATTTTCTTTTTAGTCAGATAAGACAGGATTGCCCAAAGGATGAGATAAACAACAGTAAATTCTAAAATCAGCTGTAAGATAAAAATGGGTTTGCTTGGGAACCAGCCGGCCAGAAGAGCTAGAGGAATAAATCCTAAAATCATAAGTCCATAATGGCAGATAGTTGCTTTGAGGATGCTCCAATCTTTTTTGAAAAGCTCTTTTCCTAGGCTAAAGAGCAAGCCAATAAAGCTCCAGATAACTGCGCAATAGAGCACAACTAAAGCTTCATGAATATGGTGCTGTTCCATCCAAAGACCAACTGCTGAATAAGGATTAAGTGGATGATAGACAGGAGCAAAAAAGTAAGAATAGATGGTGGATAGGAGTAGCCCGATTACAGTGCCTCCTAGAGCATCTCTGAATAATGTTTTTTTCATAGCTGTAATTTCTCCTTTATGACTTTGAGATAACGGCGAGATGAATAAGTTATCTGACCGTTTTTCATTGCAATCTGAATCAGACCACTACCAGTCAATTTCAGATGATTGATATGTTCGATGTTAATGATTTCAGATTGGGAAATCTGTAGAAAATCAGTGGGAAGCAATTCCAAAACTTGATAAAGTGGAAGCCCTAAGAGATAAGTGTCTGTCGCTGTTTCAACCCAAACTTGGCGGTTTTCAGTGTAAATTCTCTGAATTTCAGCAGTATCTAATAGGTAAATCTCCTCCTCTTTTTTGGCTCGAATGGTTTTAGTGCTACCGAGATGTTGAGCAAATGTCAGTAGTTGTTGAACGGAATCCGACAAAGCAGGCGCTTCAATAATGATCTTTTCTTCTGAAAATTTTTCATCAATATGCAATTGAACTTTCATAAACATCCCTTCTTTCTAGATTGTATCTTGCCTGCTGCTGACTTTCGTTGCAAGGAGGATTCGTTTTTCCTAAGTCTATTAAACATTATTTTAGCTAGGAAAACAAGAGCTTTTGCCTAAGTGGTTGCTTTGCCTGTTTATTTGGTCCTTTCTAGGAAACGATGTGTGTTCCTCTCACACCAGACTTCTGATAGAAAAACAGCTTTATGTTATAATAATAGCTAGAATACTTACGGAGAAAACTATGTCAAAAATTATTGAACTACCAGAAAATCTTGCTAATCAGATTGCAGCAGGTGAGGTTATTGAGCGACCTAGCAGCGTTGTCAAGGAGTTAATAGAAAATTCTATTGATGCTGGTGCCACTCAGATTATAGTTGAGATTGAAGAAGCGGGACTCAGGAGCATTCAAGTCATTGATAATGGTGAAGGAATTGAGCATGAGGAGGTTTCCTTGGCTTTACGGCGGCATGCTACTAGTAAAATCAAGAAACAAGCCGACCTTTTTCGAATTCGGACATTGGGCTTTCGGGGCGAGGCACTTCCATCCATTGCCTCTGTTTCACGTTTGACGATTGAAACTGCGACAAGTAGTGGTGCACATGGAACGCTTCTGATTGCGCAAGGTGGAGAAGTTGAGACTTTAGAGCCAAGTAGCTGTCCTAGGGGCACCAAAATCAAAGTGGAAGACCTTTTTTTCAACACGCCTGCTCGCTTGAAATATATGAAAAGTCAACAAGCGGAACTATCTCACATTGTAGATGTGATTAACCGTTTGAGCTTGGCTCATCCGGAGGTCGCTTTCACTCTTGTTAATGACGGTAAAGAGATGACACGGACAGCAGGAACAGGAAATCTGCGTCAAGCAATTGCTGGCATTTATGGACTGACAACAGCCAAAAAAATGATTGAAATTTTAGCATCTGATTTGGATTTTGAAGTATCAGGCTATATTAGTTTGCCAGAATTAACAAGGGCTAATCGGAATTACATTACTATCCTCATCAATGGTCGCTACATCAAGAATTTCCTACTCAATCGAGCTATTTTAGATGGATATGGTAGCAAGCTCATGGTGGGACGTTTTCCGATTGCTGTGATTGATATTCGGATTGACCCATATCTTGCTGATGTCAATGTTCACCCGACCAAGCAAGAAGTGCGGATTTCAAAGGAGCGAGAGCTCATGGTCTTGATATCGCAAGCTATTGCTGCAAGTTTGAAAGAGCAAGATTTGATTCCGGACGCATTAGAGAATTTAGCCAAATCAACCATTAACCGAGCAATTAAGCCTGAACAGACCAGCCTCCCTCTCAAAGAGAACCGACTTTATTACGATAAAGAAAGAAATGACTTCTTTGTGAAACCACAAGTGTCAGAAGCTCAACCTTCTTTTGAGGAATCTGCCCGATTAGACCAACAATCTGCTGATACAGATGAACTCAATTCAAAAGCTGCTTCTGTCAAATTTGCAGAAAGGCAATCTCCTTCTTACAATCAACTAGATCATCCAGAGCTGGATCAGGCGAGCTTAGAGAGAGCTTTAGATAAGCTAAATGGAGAAGAAACTTCAACGTTTCCAGAATTGGAATATTTCGGGCAAATGCACGGCACCTACCTTTTTGCTCAAGGAAACGGTGGCCTTTATATTATTGACCAACATGCAGCTCAAGAGCGAGTAAAGTACGAATATTACCGTGAAAAAATCGGAGATGTAGATGCTAGTCAGCAGCAGCTTCTGGTTCCCTATATCTTTGAATTTCCAGCTGATGATATGTTGCGTCTGAAACAACGAATGACTCTTTTAGAAGAAGTCGGTGTTTTCCTTGAAGAATACGGAACTAATCAATTTATTCTTCGTGAACATCCCATTTGGCTTAAGGAAGAGGAGATCGAATCAGGTATTTATGAGATGTGCGATATGCTGCTTCTAACCAAGGAAGTCTCTATCAAGAAATATCGCGCTGAGCTGGCTATTATGATGAGTTGCAAACGCTCTATTAAAGCCAATCACAGTTTAGATGACTATTCAGCGCGTGATTTGATTTTTCAGTTATCACAATGCGACAATCCCTACAACTGCCCTCACGGTCGTCCCGTTTTGGTCAACTTCACCAAATCTGATATGGGAAAAATGTTCCGTCGGATTCAGGAAAACCATACTAGCCTGAGAGAATTGGGCAAGTATTAAAACTATTTATAAAAGCTCTAAAACAGAGAGTGGGACGATGAAATCAGTAGTTTCGTAGAAACTTGATTTCATCGTCCCACCTCCGCACAGCTCGAAAGGTTTGGGGAACCCTTCGAGGCTGGAAATAAAGTCAAGTGAAACTTGGGTCAAAAGGACTGGAAAAGTTGAGTTATCAACGTATTAGAGTCCACTCAGCAGTGATTGATTGGCACTAAAGTGCCTAATCAATTGTGCATGGGAAACTCTACATTGACTAAAGTCACTAGAGCTTCTTCAAACCACTGCGTCTTATAATTCTGACTATATAAACAAAAGAAGCTGAGCACTTTTGTCTCAGCTTCTGTTTTTAAGATTTTATCTGTAAGTGAGTTTCAGCAGTGATTTAAGATGTTTGGCTATAGGAATGGGGTTCTTGATGTTCAGCACTTTCTACTCTAAAGTTAGTTATCTGATCCAAGTAAGTTTTCTTGATGGTCAGATACCTCTTGCAGGCTAAGGCTGCGCCGGCAGATAGAAAGAAGAGGAAAAAGATGAGGGATGGATTCCAGGGAAGATAGAGTCCTCCTGCGAAAAAGAAGAGGGTGATGGCCAGAAAAAGGATATAGAGGACGTTGACCAGACCAAAGCTTCTGACCTCCTGTTGATAGCCCTCGCTTTCCGAAGTAGTCCACTTGGGTCTGGCTTCTTTCTCATCTGCCTGATCCAGTAGCAGATAATCCGTCGTCACCTGAAAGATTTTGCTCAGTTCGATGACCTTCTCGATTTCCGGCAGGGCCTGAGCAGATTCCCACTTGGAGATGCTCTGCCGGGAGACATTGACCTTTTCCGCCAGTTGATCCTGAGACCAGCCTCTTTCCTTTCGCAGTTCAAAAATTCGTTTATTGATTTGCATTTGCTAAATCTCCTTTCATATTTCTCTACTTGTATTGTACCATGATTGAGAGAACTTGAACATATAGCCAGCTTTCCTTTTTGTCAACCGGAGGTTGCGCTTTTATTTGCAGTTTCTGCGCTCAGAATATGATATACTAAAAGGGTTGAAAAGGAGAAGTCATGTACGAATATTTTAAAGGAATTTTAAGTAAAATCACAGCCAAATATATTGTAGTGGAGGTGGGGCAAATTGGCTATATCCTGCATGTGGCAAATCCCTATGCCTATTCAGGTCAGGTCAATCAGGAGATTCAAGTTTTTGTTCATCAGGTGGTCAGAGAGGATGCCCAGCTCCTCTACGGTTTTCGCACAGAGGATGAAAAGCAGCTTTTTCTCAATTTGATTTCGGTTTCTGGTATTGGACCTGTTTCTGCTCTTGCGATAATCGCTGCCGATGATAATGCCGGTTTGGTGCAGGCTATTGAGCAGAAAAACATCACTTATCTGACAAAATTTCCTAAAATCGGCAAAAAAACAGCCCAGCAGATGGTGCTGGACTTAGAAGGCAAGGTTGTGGCAACAGGTGTTGCTCCTAAGCAAGTTGCTGTTGCAGCTACTAGTGACAATCAAGAATTGGAAGAAGCCATGGAAGCCATGCTAGCTCTGGGATACAAGGCGGCTGAACTCAAGAAAATTAAGAAATTCTTTGAAGGAACCAATGATACCGCGGAAAACTATATCAAATCTGCCCTCAAAATGCTGGTAAAATAAAGGAGAAAAGATGAAACGATGTAGCTGGGTAAAAGAGAATAACCCTTTATATGTCGCTTATCATGACCAAGAGTGGGGGATTCCTTTGCATGATGAGCAGGCTTTATTTGAGTTGCTCTGCCTAGAGACCTATCAGGCAGGACTGTCTTGGGAGACTATTCTTAATAAACGAGCAGCCTTCCGACAAGCTTTTCATGGCTATGATGTTCATCAGGCGGCAGTCATGACAGATGCGGAGTTAGAAGGCATTTTACAAAATCCTGCCGTCGTCCGAAATCGTCGAAAAATCTATGCAACACGTGCCAACGCCCGAGCTTTTCTGAAAATACAGGCAGAATTTGGCAGTTTTGATCATTATATCTGGTCTTTTGTAGACTTTACACCGATTGACAATCCTGTCAAGGACTACAAGCAGATGCCCTCCAAGACTCCATTGTCTGAAAAACTGGCTAAAGATATGAAGAGACGAGGCTTTGAATTTGTAGGACCAGTCTGTGTCTATTCTTTCCTGCAGGCGGCAGGTCTCGTCAATGACCATGAGGAGACTTGCGATTTTAATCCAGCAAGAAAAACAATCAAACGATTTTAATAGCTTTGCTATCTTTTATGTGAGCAGTCAGTGCAATATTTATTGACCGATACTGTTTTATATTTTTCGTAATATTGTTGTATTTATGATGATATGACATCACTACAAAACCATGACCAAAGTTCCAATCGTAATCAAAATGCTGCCAAACAAGGATTTCATAGTAAAATCCTCGTGGAGAAAGATAAAAGCAAGAATGAGTGTGAGGACAACACTAAGTTTATCAATAGGAAGACCTTGGATGCTTCTCCCTCCTGCAATGCTCGGTAATAACAGAGCCAGGAAGCGCCCGTCGCCAATCCATATAAAATCAAGGAAATCCAACTTTTCTTGCTGATGTTAGCAAGACCGAGTTGCCCTTTGGTCAAAAAGCCCATCCCCCCAAGCCATTAAAACAACGACCACTGTCCGAATAGCTGTCGCTAGATTAGAATTGACGCCAGAAATCCCGATTTTGGCTAAGATATAAGATAGATGTTAGTGCTGCAAATAAAGCAGAAAGAAATGCAAAAACTGCCCACATCATTAAATCTCCTTAAATGTTTTGTTTTCTTTATTTTATCACATTTGATTCTATCTAACACAGCAAACTAAAGGCACTCAGGCAGTACAAAATTGTCTGTTTTTTTATATAAACCCTAGTTTTGCTAAGCTAATCCTCATTTTTGAAGAGGCTGGGGCGAAAGTCTCCAACTTCAAAGTATATAAAGCGATAAATCAATGATGTAGTAGCTGATTGCTCAAAGCACGGCTTTGTGGTGATGCGAAGCAAGTCTCAGGGTATTAGCTTTTCAAGCTCGCAAAAACACTTTTGACGAAAACTTTATTTTCTTTATCCACCGTCTCAACAGTCTCCCAGACTGTTGAGCAAGCTTGCGGAGGTGAGATTACGAACTAAAAATTTTCAAGATGAGTTCTACCTCACTCCCATAATCGAGGTAATCATATTATTGATGTGACACAATTATAGTTATAAATTAGAAGGCTGGCAATTCCAGACTTTTTCTTTTTGAAAAATTCTTAGTCTTATCAATTTGCTTACAGATTCTTTTCTTAAAATGAAGTTTTTAAGATTTTTTGTGATAAAATAAAATCAATTGCGAATAGTAAGGTAGGAGGTTCTATGAAAGCAGAAATTATTGCTGTGGGTACTGAAATTCTGACAGGTCAGATTGTCAATACAAATGCCCGATTTTTATCGGAAAAATTAGCGAGTCTGGGTGTAGATGTGTATTTCCAAACAGCGGTTGGAGATAATGAAGCTCGTCTGTTATCCATTTTAGAAATTGCTCGAAATCGTAGTAATTTGGTCATCTTAACTGGAGGATTAGGCCCAACAGAAGATGACTTGACTAAGCAAACTTTGGCAAAATTCTTAAATCGTAGGTTGGTATTTGACCGAATGGCTACGGAGAAATTGGACCACTTTTTCGCAAGTCGACCGGATTATGCTCGAACACCAAATAATGAGCGGCAAGCTCAGATAGTGGAAGGATCGACTCCTCTCCAAAACGAAACCGGACTTGCGGTGGGAGGCGTGATTGAAGTCGGTGGTGTGACTTATGTTGTTCTCCCCGGACCGCCTAGTGAATTAAAGCCTATGGTAGATAATGAGCTGGTTCCGCTGTTAGCAACTGGTCAAAAATTGTATTCAAGAGTCTTGCGATTCTTTGGTATCGGTGAAAGTCAATTAGTAACCCTTTTAGGAGATTTAATTGATAATCAGACCGATCCGACCATTGCTCCTTATGCTAAGACGGGAGAGGTGACATTGCGATTGTCCACCAAGGCTGCTAGTCAAAATGAAGCAGATATTAAGTTTGCCCATTTAGAAAAGAAAATTTTAGCTGTACAGACTTTTGAGAAACAACATTTAGCAGATCTTTTCTATGCTTATGGAGATGATAATTCTCTGGGACAAACAGCTTTTGAACTGTTGAGAAGAGCAGGAAAGACCGTCACAGCAGCTGAAAGTTTGACTGCAGGACTCTTTCAAGCAACTTTGGCAAACTTTGCTGGAGCCTCCAATGTTTTTAGTGGTGGCTTTGTTACCTACAGTATGGAGGAAAAGAGCCGAATGCTGGGCATTCCCTTGACAGACTTAGAAAAGCATGGGGTAGTTTCAGCTTTTACAGCGGAGAAAATGGCTGAGCAGGCAAGAAAATTGACCGCTAGTGACTATGCGGTGAGCTTGACAGGTGTGGCAGGTCCAGACAGCTTAGAAGGACATCCAGCAGGGACAGTTTATATCGGTTTAGCAACCACAGGGGATGTTCAGTCTATTAAGGTTAATATTGCCGGTCGCAGTCGGACAGATGTACGTAAAATAGCCGTTCTGCATGCTTTCAATCTGCTACGAAAAACTTTATTAAAAAACGAAAATATGCTACAATAATTAGATAGGCAAAAAAATAATTTATCATTATACAGGAGAAATAAATGGCGAAAAAACAAAAAAAATTAGAAGAAATTTCAAAGAAATTTGGCGAGGAACGTCAAAAAGCGCTAGACACTGCACTTAAAAATATTGAAAAAGATTTTGGTAAGGGAGCAATTATGCGCCTAGGTGAGCGTGCTGAACAAAAAGTTCAAGTCATGAGTTCAGGTAGTTTGGCATTAGATATCGCTCTTGGTGCAGGAGGGTATCCAAAGGGGCGGATTATTGAAATCTATGGACCAGAGTCTTCTGGTAAGACGACCGTAGCTCTTCATGCGGTGGCGCAGGCTCAAAAAGAAGGCGGTATTGCAGCTTTTATTGATGCAGAACACGCTCTTGATCCAGCTTATGCGCAGGCTCTTGGGGTTAATATTGATGAACTCTTACTTTCTCAACCTGACTCAGGCGAGCAAGGCCTTGAAATTGCTGGTAAATTGATTGACTCTGGTGCGATAGATTTGGTAGTTATTGACTCCGTGGCCGCCCTCGTACCGCGTGCTGAAATTGACGGAGACATTGGAGATAGCCACGTTGGCTTGCAAGCGCGGATGATGAGTCAAGCTATGCGTAAATTGTCTGCTTCTATTAACAAAACGAAGACAATTGCGATTTTCATCAACCAATTGCGTGAAAAAGTTGGTATTATGTTTGGAAATCCAGAAACAACACCTGGTGGTCGTGCCTTGAAATTCTATGCGTCTGTTCGTTTGGATGTTCGCGGAAATACCCAAATCAAGGGAACTGGTGATGAAAAAGATACCAATGTTGGTAAGGAAACTAAGATTAAGGTTGTGAAGAATAAGGTTGCTCCGCCATTCAAGGAAGCTTTCGTAGAAATCATGTATGGTGAAGGAATTTCTAAAACAGGCGAGTTGATTAAAATTGCGACAGACCTTGATATTATCAAAAAAGCGGGTGCTTGGTATTCTTATAATGATGAAAAGATTGGTCAAGGGTCTGAAAATGCTAAGAAATACTTGGCGGATCATCCAGAAATTTTTGATGAAATTGATCATAAAGTTCGAGTGCATTACGGTTTGATTGAGGATGATGCTGAAGATGAAAAAAATGCAGAAGCAACCAAATCAACAAACAAAGTAGAGGAAGTCACACTAGATTTGGATGACGCGATTGAGATTGAGGAATAATTTTTTAAAAATAGGTCGCAAGACGGAGGGATTTTGTGGTATAATATAGTATGATAATAGTACCGTGTGGCGAAAGGAGTACTTACATGATTACAATTTATACTGTCTCAAGTTGCACTAGTTGTAAAAAAGCAAAAACATGGCTCAATGCTCACCAGTTAACTTATAAAGAACAAAATCTTGGTAAAGAAGGGATTACAAAAGAAGAGTTGTTAGATATTCTAACAAAAACTGAAAATGGAGTTGCAAGTATTGTGTCTTCAAAAAATCGTTATGCAAAAGGTTTAGGCGTAGATATCGAAGAATTGAGTGTGAGTGAAGTGATTGATTTGATTATGGAAACGCCACGTATTTTGAAAAGTCCTATTCTAGTAGATGATAAACGTCTTCAAGTAGGATACAAAGAAGATGATATTCGTGCATTCTTACCTCGCTCGGTTCGTAATGTTGAAAATACAGAAGCGCGTTTACGCGCAGCCTTGTAAAGAGTGGAATTTCCACTCTTTTTTTATTTCGATGTTTATTGATATTAAAAATATGATAAAATAAAGAATGAGGAGGAGTTAATCTATGAAAAGAAGCCTGATTCTATTAACCATTATTCTTACAGTCTTAGCAGGATGTGGTCAAAAAAAAGAAACAAAATCAAAAACAAGCAAGCAATCAATTGATAGTACGTTGCCAGTTATTGCAAACGCTGAAAAAGAAACAGTTGTGACAAAAACCTTATCATTCCCTAAAACAGCTGAAGGGATTCAACAAACACAAACAATTACTTACAAAGGCGATCAATTTTTAAGTTTAACGATTGAGCAAATCATGCCGATGAAAGAAGAAATGAAAAAAGTAGTTGCGGAAGTTGGAGTTGCTGAAGCGCAAAAATTATTGGAGAAATCTTTGGCTGAAGATGAAAAATTTACACAAGCAAAAAGTTTGGAAGGTTTTTCGACCTCTTTGGAAATTATAAATGATCAAGAATTGAAGCGAGTTCATACTTTTGATTTTCAAGTTTTGGATGTTAATAAGGCCGCTGATACTGAATATTTAAAAAATATGAAATTAAAAGAATTTTTAAAAATGAAACCAAAAGAATATGTTGAAAATCAGATTGCGAGTGGTGCAACGGAAGTCAATCAATAACTGTCAATCATTGGTTGCCTTTTTAGACAGGCCGTTTTGACAACGCTTACAAAAGATGGTATACTATTCTTATAAAGCTCTAAAATACAAGGAGGATATTTTTATGAGAAAATCGGTTGTTTTGTTAGGAGCAAGTTTGTTGCTGCTCACAGCTTGTGGTCAAAAATCCGGTCAGAATCAGTCAGGGGATAGTAAGACTGGTTCGAGTGTTGTGAAAAAGGATTCTGTTGTGACCAAGTCTTTTCAACAAAAACAGACTGTCCAAGGGATTGAACAAACACTTACGCAAACTATTTCTTATGAAGGAAAAACCTTTAAGAAGTTTGTGATAAATCTTGAACAAATACTTCCTGAAAATATGAAGAGTGTATTAGCGGGTCAAGATTTAGAAAGCACTAAGCCGCACTTGATTTCTGCTTTTGAAAAGGCCGCAGGATTGGATAAATTTAAGTCTTTGGGCGGTGTTGATGTTAAAACAGACATTACAAAAGACTATATTATTAAAGTTACAATCAATATTGATATGAGCAAAATCAACCTTGATGAAGCATCAAAACTAGATACATATGGCTCTATGTTTTCAACTATTAAAAATTTAACACCAAAACAATATATTGAGTCTGTCAAGGCAGCTGGAGCTAAAGAAGTTGCAAATCCATGATTTTATAGGTGTATAATGAAACAAAAAGAGGCTGGGACAAAAGTCCTTAACCTCGTCAGATTTTTATGAGTTTCTTGCAAGTCGCAGTGGTTGAGTGGGTTCTATTCGGTTGATAAATAAACCTTTACATCCCTACTCAACTGTGCGGGGGTGGGACGACAAAATCAAATTTCTTCGAAATTACCGATTTTTGTCCCACTCCCTTTTTCAACCTCTTTCATTTGTGAAAAGTATTGAAATGTGCTATAATATGGATATTCTAGTGAAAGAAGGTGTAATTGTGGGATTTACAGATGAGACAGTACGTTTTAATCTTGATGATTCAAACAAAAAAGAGATTAGTGAAACATTGAAAGATGTCTATGTGTCGCTGAATGAAAAGGGCTATAACCCAATCAACCAAATCGTAGGATACGTGCTTAGTGGTGATCCTGCGTATGTACCTCGCTACAATAATGCACGAAATCAAATTCGTAAATATGAACGTGATGAGATTGTAGAAGAATTAGTTCGTTATTATTTGAAAGGGCAAGGCATTGATCTCTAATGAGAATTATGGGGTTAGATGTTGGTTCAAAAACAGTTGGTGTCGCAGTTAGTGATCCACTTGGTTTTACAGCTCAAGGACTTGAAATTATTCCTATTGATGAAGAAAAAGGGGAATTTGGTTTTGATCGTTTGAGTGAGCTTGTAAAAGAATATAAGGTTAATAAGTTCGTTGTAGGACTCCCTAAAAATATGAACAATACAAGCGGACCACGTGTAGAAGCAAGTCAAGCTTATGGTGCTAAGATTGAGCAATTATTTCATTTGCCAGTTGAATACCAAGATGAGCGTCTAACAACGGTAGCTGCGGAAAGAATGCTGATTGAGCAAGCGGATGTGAGTAGAAAGAAGCGAAAAAAAGTGATTGATAAGCTCGCAGCGCAGCTCATATTGCAGAATTATTTAGATCGAAATTTTTAATAATAAAGGAGAAAACATGGCACACGATCATAACCATGACCATGAACACGAAGAGCGTGAGTTGATTACGCTAGTAGACGAGCAAGGAAATGAAACTTTGTTTGAAATTCTCTTGACCATTGACGGAAAAGAAGAATTTGGTAAAAACTATGTTCTCTTAATTCCAGCTAGCGCAGAAGAAGATGAAAATGGCGAGGTAGAAATTCAAGCTTACTCGTTTACTGAAAATGAGGACGGAACAGAAGGCGATTTGCAACCAATCCCAGAAGATTCAGATGCTGAATGGGATATGATTGAAGAAGTTTTCAATAGCTTTATGGAAGAATAAAAATTGCGTACACTAGCTTTTCGTATTCCAGACGATGAAGAGATTAAAAGGCTGTGTGAATCGTTATTTTATGGTATACGAATGAGTGGTTGGTTAATTCCCATGTGGAGCAAGAGTTCCAGCCATTCAAGTAAATTGTGGGGTGTGACATGAACCAAAGTCTGGTTCTGTTTCACTCCCTTTTTGCTGGGAGAAGAATATGAATGAAATTGAAACGTGGCTAGAGAGTCGCATTGGTTTAAATTTTCGCTCTGGTTTAGAGCGAATGAGACAGGCTATAAGTCTTTTGGATCATCCGGAAGAAAATTATCCCATTATTCATGTGACAGGAACGAACGGAAAAGGCTCAAGCATTGCTTTTATGAGTCAATTATTTGCAGAGCATAAAAAGAAGGTGGGAACCTTTACGTCACCTCATATGGTGAGCATTTATGATCGGATTTGTGTCAATCATAAACCAATCTCTGACAAGGATTTTGTTAGAATTGGGCGTCGTATTCAAGCAATGGAAAGGCAACTTTTGCGGACACAAGATTCATTATCTTATTTTGAAATTTTAACACTCATAGCTTTATTGTATTTCGAAGAAGAGCAGGTAGATGTGGCTTTAATTGAGGTGGGAATTGGTGGACTTTTAGATGCAACAAATGTAGTGATAGGAGATGTTGCGGTTGTAACGTCTGTAGGATTGGATCATCAAGAAACATTAGGAGACTCCATAGTAGCAATTGCGGAGCAGAAAGCAGGAATTTTCAAGAAAAAGGAACGAGCTGTTATCGGGCCGCTGGCTGAAGAAGCTAGAAGGGTCTGCGAATTGCGCGCAGATGAGTTGGGAGTCGTTTTGTATGAACACGGTAGGGATTTTTCATTTTCAAAAGGACAATTTTCTAATCAAGATAAAATGATAGTTGGCTTACAGCTGGGTCTCAAAGGTACTTATCAGGAAGAAAATGCAGCTGTTGCTTTGCAAAGTTTTCTTTTATTCATGAAACAGCAAAATTGGCAACCACAAGTAAAATGGATACGCAAGGCTTTGCAAGAGACCCATTGGGCAGGGAGACTGGAATATTTTGAGAGAGGAATTTATTTGGACGGGGCTCACAATTTACCCGCTTTGTCACGTTTGGTGGAGTTTATTCGCCAGCAAGGACAAAAAGAAATCTTTCTCTTATTCGGTGCTTTGAAACGCAAAAATTATCAGGGGATGCTGTCTTATCTTCAGCAGGAATTGCCTCATGTGCAGTTGTTCGTAACGACTTTTGAGGATGACGGTGCAGCAAATGAACAGGACTTTACAAATGGTCTCTACATTGCCTCTTATCAGGACTTTATCGAACAATTTATTAAAAGCGCTAATGACAATCAGCTCCTTTTTGTAACAGGTTCTCTTTATTTTATTGCGGAAGTTCGTGCTTTTCTTTTGGAGAAAGAAATTGACTGATTAGAATGGTGAATGGTATAATAGAAATGTAAGTAAAGGAGGATAAAAATGGCACAATTAAAGAAATTCAGCTACGTCGCATTTTTTCTGATAGGACTTATCATTTTGACATCGTGTACCAAGTCTAACCAAACTTCACCGTCCTCTCAATCTGTCTCAAGCAGCCAATCAACTACAGTCTCAAGTGAGAGTAGTGATTCGCCAACTATTGCAGAAAATTCGTCAGAAAAATTAGACGGTACTTATAAAGGTATGGACGAAGAAGATGAGATTACTTTGGTTATCAAAGGAAATAGTGGTACGTGGACAGAAAAAGAGCCAAACGGTAAAGAGAAAGTAAAACAGGTGAGCATTGATCCGACAAATCAGCGAATGACGATTGGTGATGACATTGAGCGTTATATGATTGATGGCAAACGGTTAACGATTGAGGATATTGAGCAAGAAAATGGAGAAAATGATACAGTCGTTTTAACGAAGCAATAGCCTGTCTGGGACTGGAGCAAATTTTAGCCACTCTCCAGATTGTTGAAGCATGCGGGAGTGAAAAGGGAACAGGCAATATGTCAGTTAGCACTTAGAATAAGGGAGTGAGGAAAAGTTGATGGTTACGAACCACAACTTTTCTTTTACTCTTTTTTGCTCTAATGAAAAAATACTTTGAATATCGAATAATGAGTGATTCTGGCTTGATTTATTAGGAAATCCCCGTTATACTAGTACTAAGTAAAAACAGGGAGAGAAAATGAATCTTAGGAAATTTCAGCTATTGATGTCAAAATATGGTTTCAGTATTATTATCATGGTACTAGAACTTGCACTCATTTTTTGGTTTTTCTTTTGGCTTGGTCGCTGGACACCTACTTTATGGATTGTCTTTGTGATTTTATTCAGTCTGGCAACGATTTTAGCGATTGTCAATCGCTCAATGACACCAGAAAGCAAAGTAACTTGGCTCTTGGTAGCGTTTGTTCCAGTCATTGGTCCCTTGCTTTATTTGATGTTTGGTGAGCGCCGATTGTCCAGAAGTGAGCTGAAACAGTTGAAAAATATGGATCAGATGAAATTTCGTGAGGACAATAGCTATGAGTTGCGGTTAGACTTGAAAAAGACAGATAAATCAGCTTACGGGATTATTAAGTCGCTTCTCAGCATGGATCATAATGCGGATGTTTACGACGGCACGGAATCGCAATTTTTCCCTTTGGGAGAAGAGATGTTCCAGAAAATGCTGGAAGATTTACGCAAAGCAGAAAAATTTATTTTTTTAGAATATTACATTGTGGAAGAAGGTATCATGTGGAATAGTATTTTGGATATTCTGCGTGAAAAGGCAGCCCAAGGTGTGGAAGTGAAAATGCTCTATGATGACATTGGCTGTATGGCAACTCTTCCGGGAGATTATACTAGCCGATTGCAGGCTATGGGGATTGACGCTCATAAGTTTAACAAAGTGATTCCGCGGATGACGGTGGCTTATAATAATCGAGATCATCGTAAAATTCTCGTCGTTGACGGGCAGATTGGCTATACTGGTGGCATCAATCTGGCAGATGAATATATCAATCACATCGAGCGATTTGGTCACTGGAAAGACGGTGGGATTCGTCTGAACGGGCGCGCTGTAAAAGCCTTGACACGGCTGTTTCTGATGAACTGGTATATCAACCGTGGGAAAATCAGTGATTTCGATCGCTATCATTTGGACAACAAAGCTGTAGATGCGTCAGGGCTCTATATTCCGTATGGAAGCGGCCCGAAGCCCATGTATAAAGCTCAAGTGGGTAAAAATGTCTATCAAAATATAATCAGCCAGGCGACAGATTATGTGTATATTGCCACGCCGTATTTAATCATTGATTATGATTTGACGGAAGACATCAAAAATGCTGCTATGCGGGGGGTAGATGTCCGCATTGTGACACCTTATATTCCGGATAAAAAAATCATTCAGCTTATTACGCGAGGAGCTTATCCTGATTTAATGGCGGCTGGGGTTCGGATTTATGAGTATACACCGGGCTTTATTCACAGTAAGCATGTAGTGGCTGATGATGATTTTGGTGTTGTCGGAACAATCAATTTTGATTACCGCAGCTTAGTTCATCACTATGAAAATGCTGTTTTGATGTATAAAACGCCTTCTATGTTTGACTTGAAGCGAGATTTTGAGGAATTGTTTGAAACCTCACAAGAAATACATGAAGATACCATTAAAAATACCTGGTATCAACGCTTGATTAAAGAAATTGTCGAATTATTTGCACCGATGCTATAAAATTCTTCTTGCAATAAGAGGAATTTTTCTTTTTTACGAATAATCTAGTAAAAGGAGGCAGAATGGTTATCGATTTAACAAGTGAAGAAAAGGAATTTTTGAAAGAGTATGCGGCTGTAAGTTATCATCGTTTTCGAGAATTGGAATACTACACTTTACTTTTGCAAAAGATGCAGAACCTGTCAGAATCAAGCTGACAGATAGGGAAGATTTTGATATACTAGATAAGACTGATATCAAGGAGAATCTTTATGTACGATACAATGCCTGAACAAGAGATGAAAGAGACAGTAGTAGAGACGCTTCACGAAGAGAACGAAAAAAAATCGGTTTTTATAGAGCCAATGTCGACTCCTTTTGTCGTTTTATTTTTGTGGAGCTTATTATTGAGCGTTTTAAGTGTTGCCAATCCATTTTTGACCAACCTTGCTACTAATCTGCAATCTCAAAATTTATATGCAGGTTGGGCAATGGCGCAAGGGCAGGTTATTTATGGAAATATTTATGGAACGAGTGGTCTGCTTTATTATCTAGCTAATTGGGCGGGTAGTCTCTTCATGGGCAATATTTTCTTTGCGGCAATGCAATGCTTGGCTTTGTTTGTTGCAGGAATTTATCTGTTTAAAATCGTATATCAATTAACAGCTGTAAAAAACACTTCTATCAAAATCCTTTCTTTATTCTATTGTTTGACGCTCGCTTTAGGCTGGGGCGGCTTATACTCTAGTATTTTTGCTTTCCCATTTGTCTTTGGGTCGCTGTACTTTCTGATGCGTTATGTGACAGGAGAAGCAAGCGACAGAGGTTTTATTGGCTTTGGAGCACTTGGTGCGCTGATGTTTATGATTGATCCGGTGACGAGCCTTGTATTTTATTTGGTGACTTTCCTTGCTCTGCTAGTTTATAATATTTGGGCAAAGAAAAAAGCGCACGGTCTGTATCAATTATTTGCCATTTTGGTAGGATTCTCGCTTGTATTTTATCCGCTAGGTTATTATACGGTTTTGAATGGCAGTTTTGGGCTCGCCGTTAGTCAGATTCTTTATCCTTGGGATAGCTTGCATTTTTCAGGACAGCATTTATTGTACAATGGTTTGCTTTATGGTGGGCTCATTATTGGGCTTGGCGTAGTTGTGACTTGGGTGAGAAGTTTTTCATTGCCAACGAATTCTTTAGAACAATTTCTACAACTCTTTAGTTTTTTAGCCTCTCTCTTTCTTGTTGTGTTTGTTTTCTTTTTGCCAGATCGGGGAGCTTATCAACTGTTGCCGATTTTGCCATTTTTTATGGTTCTAGTCAGTATATGGCTTGGGAAACAGTCATTCCATAGAGGTGGAAGGCACAGTAGAGTTCAAAAATCTTCGTCTGCTTTCGGAACTTATATCACAAAGAATGCTTTTTTACCGCTTCTAGCCATGATTTACTTAATTGGTTCTCCGTTTGTCAATCAGTATGTTTTATCGACAGGCGAAACAAGTGAGCGTATTTCTGCGGCAAATTATATCAAGAGCAAATCAAAGAATACTGATAAAATCTATGCTTGGGACACAACGGCAGCTCTCTACCAAGCGAGTGGGCGCCTATCTGCGGTACCGATTTTAACCCCTAGCTTGTACCAAGGAACAGATGAAAATCAAATGTCCCTAGTGAATAGCTTGAAAGAAACGATACCAACTTATATTTTGGTCAACAATCAAGTACCTCTTCTGCAAGATATCAAAAAACAATTAAAAGAAAATTATCAGCAGACAGACCTAAAACTCAATCATTTCAAGCTCTATAAGTTGAAATAACAAATCAATATCTTGTGTTTAAAATAAAATTTAAAGTTTTTCACCACAAGATATTGAATTTTTTTATTGGAGTGATATAATATGTTTTATACGAATGGAGGAGCTCATGATTGCATTAAAAGAAGAAACAGTACAAGGATTTGCTGATATTTATGTAGAAAAGCGTGACGGTCGTCGTGTGGCGTTTGACGCAGACAAGATCTACAAAGCTCTTGTCAAGGCTAGCCAAGAAGTAACGACGATGACTCCGTTGTTAGAAGCAAAACTTGAAGGTATTACCAATAAAATCGTAGCAGAAGTGATTTCACGTTTTCCTGCGGGCGTTAAAATCTATGAAATTCAAAATATCGTGGAACACGAATTACTGAATGCCAATGAATACGCCATTGCAGAAAGTTATATTACTTACCGCACACAACGTGATTTTGCGCGCTCAAAAGCAACAGATATTAACTTTACAATCGGAAAATTGCTTAACAAAGACCAAGCAGTTGTCAATGAAAACGCCAATAAAGATAGCGATGTTTTCAACACCCAGCGTGATTTGACGGCGGGAATTGTTGGGAAATCGATTGGTTTGCAAATGCTGCCACCACATGTGGCAAATGCACATCAAAAAGGAGACATCCACTATCACGATTTGGATTACAGTCCTTATACACCGATGACGAATTGCTGTTTGATTGATTTTAAGGGCATGTTGGCAAATGGCTTTAAGATTGGAAATGCTGAAGTCGAAAGTCCAAAGTCGATTCAAACTGCGACTGCGCAAATCTCTCAAATCATTGCCAATGTTGCATCTAGCCAATATGGTGGTTGCTCTGCTGACCGAATTGATGAAGTTTTGGCGCCTTATGCTGAAAAAAATTATGAAAAACATTTGAAGGATGCGCGTGAATGGGTGCTTCCTGAAAAGCAAGAAGAGTTTGCCTGGACAAAGACTAAAAAAGACATTTATGATGCCATGCAATCTTTGGAGTATGAAATCAATACCTTGTTTACATCAAATGGACAAACGCCATTTACCTCACTTGGCTTTGGGCTTGGAACCAATCGTTTTGAGCGTGAAATTCAAAAAGCTATTCTTCAAATCCGCATCAAAGGTCTTGGCTCTGAGCACCGTACAGCCATCTTCCCTAAATTGATTTTCACGCTGAAGCGTGGATTGAATTTAGAACCCGGTAGTCCAAACTACGACATTAAGCAGTTGGCCTTGGAATGCGCTACGAAGCGGATGTATCCGGATGTCTTGTCTTACGACAAGATTGTGGAATTAACGGGTTCTTTCAAAGTTCCAATGGGTTGCCGTTCTTTCTTACAAGGTTGGAAAGATGAAAATGGTCAAGAAGTCAATTCTGGTCGTATGAATCTTGGGGTTGTAACTGTCAACCTTCCAAGAATTGCCCTCGAATCTGAAGGTAATATGGATAAATTCTGGGAAATCTTCAATGAACGGATGAACATTGCTGAAGATGCCCTTGTCTATCGTGTGGAACGTACAAAAGAAGCGACGCCAGCTAATGCTCCTATCCTTTATCAATATGGCGCTTTTGGGCAACGTCTTGGTAAATATGACAAGGTAGATCAACTCTTTAAACATCGCAGAGCAACGGTTTCTCTTGGCTATATCGGTCTGTATGAAGTAGCGACTGTCTTTTATGGTGGTGAATGGGAACACAATCCAGAAGCTAAGAAATTTACAGTAGACATTGTTCGTGAAATGAAACGCCGTGTCGAAGAGTGGTCTGACCAATATGATTATCACTTCTCAGTTTACTCCACACCGTCTGAAAGTCTGACCGATCGCTTCTGTCGTCTGGATACAGAAAAATTTGGTCTGGTAAAAGATATTACAGATAAGGAATACTATACGAATAGTTTCCACTATGATGTCCGTAAAAATCCGACACCGTTTGAAAAATTAGATTTTGAAAAAGATTATCCAGCGGCGGGTGCGTCAGGCGGCTTTATCCACTACTGTGAATATCCTGTTCTACAACAGAATCCAAAGGCGCTTGAATCAGTCTGGGACTATGCTTACGATCGTGTGGGCTATCTGGGAACCAATACTCCGATTGACCATTGCTACAAGTGCGATTTTGAAGGGGATTTCACACCAACAGAGCGCGGATTTACTTGTCCAAACTGTGGCAATAGCGATCCAAAGACAGTTGATGTTGTCAAGCGGACTTGTGGTTATCTTGGTAACCCTCAAGCTCGTCCAATGGTGAATGGGCGCCACAAGGAAATTTCAGCTCGTGTTAAACATATGAATGGCTCAACGATTAAATTTGAAGGACATCATGTAGAAAAGTAGGAACTTTCATGGGAAAATATCAATTAGACGATAAAGGAAAAGCACAAGTGACACGCTATCATGAAAAGCATTCCAAAGGCGGAGTCAATAAAAAAGATCTTGTTGCAAATTTGCGAGAACAATTCTTACAAAAAACAAAGAAAAAATAGGAGAAAGAGTGAGGTTTGCATGAAGCTAGTCTCACTCTCTTTCTATCAAGGTGAGAAAAATGGAATTAAGACGACCAGGATTAGAAGATAAAGAGGCGGTGATAGACCTCATACTAGAATTTGAAAGGTCGAATGCTGCACACGATGGCGGTTTTTGGGACAAGGAAAATTTCGTTTATGAAGATTGGATTGCTGGAAACCAAGATGCGGAAATGGGTCTCAATATTCCTAATACATGGGTGCCGGCTATACAGTTTGTTGCCTTTGATAAAGGACAGGCTGTTGGCTTTCTAAATTTACGCTTGCGTCTGAATGAACATTTACGCGGACATGGCGGTCATATTGGTTATAGCGTTCGTCCAACTATGCAGGGGAAGGGCTATGCGACCGCTATGTTGAAAGAAGGGCTTCTTGTCGCTGCTTCAAAGAATATCCACCGAGTGCTAGTTACTTGTGCGGAGGACAATTCTGCTAGTAGGGCAGTTATTTTAAAAAACGGGGGCATATTAGAAGACATCCGACAGGGCACCGAACGCTATTGGATAGATTTGAATTAGGAGTAATTTATGGAATTACGAAGACCAGAATTGGCAGATAAAGAAGCGATACTTGAAATGATTGCAGAATACAAAGAGCAGGGGCTTCTCATGAATGGCGGTGTAGAAAGCACTTGGGCATGTGCAGAAAATTACGAAGATTGGTTGCAAATCAATCGTGATCAAGAGGCAGGACTGAATTTGAAAGAAGGGCGTGTTCCAGCTATTTTGTTTGCTTCCTTTGCAGATGATCGTGCATTAGGTTTTTTAGGGCTTCGTATGACACTAAATGATTTTTACTTAGAGTTGGGCGGGCATATTGGCTATGGCATTCGGCCTAGTGAGCGGGGGAAAGGGTATGGTAAACAACAATTAGCCTTGGCTTTACTTGAAGCCAAAAAATTAGCGCTCTCTCCCGTTCTGATTACTTGCGATATGGATAATGCTGCTAGTCGAGCAGTGATTTTGGCCAATGGTGGAGTGTTGGAAGATGTACGAGCTGGGAAAGAGCGTTATTGGATAGAGTTGGGGTAGAAAAATGACATGGAATACACCGAAACCAGGTGAGTGGAAAAGTGAAGAGTTAAGCAAGGGGCGCATTATTGATTACAAAGCTTTTAATTTTGTAGATGGCGAAGGAGTGCGTAATTCCCTCTATGTCAGCGGCTGCATGTTTCATTGTGAGGGCTGTTACAATGTAGCAACTTGGTCTTTCAATGCAGGGATTCCTTATACGCATGAGCTGGAAGAGCAAATTATGAAAGATCTAGCAGAGCCCTATGTTCAAGGGTTGACTTTGCTTGGCGGAGAGCCTTTTCTCAATACAGGTATTCTCATTCCCTTGGTTAAGCGGATTCGTAAGGAATTGCCAAATAAAGATATTTGGTCTTGGACGGGCTACACATGGGAAGAAATGATGTTGGAAACACCCGATAAGCTGGAACTGCTGAGTCTTATTGACATCCTGGTCGATGGACGGTTTGACAAAGCCAAGAAAAATCTCATGTTGCAATTTCGCGGTTCTTCTAACCAACGAATCATTGATGTGCAAAAGTCTCTCAAAGCTGGGAAAGTGATCATTTGGGATAGACTGAATGATGGCACAGAAAGTTTTGAACAAGTTAATCGAGATAAAACAGAATAAATTTGAACCAAGGCAGGACTGAATGTTCCTGCTTTTTTGTTGTTTAAAATGTAATGGCGAAAGATTGCATTGAAAACGTATTTATAGATGAAAGTTTTAAGAATTTTTAAAGAACGTTTAACATTTAGTTATTTTATGCTATAATAGGGATAATAAAATGAATATTTTTGCATAGGAGTTTCAAATGGTCCAAAAAAGATCGCGCTCTTCTAAGAAGAAAAGCAATCGGATCTTAAATGTTGCTTTGCTAGTCATCTTTGTATTGTTAGCAGCATTGTTGATTTTTTCAATGTTTCGGTATAACATTCTAGCATTTCGGTACTTGAATGTTTTACTATCAATCTTGCTAGTAGCCGTAGCACTAGTGACTGGCTTTTTAATTTTTAAAAATAAAGGGCGTGTCACAACGACTATTATTCTCATTTTGGCTATTTTAGTTAGTTCAGGTGCGATGTATGCCATTAAAGAAGTACTGGATTTGTCTAATGGTCTAAATGCAACATCCAACTATTCTGAATATGAAATGAGTGTGGTGGTACCGGCAAATAGCGACATTAAAGATATTAGCCAAGTGAAAAATGTTCTAGCACCAACGGCAAATGATGCAAATAATATCAAGGCATTGACAAATAACCTAGCGCAAACTAAAAAAGTGAACCTGACGGTTGACCAGTCATCTTCTTATCTGGCAGCCTATAAGTCTTTGATGAGCGGTGAAGCGAAGGCTATGGTGCTAAATAGCGTCTTTGAAAGTGTTATCGAAAACGAATATCCAGACTACGCTTCAAAAATTAAGAAAATCTATACTTACAAGATTAGTAAAAAGATTGGAAACGCTCAGTCACCAGCTACTAATAACGATGTCTTTAACATCTATGTCAGTGGTATTGATACTTATGGCCCCGTTTCGTCTGTTTCTCGCTCTGATGTGAATATTATCATGACGGTGAATCGCAAGACGAAGAAAGTGTTGTTGACAACAACACCGCGTGATGCCTATGTGCCGATTGCTGATGGTGGTAACAATCAAAATGATAAATTAACGCATGCTGGTATTTATGGCGTGGAGGCGTCCATTCACACGTTGGAAAATCTCTACGGCATCAAAACGAATTATTATGTTCGTCTCAATTTCACTTCTTTCCTTAAACTCGTGGATTTGCTAGGTGGTATTGACGTTTATAATGATCAAGAGTTTACAAGCTTACACGGTAATTATCATTTTGGTGTAGGAGATGTTCATCTAAATTCTGAGCAGGCTCTAGGCTTTGTGCGAGAACGCTATTCATTGAGTGGTGGCGATAATGACCGTGGTAAAAACCAAGAAAAGGTCATTGCGGCTATTATTAAAAAATTGACTTCAACAAGTGCTTTGAAGAATTACAATGCTATTATTTCAGGACTACAAGATTCAGTTCAAACCAATATGAGTCTTGAAACCATGATGAGTCTAATCAACACGCAACTGGAATCTGGTGGTAGTTATACCGTGACTTCTCAGGCAGTTACAGGAGAAGGTCGGACGGACCTTCCGTCTTATGCCATGCCGGATGCCAATCTTTACATGATGGAGTTAAATCAAGATAGCTTGAATGCAGCCAAAGCGGCAATTCAGAAAGTGATGGAAGGGAAATAAGATTGATCGATATTCATTCGCATATTGTGTTTGATGTGGATGACGGTCCCAAGACACGTCAGGACACACGAGAGCTTTTGACAGAGAGTTATCGTCAAGGAGTTCGAACGATTGTTTCAACGTCTCATCGTAGAAAAGGGATGTTTGAAACACCTGAAGAAAAAATCGCAGCAAACTTTCATGAAGTTCAGCAAATCGCTAAAGAAGTAGCAGATGATCTCACTATTTTGTATGGGGCTGAAATTTATTATACCAGCGATATTTTAGAAAAACTCGATAAGAAAATCATCCCAACTTTAGGCGGAACGAGTTATGCTTTAATTGAATTTAGTATGACGACACCATATAGGGAAATCCACAGCGCTTTAAACAATGTGCTCCGTTTAGGAATTACACCAGTTGTAGCTCATATTGAGCGTTATCATTGCTTGGAGAATGAAACGAAAAAAGTGCAGGATTTGATTAACATGGGTTGTTATATGCAAATCAACAGCTCTAGCGTCCTCAAGCCAAAGTTATTTGGTGAAAAGTATAAATTCATGAAGAAGCGGGCACAATTCTTTATGGAGCAGGATTTAGTGCACTTTGTGGCGAGTGATATGCACAATTTAGGTCCACGTCCTCCTTATATGCAGGAAGCCTACCAAATCATCTCTAAAAAGTACGGCAAAGCATATGCTAATGCACTATTTCGCGAAAATCAAGAAATATTATTAAAAGACGAATTAATTTAGGAGAAGAAATGAAAAATCAAGATAATCAGACGGTGGAAATTGATGTTCTATCATTAGTTAAGACCCTCTGGAGACGAAAATTTCTCATCATTGTGACTGCTTTTGCAATGGCTATTGTTGCTTTAGGCTATAGTACCTTTATTATAAAGCCGAATTATACTAGTGCAACTCGTATTTACGTTGTAAATCGACAAGCCAATGAAAATTCCACTCTTACCAATCAAGACCTTCAAGCTGGGACATACTTGGTAAAAGACTACAAAGAAATTATTTTATCTCAAGATGTGTTAGCAAAAGTGATTGATGACTTGAAGTTAAATGTACAACCAAGCGCATTAGCTAAAAAAATCAATGTCACTGTCCCAACGGATACGCGTATTGTGTCTATTGCTGTTTCAGATGGGGATGCCAAAGAAGCTGCGCGTATTGCTAATAGTTTGCGTCAAATTGCAGCTGAAAAAATTATTGCTGTTACCAAAGTATCCGATGTAACAACGTTAGAAGAAGCAGAAGTACCAAATTCCCCTTCTTCACCAAATATTAGACGCAATACCTTGATTGGTTTTCTTGCAGGAGGGGTTTTAATCTCAGTTGTGATTCTTGTCGTTGAAGTGTTAGATGACCGAGTGAAAAAGCCAGAAGATGTGGAAGAAGCGCTGGGAATTACTCTTCTTGGAGTTGTGCCAAATATGAATAAACTATAAGAGGGGAAAATAATGCCGAGTTTAGAATTAGCTAAAAATAAAGAAAAAACGATAAAGAAAACAGAAGAATACTACAATGCCTTAAGAACTAATATTCAGCTTAGTGGGGATAATATTAAGGTCATTGCTGTCACTTCTGTACAGTCCGGAGAAGGGAAGTCAACGACTTCTACAAATCTAGCCATTGCTTTTGCACGTTCAGGATATAATACTTTACTAATTGACGCAGATATTCGTAACTCTGTCATGTCAGGGATTTTTAAAACGCGTGATAAAATCACAGGTCTGACAGATTATCTAGCTGGTGCGACAGATTTGTCAAACGGTTTATGCGAAACAAATATTGACAATCTATTTGTGATTGAAGCTGGACAAGTCTCACCCAATCCAACAGCTTTATTGCAAAGTAAAAACTTTGGTATCATGATTGATATTCTCAGAAACCATTATGATTATATCGTTGTTGATACACCACCGATTGGACTGGTCATTGATGCGGCTATCATTACTCAAAAATGTGATGCTAGCGTTTTAATCGTTGAGTCAGGAAATGTAAAACGGAAAACATTGCAAAAGGCAAAAGAACAATTAGAACAAACCGGAACGCCATTTTTGGGAGTTATTCTAAATAAATATGATATACAGTTAGAAAAATATGGCTCCTACGGAAATTATGGCAATTACGGAAATTACGGAAAGAAAAAGTAGAGATTAGCATTTAGGAGTAGGGATGTTTGAAAATAGAAATGAGTTGCAAAAAACAGGAATTGCTTTTATTCAACTAATTACAGTTTTTGTTGTGATTATGATCATAAATTTAATTTCAAACTTTAGTCTAACTAATAAAGATATTGTGATGTTAATGTTGCTACATATTGTTGCTTTTTATATTAGCAATTATAACTATCATTTTTTTCAACGTGGCTATTTAATTGAATTTACCGAGACACTGAAATACAGTGCTTTTTATGCAGTCATTATCACATTTTCTTCTTTTATGTTGGGAGGCAACTTTTCATTATCCCGTAGCAATCTCATCTTTTTTATCTTGTTGAATGCTTTGGGTGTTTATTGCATTAATCTATTAATCAAGCAATATTATGCACGAGTACATCCAAGATTAAAAAGCAGTAAAAAAGTACTCATCCTTACGGTTTCCAATCGTCTAGACAGAATTTTAAAGCAATTGACCGAAGCGCACACATTTAATGAATGTATAGTAGCTATTTCGGTATTTGATAACTCGCGTTACCAACATCCGACAATCCAAACGATACCAAAAGAATGTCTCATCGAATTTGCAACTCGCTCTGTTGTAGATGAAGTTTTTATTAGCTTGCCGAGTGATGACTATTCTATTGAAGATTTGGTTGTTCAGTTTGAGAATATGGGAATCACCGTTAATGTGAATATTAACGCCTTGGATTTTCAAATTGGTGAGAAGAAGCTTCAAGAAATTGCTGGCTTTAGCGTGGTCACTTTTTCAACAAATTTCTACAATTATAGTCACATCATTGCTAAAAGAGTTTTGGATGTCATTGGTTCTCTCTTTGGACTTCTTATATGTGGAATTGCAGCGCTTTTCCTAGTTCCAATGATTCGTAAAGATGGCGGACCAGCAATTTTTGTTCAAGAACGTGTTGGAAAAAACGGTCGGATTTTTAAATTTTACAAATTTCGCTCTATGTACGTAGATGCCGAGGAACGCAAAAAAGAGCTGATGGCACATAATACCATGAGTGGTGGGATGTTCAAAATGGATGATGACCCACGGATTACACCTATTGGAAAATTCATTCGGAAAACCAGTCTAGATGAGCTTCCACAATTTTGGAATGTTCTTAAAGGTGATATGAGCTTAGTTGGTACGCGTCCGCCAACTGTGGATGAGTATGAAAAATACACACCTGAACAGAAAAAACGTTTGAGTTTCAAACCAGGCATCACAGGCCTCTGGCAAGTCAGCGGCCGCAGTGAAATCACGAATTTTGATGATGTTGTAAAGCTAGATGTGTCCTATATTGATGATTGGACTATCTGGTCAGATATTAAAATTTTACTAAAGGCTGTCAAAGTTGTATTAATGAAAGATGGAGCGAAGTAGGTGAGACTTCGCTTCCTTGATAGGAGAAAGATGAAGAAGTCAGTTTATATCATAGGCTCAAAAGGAATCCCTGCCAAGTATGGTGGCTTTGAAACCTTTGTTGAGAAATTAACAGAATATCAGCAAGATAGTAGTATACAGTACTATGTAGCCTGTATGCGTGAAAATTCAGCTAAGTCTGGAATCACAGATGACCAGTTTAAGCATAACGGGGCAATTTGTTTCAATATTGACGTGCCTAATATTGGGCCAGCTAGAGCCATTGCCTATGATATTGCTGCTGTAAATAGAGCGATTGAAATCGCTAAAGCAAATAGGGATGAGGCTCCTATTTTCTATATTTTAGCTTGTCGTATTGGGCCTTTTATCGCTGGGCTCAAGAAAAAAATTAAAGCTATCGGAGGCAGTTTATTTGTCAATCCTGATGGACATGAGTGGCTCCGATCAAAATGGAGTTTCCCCGTCCGTAAGTATTGGAAATACTCAGAGCAACTCATGGTCAAGCATGCGGACTTATTGGTTTGCGATAGTAAAAATATCGAAACATATATCCGAGAAGACTATAAACAGTATCGGCCCAAGACGACTTACATCGCCTACGGGACAGATACAAGTAAGTCTGTTTTAAAACCTGAGGACGAAAAAGTTCGTAGTTGGTATCAGGAAAAGGGTGTTGCTGAAAACGGATATTATCTAGTTGTGGGACGATTCGTTCCCGAAAACAACTATGAGACCATGATTCGTGAATTTATGAAGTCTAATTCTAAAAAAGACTTTGTTCTCATTACAAATGTGGAACAAAATAAGTTTTACGATCAGTTGCTCAAGGATACAGGCTTCGACAAAGATCCGAGAGTCAAATTTGTTGGGACTGTCTATGACCAAGAATTGCTCAAGTACATTCGTGAAAATGCTTTTGCCTATTTCCATGGGCATGAGGTTGGAGGGACCAATCCTTCTCTACTGGAAGCTCTAGCATCTACAAAACTGAATTTGTTGCTAGATGTTGGCTTTAACCGTGAGGTTGGTGAAGACGGGGCTATTTATTGGAAAAAAGACGAGTTGGCACGCGTCATTGAGGAAGTAGAGGGATTTGATCAGGCAGCAATAACTGACTTGGATTTCAAGTCAAGCCGAAGAATTCTCTCAGCTTTCACATGGGAAAAGATTGTTACAGACTACGAAAAAGTATTTAAAGGATAGAAATGCAGAAAATTTTATATCTCCATGCTGGTGCCGAAATGTATGGCGCCGACAAGGTTTTGTTGGAGCTTATTAAAGGTTTGAATAAAGACGAATTTGAAACGCACGTTATTTTACCCAATGCTGGTGTCTTGGTGGGTGCTCTGGAGAATGTTGGTGCTAAAGTTAAAGTTATCGATTATCCAATCTTGCGCCGTAAATATTTTAATCCTAAGGGGATTCTTGAGTATTTTGGCTCATATAACCGTTATTCAAAGCAAATCGCTGAATATGCTAAGGAAAATGGAATTACTCTCATTCACAACAATACTACTGCAGTACTTGAGGGAATTTATCTCAAACGTAAGTTGAACCTTCCTTTGATTTGGCATGTTCATGAAATTATTGTCAAACCAAAAGCAATTTCAGATTTTATCAACTTTTTGATGGGACGTTATGCTGATACGATTGTGACGGTTTCAAATGCTGTAGCCAACCACGTCAAGCAGTCTCGCTTTGTAAAAAATGACCAAGTTCAAGTCATCTATAATGGTGTTGACAATGCCGTCTATCACGAAATGGATGCCACCGCCGTCCGTGATCAGTTTGGTATCGTACAAGATGCGCTTGTCATCGGTATGATCGGACGAGTTAATGCCTGGAAAGGTCAAGGCGACTTTTTAGAAGCTGTGACTCCAATCTTGAAGGCTAATCCAAAAGCAGTTGCCTTTTTGGCAGGTAGTGCATTTGAGGGTGAAGAGTGGCGTGTGGATGAGCTGGAAAAAACCATTTCAGACTCACCAGTAGCTAGACAAATCAAGCGAATTGACTATTATAGCAAGACGACAGAACTCTATAATATGTTTGATATCTTTGTCTTGCCAAGTACCAATCCAGATCCATTACCAACAGTCGTCCTCGAATCTATGGCTTGTGGCAAACCTGTAGTGGGATATCGTCATGGAGGTGTCTGTGAGATGGTCAAGGAAGGGGAAAATGGTCTTCTTGCTACACCGAATCAGCCTGCAGAATTGTCTAAAGCTATTCAAGAATTGGCTGACAATACCGAGAAGAGAGAGCAATTTGGTAAGGCCTCTGTCCAACGCCAAAAAGAACTCTTCTCCTTACAAAGTTATATTCGGAATTTTTCGGAGTTGTATAGGAAATACTAAGATGAATACTGAAAAAATTAAGAATAAATTAAAACCAATTATTTATCCAATTATTAACTTTATTCCTAGACGAAGACTAAAGAATAAAAATTTTACGATTATTTGTGATAATTGTTGGGCTGGAAAGGTTTATCAAGAATTGGGCTTGCCTTACCCAACTCCATTTGTAGGGATGTTTGTCTTTTCTCCTGATTACATCAAGATGCTCAAGAATTTAAAACATTATTTGAGCGGGAACATCCCCTTGAAATTTGTTAAAGAATCAAAATATATCAAAGACTTTGATAATGCCTATCCTTTAGCACTACTTGATGATATTGAACTTCATTTCCTGCATTATGCAGATGAGGAAGAAGCAACTCAAAAATGGCAACGCCGTTTGGAAAGAATTTATTGAGATAATTTGTATTTTAAGTTCAATGATAATGATATTTGTACTTATGAATTGATGAAAGAGTTCGAAGAATTATAGTGATTTACCTTCCTTGATTCATTTTAAATCAGCCGAGAAGCAAGGGCATGTTGGTATCGATTTGAAGACTTACCACCGATATTTTAATGCTGTTACTTGGTTGAATAAGGGTGGGGAAGATTTAACATAAAATAAAAATTTAGGTGAAGAATCCATGAAACCACTTTTAACTGTTGTCATTCCAGTTTATAATGTTGAAAAGTATTTAAAACGTTGTGTAGAAAGCGTTCTTGTCCAAGAGTGGCATAATTATGATATTTTACTTGTAGATGATGGAAGTACTGATAGTTCTTCTCAAATCTGTGATGATTATGTTAAGGCGTATGACTTTATCTCAGTTATTCATAAAGAAAATGGAGGGCTTTCTGAAGCTCGCAATACTGGTATTTCACATGCTAAGGGTGACTATGTTTATTTCCCTGATTCTGATGACTGGCTGGAACCACAAACTTTTAAAGAATTAGCAGAGGTGCTGGAATCTCGAGAATTTGACATTATTTCTTTTAATCGTGAGTTTGTCAAAGGTGAAGAAGATGTTATAGTTTCGGATTCAGTAGTGACTCAAGTCTTTGAAGGTAAAGACGCTTTTGTCCAAATGCTCAAGCATAGTTATATCACAGGTTTTGCCAACGACAAAATATATAAAAAGTCTTTATTTGTTGATAATAATATTTCTTTTCCGAAAGGAAAATATTATGAAGACTTGGGAACGAATTACAAGCTCTTCCTCTCAGCTAAGAATGTCTTTGCTACCAATCAAAAGTATTATCACTATTTAATTGATAATCCTGATTCCATCACACAGTCTTGGAATGAGCAGAAGTTTAGAGATATGTTTGGGTTCTACAAAGAAGTTTTTTATTCTGATTTTGTTTGTTCACAATTAAATCAAGAAGAATTACAAATTTCACAGCTATATTATGTGAATGGCTTGACTCATATCTTGGCAAGTTTATATAAATCTAAATTAGATAAAAAATATATAGACATTACTAATGAAGTGAAACAAGAATTACTTAAGAATAGTGTTTCTCTTTCTCAAATGAAAGACCAACCAAATAAGTTAAAATATATACTGTTTAGACTTAAAGTATTAAAACTAGCCTTCAGTATTCAAAACATTTTCTGATATGATATGGGAGTTTAATTTGAAATACTCTGTTATTATTCCAGTCTATAACGTTGAGAAATACATTGATCGTTGTTTAAAAAGTGTTATTTCTCAGAATTATGATGACTTGGAGATTATAGTGATAGATAATGGTTCTACAGATCGTAGTGGTCATATCTGTGAAACTTATGCTAGCCAATATGATAATATTTCAGTCTATCATATTGAAAACCACGGTGTTGGTTCTGCCCGTAATTTTGGCTTATCCAAAGCTAAGGGAGAGTTCATCTACTTCGCTGATAGCGATGATTATCTTGTAGGAAATCTCTTTTCGGACTTTGCTGATAAGTTGGTATCAGACTTAGATTTAGTGGTATTTAGTTATTACAATTCTTTTGAGCAAGAGTTAACTGAGAAGTATCGTACGAAAAAGTGTCTTCCTCATAGTGGATTATACGATAAAAATGATTTTATCACGATATTTACAGATTTATTTTTATCAGATATGCTTTATACTGTGTGGAATAAAATTTATCGTAGAGAGTTTCTTCTTGAAAATAATATTTCTTTTGAGAAGTATGAGTTGGGTGAAGATGTGCGCTTCAATCTGAATGTTTATCGTAATGTGAACAGGGTTTATCTTTCTCAAGAGTCCTACTATGTTTATGTCATCGGCAGGAAGGGTTCTGCTATGTCGGGCTATAACCCTAAGCGTCTTCAGTATCAGCTTCAAGAGTTGAAGTTGGTTGATAACTTATTAAAGGATTGGCATATAGATAGTTCAAATCTTGATAATACTGTAAAGGCAAGAATATTGATGAGCAATATTCACAATATTTCTAAGCAAAAATTACCAGTTACAAAAAAAGTTAAGCTCGTTAAAGAAATTTGTAAAAGCAAAGATATGGCAGATTTTATTAGGAATGATTCTTCACTATTAAATCCCCTCATAAAAATGCTGTTAAAATGTCGAATTTATATTATTTTGATTTACCTCAAGAAAATGCAGATGATATTACAGCATTAATAAGAATAATTGAAAGGTATGGAAAGTACTTGTGAATAGCAGTCGCTTTATTTCAGAGAAAATCTATTTATTTACACTCTTTGTTTGGGTATTATTTGCATCTCTGGTAACTACAACTTATTTCGTTAGACTAGACGGTTTCTTGGCACTTTATCGTATATTACTTTATTTTACGTTAGTAATGATTGCGATAAAAGAACTCATCAACCTTCCTAACACAATTAATTATTTCAGATTTCACTTGAAGGAATTATTAGTTTTCTTATTATTTACCCTGACAATGTTAATTGTGTCAAAAAATCGTGATGGTCTTCCTGATATAAACGTCTTACTGTTAGTATTTTCAGCTAGGGATATAGAGTTCAAGAAATTATTAGGTACCTTCTCCTTAGCGACATTCTCAGTTCTCATTGTCACTATTTTGGCTAGTAAGATGGGAATTATTTCAAATATGTTGATGAGTGCAGATGGTGGTTATCGTTATAGTCTTGGATTTAACTATGTTTCCTTTGCTTCTCAACGTATGTTCTTTGCATTATGTAGTTATCTTATGTTTAGAGGGAAGAAGATTTCCTACCTTGAGTTGTTAGCTCTGTTGATGTCTACCATTTATATGTATCAACAGACTTCGACATCTAGTCCATTTTACTTAAGCATTTTGATACTAACCTATGCTTTGTTGAGTATTAAAATCTTTAAAAAAGAGTTTATCATTGGAAACTTCTGGACAAAGACACTTGTGCAGTACGGTTTTATTTTAGCTTTAGTGATTGTCTTGTATTTTTGTTTTTATTCATCTGGGAATTTATTTCACTTAGTCGATCAATTTACGCATAATCGCTTGCGTCTCAGTGTCAATGGTTTTCAAAATTTTGGGGTATCTTGGTTAGGGCAACCAATTTCCTTTACAACTCTTGATATGTTTGGAAATTTCACTAGTAATTACAATTTTATTGATAGCTCTTTTGTTCAATTATTGGTTATTGATGGCTTGATTGTCAGTGCATTTATGTTGTTTGCATTGACAAAAGTGATGCGTTATTTTGTGTCTATTCAAAAAGATATCGTACTGGCTTGCTTAGGAATTATGATTATCCATGGTATGTTTGATCCTCAGATGTTAGTTCTTCGTTATTCTCCATTAATCTTATTTATCAGTCGCCTATTTATTGTGAATGAGGATACAAAAATTGAATAAAGAAGAGTATTCGTCAAATTCAAAGGAAGGCTAAAACAAGTTATTGTACTTATGAAAGTTTTAAAAAATTACGCCTACAATCTCTCCTACCAGCTGCTGGTGATTATTTTACCGATTATCACCACCCCGTATGTCACTCGGGTATTTAGCTCTGAAGATTTAGGAACTTACGGCTATTTCAACTCCATTGTTACCTACTTTATCCTTTTAGCGACTTTAGGAGTGGCCAATTACGGTACTAAGGAAATTTCAGGACAACGGAAAGACATCCGAAAAAATTTTTGGGGGATCTATACCCTCCAGTTAGTCGCAACATTTGTATCTCTCCTCCTTTATGCTTTGTTTTGCTTGATGCTTCCATCCATGCAAAATCCTGTAGCCTATATTTTGGGACTCAGTTTGGTTTCAAAAGGGCTCGATATCTCCTGGCTTTTTCAGGGCTTAGAGGACTTCCGCAAGATTACGGTGCGAAATATTACGGTTAAGCTAGTCGGAGTCATCTCCATCTTCTTGTTCGTTAAATCTGCCAATAATCTTTATCTCTATGTATTCTTACTAACCATCTTTGAGCTGTTAGGTCAGCTGAGCATGTGGTTACCTGCCCGCGAATTTATTGGGAAAGCCTATTTCGATATGGCCTATGCACGGGTGCATTTAAAACCGGTCATTCTGCTCTTTTTACCGCAGATTGCCATTTCCCTCTATGTTACTCTTGACCGGACCATGCTGGGGGCTCTCGCCTCTACAAAGGATGTCGGGATTTACGACCAGGCTTTAAAACTCGTCAATATTTTGTTGACCTTGGTGACGTCTCTGGGAAGTGTCATGTTGCCTCGGGTATCAAGCCTCTTGTCCTCAGGAGATCACAAGGCTGTCAACAAGATGCACCAGATGTCTTTTTTGATTTATAATTTGGTCATTTTCCCGATTATTGCTGGCATGCTGATTGTCAATGATGACTTTGTTCAATTCTTCCTAGGGAAGGATTTCCAGGATGCGCGTTATGCCATTGCCATCATGATTTTTAGAATGTTCTTTATCGGATGGACCAATATCATGGGGATTCAAATTCTCATCCCGCATGATAAAAACAAAGAATTTATGCTATCCACCACCATTCCTGCTATTGTCAGTGTGGGGTTGAATTTGCTCTTCTTGCCTCATTTTGGTTTTATCGGCGCGGCTATTGTATCAGTTCTAACGGAGTCACTGGTATGGTTCATTCAATTGTACTATACCCTTCCTTATCTTAAGGAAGTACCGATTCTTGGGTCTATGGCAAAAATTGTATGCGCATCTGCTATGATGTATGGCTTGTTGCTATGTGCAAAACCATTCTTGCATTTTTCACCTACTTTAAATGTTCTTGTGTATGCAGTGCTTGGCGGCCTCATTTACCTGTTTGCTATTCTAGCTCTGAAAGTAGTAGATGTGAAAGAATTAAAACAAATAATAGGGAAAAATTAGAAATGAAGAAAATACGTAATATAAACTTAGATTTGATTAAAATAATTGCTTGTATCGGAGTTGTTTTGCTTCACACTACGATGCCAGGGTTTAAGGAAACAGGGCAATGGAATTACTCATCTTATTTATATTATTTAGGTACTTATTCAATTCCCTTGTTTTTTATGGTGAATGGTTATTTATTATTGGGCAAAAGCAAGATAACATATCCCTATATACAACATAAAATAAAATGGGTTCTAATAACAGTGTCGTCATGGACTGTTATCATCTGGTTACTTAAAAGAGACTTCACAATTAATCCAATTAAAAAAATTTTGGCTTCTTTGATACAAGAGGGTTATTTCTTCCAATTTTGGTTTTTTGGCTCATTGATACTAATTTATTTATGTTTGCCGATATTGAAGAAGTATTTACATTCAAAAAGAAGTTATTTGTACTTTCTATCTGTATTAACAATTATTGGTTTGTTTTTTGAATTGATAAATTTTTTGCTTCAAATGCCAGTGCAAATTTATGTTATACAAACGTTTAGATTATGGACTTGGTTCTTTTACTACATTTTAGGTGGTTTTGTAGCACAATTCAATATAGATAATTTAAAATCAATCTTTAAGGGATGGATGAAAATAGTTAGCATACTTTTGTTATTGATTTCACCGATAATATTATTTTTCATAGCAAAAAATATTTATCATAATCTTTTTGCTGAATATTTTTATGACATTCTTTTGGTAAAAGTAATTAGTTTAGGACTATTTCTTACCTTATTGACGCTAACCATTGATGCTTCTAAACATAGAATGATCTACTTGTTATCAGTCCAAACGATGGGAGTATTTATTATACATACCTATGTTATGCAAATATGGCAAAAGTTGATAGGGTTTAACATAGTGGGTGCATACTTATTTTTCCCTGTTTTCACATTAATGATTAGTTTTCTAATAAGTATGACATTAATGAAAATCCCTTATATCAATCGAATAGTTAAATTATAAAAAGGAGTTTATAATGTACGATTATCTTATCGTTGGTGCTGGTTTGTCTGGAGCAATCTTCGCACACGAAGCTACAAAACGTGGCAAAAAAGTAAAAGTGATTGACAAGCGTGATCACATTGGCGGAAATATTTACTGTGAAAATGTTGAAGGAATCAATGTTCACAAGTACGGTGCCCACATTTTCCATACCTCAAACAAAAAGGTTTGGGATTATGTCAACCAATTTGCTGAATTTAACAACTATATCAATTCCCCTATTGCTAACTATAAGGGCAGTCTTTATAATCTTCCATTTAACATGAATACCTTCTATGCTATGTGGGGCACTAAGACTCCGCAAGAAGTTAAAGACAAGATTGCTGAGCAAACGGCTGATATGAAAGATGTTGAACCTAAAAACTTGGAAGAACAAGCAATCAAGTTGATTGGTCCAGATATCTATGAAAAATTGATCAAAGGATACACGGAAAAACAATGGGGACGTTCTGCAACAGACCTTCCACCATTTATCATTAAACGTCTTCCAGTTCGCTTGACCTTCGATAATAACTACTTTAACGACCGTTACCAAGGGATTCCAATCGGTGGCTACAATGTCATTATTGGAAATATGCTTGGCGACGTAGAAGTTGAATTAGGCGTTGACTTCTTTGCCAACCGAGAAGAACTGGAAAGCTCAGCAGCAAAGGTTGTGTTTACGGGTATGATTGACCAGTATTTTAATTATAAACACGGAGAGCTTGAGTATCGTAGCCTGCGTTTTGAACATGAAGTTTTGGATGAGGAAAACTATCAAGGAAATGCTGTAGTCAACTATACAGAGCGTGAGATCCCTTACACTCGTATCATTGAGCATAAGCACTTCGAGTATGGAACCCAACCGAAGACGGTCATCACCCGCGAATACCCAGCTGATTGGAAACGTGGAGATGAGCCATACTACCCAATCAATGATGAAAAGAACAATGCTATGTTTGCCAAGTACCAAGAAGAAGCTGAGAAAAATGACAAGGTCATTTTCTGTGGACGTCTAGCAGACTATAAATACTACGACATGCACGTGGTCATTGAGCGTGCTTTGGAAGTCGTAGAGAAAGAATTTACTAAATGACAGAAGATAAGATTGATATCGTGGTTCTCTGGGTTGACGGGAGTGATCCGGAGTTTATCCGTGAGAAACAAGCTGTGACTGGTCAAGTGGCAGATTTGGACCAAGAAATCGACGGAGAGCAGCGTTATCGTGATTACGGGATTTTTAATTACTGGTTTCGAATGATTGAAAATCATGCTCCTTGGGTAAATCGTGTTTACTTAGTCACCAATGGCCAAAAACCGGAATGGTTGAACTTGGAGCATCCAAAACTCAAGTTGGTCACTCATAAGGAGTTTATCCCTAAAGAGTATCTACCTACCTATAATTCAGCGGCTATTGAACTCAACCTCCATCGGATTGAGGGCTTGTCGGAGAATTATTTGTATTTCAATGATGATGTGTACTTGATTAGAGATAGTCAACCTTCGGATTTTTATAAGAATGGGCAACCTAAGCTTTTAGCTGTATATGATGCTTTAGTTCCTTGGTCACCATTTACGAATACTTATCACAATAATGTTGAATTGATTTATCGCCATTTTCCTAATAAGAAGGCACTAAAGTCCTCGCCTTGGAAATTTTTCAATCATCGTTATGGGTATTTAGTTTTGAAAAACTTGCTACTTTTGCCATGGGGGCCAACAGGCTATGTGAATAACCATTTAGCTGCACCTATGAAAAAGAGTACCTTGGCACATTTATGGGACATTGAGGGTGAAACATTAGATAGAACGTCACGAAATAAAATTAGAGACTATGGAGTAGATGTTAATCAATACATCTGTCAGCATTGGCAGATTGAAAGTAATCAGTTTTATCCTATGTCAAAGAATTTTGGAGAGTCGATAGACCTGAATCAAGTGGATCGATTAGAGAGTATCTTTAAAGATAAACATAAAAAACTGCTTTGTGTAAATGATGATGTTGACTCTAAAGAGGAGAATATCATTCGTTTTAAGTAAATATTGAAAGAACGCTATCCTGAAAAATCAGCTTTTGAAAAATGAGAAATAAGAGATGAAATACTATTTAAAAGAAGAATTTTTACACGATAATAATGTTAAAAATGCCGGTAATAAGGCACGTAATGATGTTGAAGAAATTGTAAAGAGAGAAGGTTATCAAGCCTTGGTTCTTTCAGTTGATAATTGGTACGAGATGAGTACACTTAAAGCACAGCTTCATAAATCCAAGGCTTTTGGTCAGGCCTTGGCTCAACTAAAGCAAGGTGATGAGTTATTGATCCAGTTCCCAATGCTTCATCATAGTTTTTTCACAACACATCATGTAAAGAAAGCACAGAAAAAAGGCGTAAAAGTTCATTTTATTATCCACGATTTAGAAGCTCTTCGTTATGTTAATGTTGAGAATTTTCCTTTGAAGCATAAGATTCGAGTTCAAATTCAAGAGTCAGGTCTGCTTGGTGCAGCTGATGGGATTATTGCCCATAATCCTATTATGAAATCTGTTTTGGTAAATAAAGGAGTTGCAGAAGATAAGATTGTGAGTCTTGGAATTTTTGATTATTTGATTCCAAATTTCCAAGAAAAAAGTGGACTGACAAAAGACCAGCCAATCATTGTAGCTGGCAATTTGGCTCAGGAAAAAGCTGGTTATCTTTACTCTCTTCCTGAAGAACCTGCTTATAACCTTTATGGTGTTGGCTTCGACGAGAGCAGAGCTCTTGCGAATGAGACTTACTTTGGGTCCTTCTTACCTGACGAGTTACCAGCAGCTCTTGAGGGTGGTTTTGGTCTTGTCTGGGATGGTGATAGCGCTGAGACATGTAGTGGTGTATTTGGTGAGTACCTTCGCTATAACAACTCGCACAAGGCTTCACTTTATTTAGCGGCAGGCTTCCCTGTAGTTGTTTGGGAAGAGTCAGCACTGGCTCATTTTGTGATAGATAAACAGTGTGGTCTAGTTGTTTCTTCTCTTTCTGATTTAAAAGAAAATTTAGATACCTTGTCAGAAGAGCAATACAAAGAAATGTTAGAAAATGCTAAACAAATTGGTAGTAAACTTCGGCAAGGGCAATATTTGAGGACTGCACTATCAAAATTGAAGTGAGATTGTTATTATGAAGTGATAGTCTTATAAGACAGATTTTAATCATAGGTGGTGCAGGTTATATCGGTAGCTACATAGTAGTGGAATTATTAAAAAGTGGCTATGATGTTGTAGTTGTAGATGATTTTTCAAATAGTTCGCTTCAGGTCTTAGATAGATTAAAAACTATTACAGGTGTGACGGTTCCTTTTTATCAAGGTTCTATTGCAGACAAAAAGTTTATGAGTCAGGTATTTGAGGAAAATCATATTGATGCAGTGATTCATTTTACAGTTTATGAGGCAGTTGGTGAGTTTGTGCAAGAACCATTAAAATATTAGCCAATCTCAAATTTCAACATAGTAAAGTATTTAATCGTAAATGATTATCAAAAAGGTTACTCCCCAACTCCCAAATGTCAAAATTCTTCCCTGAAATGTCACTTTCTAGCGCCCTACCTACCTTTTGGCTCTAAAATGAGACCAGATATGTTTCTTGTCCCGAAACCTCTCCTTTTTGCGCTAAACTAGTGTTAAAGCAAAAAGATTGGAGTTATGATGGAAATTCAAGAAATTTATAATCAATTCAGAGATTACTATGGGGAGCTTGAGGCTGAGTATGCCCATTGTCAAAAGGCTAGCATGGAGTGGGAAAGCCTGCGTCTGCACTATCTGATATACTACCTGATACGCTACGGTATCGGGGAGATGAAGTTTTTTAATGCCTATCATTATCGGGCAGCTTATCGCTGGTATTTGCAGTCCTTGATGCTGAGCTCGGCTTGATATTTAGAGGCTGGGACAAAAGTCCTAGCCTCTAAATTGTCTTTGGATTGTCGAGCAAGACGCAGTGGTTGAGTGTAACCGCCCAATAACAAGGTATATTGAAAAAACGTTCCAAAGTTGATTTGACTCTGGAACGTTTTCTATTTGCACTTTTCCTGAATAGTTTCAGCCCATGGTAAATAAGGGCTCTTTTCTACCATTTTTTCTACCATTTTTCAAGTCTATCAAGGCTTTAAGTAAAAAAAGAGATAAGACAGTAGCTATTCTGAGGTTACTGTCTTATTTTTAACACTTTTTGATCCATAAAATGGCATGCTAAAAAACACCTCATCTGGTATTTTTTGAAACAAGGTGTTACAATAATACGACATAGACAGCCTTATCGATTTTGGGTCAAAGAATAATCGTAAAGTTTGTTATGCGTAATGAGGTAATACATTGTTCGAATGAGACGATGTATAGAGGCAATCGTATGTGGCTTAGTTGAAGCTATTGTCGATTGTCTTTTTCGTTTCTCATAAAAGTCAGCGATATGGCAGGGATTGGTATGACTAGCTGAAGCGATGTTGTGAATGCACTTGAACAAGATTTTTCTGGCATAGGGATTACCTCGTTTAGTGATGTGTTCCTTAGCGAGAAAGTTCCCAGATTCATAGTGTCTCAGGTCAATGCCAATAAAGGCGTTGATTTGATTGGCAGAGTGAAATCGACGAATATCTCCCAATTTGCCAATGATAGATGTCGCTGTGGTTTCTGCGATGCCAGGAATTGACCGTAAGATGTCATACTCTGGTAAAGGCTGAGCTAGAGCTACCATGTCGTTTAAGACAACTTGTCTGCGTTCAGAAAGACGAAGCAATTCTTGAGCATAGTAACGAACCTCTTCAAGCATTGGAGAGGTTTTCTTGACCGCACAAAAAGATTGTTTAGCGAGTTTTATAAGTTTATCAGTCAGGTAAGCAATACGCTTTTCAGAGATGCGTTTGGAGGTAGATTGACGGATAATCTCATACAAGTCACTTTGAGATAGGCTTAATACAAACTCTTTACATGGAAAAGCCATCACTAAGTTCCAATATTGCTCTCCAGTTGGTGTGGATAAGAGATTTTCCAATTCAGGAAAGGTGACTTGTAGAACCTTGTGCAGACGGTTTTTAGCTCGAACAAGATCTTCAGTCATATTTTGATAGAAACGGCTTAAATCACGCAGGTGTTGATAAACTTCTTCCTGCACGTAAGTTGGTTTACGATTGTGCACAAGCTGAGATTTAGCCAACTTTTCAGCGTCAATTTTATCTGTTTTACGAACTCGCAGACTGTCCAATTGCTTCTTAGCTTCCAGTGGATTTAGCCGTGTATAAGCGTAACCACATTCCTCAAGAAAAGCCTGAAGACGTCGAGAATAGACGCCTGTGGCCTCAAATATAATCTCAGGGTTATGAATAGTTTTCAAGTCCCCCAACAGGCGATTGAATCCAATGGCATCATTGAGTATGGAGTAGCCATGAACCTTCTCACCGTTGACTAAAATTGCCACCTCAGAACTTGTTTTACTTACATCAATTCCAAATACTGCACGCATGACATTACCTCTTTTGTCTTGAATAATTCCATGTTTTAGTGATTTTATTTTCAATACGCGACGTTTAGCGTCCCACATACTTTGATCAAACTCCACCTAAAACAAGGTGTCTTGCCAGTTTGTCAAGCGACGTCTAGCGCCATAGAGCCCTACGACTTTACAAGACACCACTACTTTAACATAAAGAAAAAGTAGTGAGTACTCTCTCCCGTCGGAGATTTCTTCACTACTAATCTTAGTATGTTTTCTTCTAATTCTTGCAGAAATGATAGAGCTCGGTTTTGAGCTATGAGATTTGATTCGCCACCCGGTAGAGAACTGTCAGGATTTTGCCAAAGTTGCTTGAGTGTAGTTTCAAATGTTTGGTCGGAAACCGACTGACTGCTTAGCTTTCGTTCAATCAATCGCTTATCCAGTTGAATCGGAAGTCCAAAGGTTAGTGCCAAAGGCTCAATCGTTTCAATTGCTCGTTGGTAAGGACTAGAATAAATAGCAGAGATTGGCTTATTCTCTAGTATTTTTAATTGTGAGAGGGAAGCGAGTCCCTTTTGTGACAAAGGGCGTGTCCATTCGTCAGGTGTGTAAGTCGAATGTGCATGGCGGACAAAATAATAGGTGTTGTTCATGTAATCTAGTATATCACAACATGTGAAAATTCTATACATAAGCAAGAAATAATGCTTATTTAAGAAAAATTTTAACTTTGTCTTACGGATAGTTAATAAGAGCTTGGTAAACTTTAATCAACCATTAAAAATAAATCAAAGGAGTAAATAATATGGTTGACAAAAATCATCGTCCAGACAATCAAAGATATACAAGATGGTCGATCCGTCGGTTAAGTGTAGGTGTTGCTTCCGTAGTTGTGGCAAGCGGATTCTTTATTCTCATTAGTAATCCTGTAAATGCACAAGTTGGTTCGCAAAACAAGGTGGTGACAACAACCCCTTCAAATAGTTCGACAGACTTTGGTAAATCCATACTTGATTCGAAAGTAGGGCAAACAGAAAGCCCGTCAGCTGAAAAGAAAGAAACACCAAATACAACAAAAACCTCACAAGACTTGTCTGGCAAAACAATTCAAACACCAGATAAAAAGGTGCAAGAAAAACAAGAAATTACAAAAGAAAACAAAGTAGGCAAGTCCACCGCGGAAGCTGCGAAAAAAATCCAAAAGGCGACAGAAACGGTTATAAAAGAAGCAACTCCAAAAGCCCAAGAAGATCCAACTCTTGCTCAAGCTAAGCAATCTGTAGCGGATAACATCAAAGGTAGTACAGATGTACCAGCTTCCTTCTTACAAAACGCGACCCACCCTGGTCCCTTTACGGCAGGCGTGAACGAAGTCATTCCGTATGAACTCTTCGGTGGTGACGGTATGCTGACACGTCTCTTGTTGAAATCTTCAAATGGCGCCCCATGGTCAGATAACGGCACGGCAAAACACGCTGGCTTACTACCCTTTGCCAACATTCCAAAAGGTAAATATTTCTATCAAGTGTCACTCAATGGTAAGGCAGCCGGCAAACAAGGTAAAGCACTCTTGGATCAATTGAAAGCGAACGGTACACAAAGTTACACCGCTACCGTAACAGTTTATGGTTCAAAAGATGGTAAAGTTGACTTGAGCAATGTGATTGCGACTCGTCAAGTGACGATTAACCTTAATAGTTTGAAATCTAAAGCAGATCCTTCATTAGAACAAGCGAAGAAATCTATTTCAGAAAATATTAAAGAAAGTACGGATGTCCCAGCGTCCTTCTTACAAAATGCGAACCATCCTGGTCCATTTACGGCAGGCGTGAATGAAGTCATTCCGTACGAACTCTTCGGTGGTGATGGGATGCTAACGCGTCTTCTACTCAAATCCTCAAATGGAGCGCCATGGTCAGATAATGGCACAGCAAATCATGCAGGCTTGCCTCCGTTTGCAGGCATTCCAAAGGGCAAATATTTCTACCAAGTTTCATTGGATGGCAATGCAGCAGGCAAACAAGGTAGGGCACTTTTAGACCAACTGAAGGCCAACGGCACTCATACTTACACTGCGACTGTTAAGGTTTACGGTGCAACCAAAGATGGCAAGGCCGATTTGAACAACGTGATTGCGACTCGTCAAGT
>NZ_KV837628.1:66639-95356 GCF_001838575.1 Streptococcus sp. HMSC034B03
CGTCTTCTGCTCAAATCATCAAACGGAGCACCATGGTCAGATAATGGCACAGCGAATCATCCAGGCTTGTTGCCATTAGCAGGCTTAGGCAAAGGCAAATATTTCTACCAAGTATCACTCAATGGTAATGCGGCCGGCAAACAAGGTAAAGCGCTCTTGGATCAATTGAAAGCCAACGGTACGCACAGCTATACTGCAACAGTCACAGTTTACGGTGCAACCAAAGATGGCAAGGCTGATTTGAACAATGTGATTGCGACTCGTCAAGTAAAATTGAACTTAAATGGCACAACAACAGCGGACCAAATTAAGAAATCCGTCTTAGAAAACATTAAAGAAAGTACAGATGTTCCAGCGTCCTTCTTACAAAATGCGAACCATCCTGGACCATTTACAGCTGGTGTGAATGAAGTGATTCCGTATGAACTCTTTGGTGGAGATGGCATGTTGACTCGTCTTCTGCTCAAATCATCAAACGGAGCACCCTGGTCAGATAATGGCTCAGCTAAGCATCCAGGTCTATTGCCACTAGCGGGCTTAGGCAAAGGCCAATATTTCTACCAAGTTTCATTGGACGGTAATGCTGCAGGTAAACAAGACAAAGCTCTGTTAGAACAGTTAAAAGCCAATGGAACACATTTGTATAAAGCGACTGTTACAGTGTATGGAGCAACCAAAGATGGCAAAGCGGACTTGAAGAATGTCATTGCGACGAAATCTGTGACGATTAACCTAAAAGGTGAAAAGAAAGCGGACTCTAAAGGACAATCTCAACAAGGTCAAAATGATCAGGTACAAAACCAAGGTAAAAAAGCAGATCATGACGGAAGCAAGCATTCAAATAAAGGTGGCACACCTTCTGCAACAACTTCAAAAGGTAGACAAGCTACAGCAAGCAAAAAATCGCTTCCTAATACAGGTCAAAAATCCTCTCTTGGCTTGACAGTCCTAGGACTTCTTGGATTAAGTGCAGCAGCTATTTTAGCACTTGTTGGCATGAAACGCAGAGAAAAGAAGTAATTCTCGCATTTGTGAGCAATAACGCTTGAATCAAGTATAGAAATAGTGTTATACTTTTTCGTGGTATAACACTATTTTTCACAATAGAGGTAAGAAAATGACGAAGAGAATTTTGTTAGTAGATGATGAAGTAGAGATTACCGAGATTAACAAGCGTTATTTAACACAGGCAGGTTATGAAGTCAATGTGGCGCATGATGGGCAGGAAGCTTTGGAGCTTTTTAAGAAATATCCGACTGATTTGATTGTCACCGACATTATGATGCCCAACATGGACGGGTATGATTTGATTGGCGAAGTGCAGTATCTTGCTCCGGAGCAACCTTTCCTTTTTATCACTGCTAAAACATCTGAACCGGATAAAATTTATTCCCTCAGTATGGGAGCGGATGATTTTATTACCAAACCTTTCAGTCCGCGGGAGTTGGTGTTGCGGGTGCATAATATCTTGCGGCGCATTCACCGCAGTGTGGGAGCAGATGAAAAACTCCAACTAGGGGATTTAGAAATAAATCATGCAACGCGCGAAGTGACAGTGCACGGACAATCGTTGATGATGACCATTAAATCTTTTGAGTTGCTATGGATTTTGGCCAGCAATCCTCAGCGGGTCTTTTCTAAGACAGAATTGTATGAGAAAGTCTGGCAAGAAGATTTTGTAGATGATACAAATACGTTGAATGTTCACATTCATGCCTTGCGGCAGGATTTAGCTAAGTTCAGTACTGAAAAAACGCCCACAATTAAGACCGTCTGGGGCTTAGGGTATAAGATAGAGGTTTAAAATGAAATTAAAACACTTTATTATTGTTGGATACCTCATTTCCACAACGATCACGGTTGTTGCAATCATCTGGTCTGTCAACACCATGCTGATTTCAAAAAGTGATATTTATTTTATTATTGGTATTAGCATTCTAGCTAGTATTACAGGGGCATTGGTTAGCCTTTTGCTGTTGAGCCGCGTTTTCCTCTCTTTGGATAAATTAAAACAGCTCATAAAAGGAATTTCTGACAAGAAGTTTGCAACAGTAAATGATATAAAAAATCCAACTGAATTTAAAGAGCTGGCAGATGCTTTTAATAATATGTCAAGAAACTTGCAAAGTACCTTTACTTCGTTGGAAGAAAGTGAGAAGGAAAAGGGTTTGATGATTGCACAACTATCGCATGATATCAAGACTCCTTTAACTTCCATTCAGGCAAGCGTGGAAGGAATGCTAGACGGTGTGATTGCGGCAGATGAGCAGCAGTATTATCTCAAAACCATCAGTCGGCAGACCGATCGGTTGAATAAGCTGGTCGAGGAGCTAAGTTTTATCACTCTGAATACGATGAATCAGCCAGATGTACCGCTTGAAAAAGAAGAAATTTTCCTTGATAAGCTTTTGATTGATATTATGTCGGAGTTCCAATTGGTGATTGATAAAGAAGACCGAGATATTCAGATTTCGGTGCAGCCAGAATCAGCAAAAATCGTGAGTCATTATGATAAGCTGTCACGGATTATTCTCAATCTGGTCAGCAATGCTTTTAAGTATTCAGAAGCAGGCACTAAGCTTACTATTGATGCGGCGGTTGACAATAAGCGCTTGACTTTAACGGTGGCAGATGAAGGTCAGGGCATTAAGTCAGAGGATTTGGAGAAAATATTTAAACGACTTTATCGGGTAGAATCTTCTCGCAATATGAAAACTGGCGGGCACGGTCTAGGGCTCTATATTGCACGTGAATTGGCACGCCAATTGGGTGGTGATATTTTCGTGCAAAGTGAGTATGGACAAGGTAGCAGTTTTTCACTTGTATTAGATTTATAAAATGAAAGTGAGATAGACTAGAAAAATGAACATTTCGGGTTATCTCATTCTTTATTTTTATTAGTTAGTTTGCAATCTTTGAAAAATCCGATATTTCCTACTGCATGGCATATGCTCCGAAGGATGTCCAAAAAGCGGCGACGTATGTAGTGGATCACTTTGCAGATGCGGTGAAACATTTGGAGAAATTGTTGTATCAAAATATATAAGGGATTAAGAAATTTTTCTTAAGTCTTTTGCGTGCGGTCATTATCCTTAATCAGAAAATTTCTTTGGTTTCATGGTATAATAAGTCTATGGAAAATAAGAATAAATTACTATTGATTGACGGCTCGTCCGTTGCTTTTCGTGCTTTTTTTGCACTGTATAATCAAATTGACCGTTTTAAGAGTCCGTCTGGGCTTCACACTAATGCCATTTACGGCTTTCATCTTATGTTGAATCACTTGATAGAACGTGTACAGCCGACTCATATCTTGGTGGCATTTGATGCGGGGAAGACCACCTTTCGGACAGAGATGTATGCTGATTACAAAGGTGGTCGAGCTAAAACGCCGGAGGAATTTCGTGAGCAGCTTCCTTTTATCCGAGAAATGCTGGATAAGTTAGGTATTCGTTATTACGACTTGGATCAGTATGAAGCTGATGATATTATTGGAACTCTGGATAAAATGGCTGAAAACACGCCTGTACCCTACGATGTGACAATCGTGAGCGGAGACAAGGATCTAATCCAGCTGACCGATGATAATACTATTGTGGAAATTTCTAAAAAAGGTGTGGCTGAGTTTGAGGAATTCACACCAGCCTACCTCATGGAAAAAATGGGAATTACACCCACACAATTTATTGACCTTAAAGCTCTCATGGGGGATTCTTCGGACAATATCCCTGGTGTGACGAAAATCGGTGAGAAAACGGGACTCAAGCTCCTCTTGGAATATGGCTCTCTGGAAGGCATTTATGACAACATTGACCAAATGAAGCAGTCTAAGATGAAGGAAAATCTCATCAATGACAAGGACATTGCTTTCTTATCTAGAACACTTGCCACCATTGACACTCAAGCTCCGATTGAAATCGGTTTAGAAGATATTCTCTATCGAGGATCAGATATTAAACAACTAGGTAGATTCTATGATGAAATGGGCTTTAAACAATTTAAGCAAGCGCTGGAAGCGGAAGTAGAGCCAGAAGAGGCGGCTGACATTGCTTTTGAGGAAGTGACGGAAGTCCGTCCAGAAATGCTCAGTAAAGATGATTTTTTCTACTTTGAAATGTTGGGGGACAATTACCACATAGACGAGATGGTGGGCTTTGCGTGGGGAAATGCACAGCAGATTTATGCCAGTCAGGACATCAACCTCTTGCATCAACCAGCTTTCAAAGAATTTTTGGAAAACACAGCCCTCAAGGTTTATGATTTTAAACGCTCCAAGGTCTTGCTCAGTCGCTTAGGCATTGAGCTTTCGCGACCTGCATTTGATAGCCGTTTAGCTAAGTACCTTCTTTCAACCGTTGATAACAACGAAATCGCAACAATTGCTGGTCTTTATGGCAAGACCAAACTCGCCGAAGATGAGGCGGTTTATGGGAAAGGCGCTAAGCGGGCACTGCCTGAAAAAGCTATTTTATTGAGCCATTTAGCCAGAAAAGTCACAGTTCTCGTTGAAACGGAAAAGCCTATGACAGACTTGCTGCGCCAGCATGACCAGCTTAATCTGCTGTACGAAATGGAGCAACCTTTAGCCTTTGTACTAGCTAAAATGGAAATTGCTGGTATCAAGGTAAAGCGCGAAACATTGCAAACCATGCAGGCTGAAAATGAGGTGCTTCTTACCCAACTAACGCAGGACATCTATGAGCTTGCTGGCGAGGAGTTTAACATTAACTCACCTAAACAGTTGGGGGGCATTCTCTTCGAAAAATTAGGTTTGCCAACGTCTTTTACTAAGAAAACCAAAACGGGCTATTCTACGGCAGTAGATGTATTGGAACGTTTGGCACCAATCGCGCCAATTGTGGAAAAAATTCTGGACTATCGGCAAATTGCTAAGATTCAATCAACCTATGTCACGGGACTACAGGACTGGATTCTAGCAGACGGAAAGATTCACACTCGCTATCTTCAAGATTTGACTCAGACAGGACGCCTATCAAGTGTTGACCCTAATCTGCAAAATATCCCAATCCGCCTAGAGCAAGGTCGCTTGATTCGGAAAGCTTTTGTGCCAGAGTGGGAGAATAGTGTCTTACTTAGCTCTGATTATTCGCAAATTGAGCTGCGGGTTTTGGCGCATATTTCAGGTGATGAGCATCTGATTGAGGCATTCAGACATGGGGCAGATATTCACACTTCAACAGCCATGCGGGTTTTTAATATCGAAAGACCAGAAGATGTGACACCAAATGACCGCCGCAATGCCAAAGCTGTCAACTTTGGTGTTGTTTACGGAATTTCTGACTTTGGACTTGCCAACAATCTGGGGATTAGCCGTAAGGAAGCGAAGTCCTATATTGATACTTATTTTGAGCGCTATCCTGGAATTAAGAATTATATGGAAAATGTGGTACGAGAGGCTCGAGATAAAGGCTATGTAGAAACTCTCTTTCACCGTCGTCGGGAGATCCCGGATATTAATTCTCGTAACTTCAATGTCCGAGGATTTGCAGAACGGACAGCTATCAACTCACCGATTCAAGGATCGGCTGCAGATATTCTCAAAATTGCAATGATTCGACTGGACCAAGCTCTGATAGATGGGAATTTTAAAACCAGAATGTTGCTGCAAGTTCATGATGAAATTGTGCTAGAAGTGCCCGAAAACGAACTGACCGCTATCAAAGCGCTGGTCAAAGACATCATGGAATCTGCCATTGAACTTTCTGTTCCCTTGAAAGCGGACGAAAGTGCGGGTAAGACCTGGTATGAAGCAAAGTAAAAACAAGGTGCTAAGTTCATAAGGACAACGAGAGGTTCTTGTGTCGTTCGGCTTCTTAATGGTTATAACTGTGTTTCGGATTCAAAAGGATCAGCATGACTCACAATACATAAAAATTACGGAGAAAATTTTATGACCTATCATTTCAAAAATCCCAGCGATGGAATTGTCAAACATTATTTAGAAAACAGCAAGGTGATTGCAGTTGTTGGTTTGTCAGATCGCGAAGAGGCAACCAGCCACCGTGTATCCAAGGAGATGCAAGAACGGGGCTATCGGATTATTCCGGTCAATCCGCGAGCAGCCGGCGGTCAGATTTTAGGAGAAACCGTCTATGCCAGTCTCAAGGACATTCCTTTTTCGGTGGATATTGTTGATGTCTACCGTCGCAGTGAGTTTTTGCCAGATGTGGCGCGTGATTTTCTGCAAGTGAATGCTAAGATTTTCTGGGCACAATTGGGCTTGGAAAATGAAGAAGCCGAGCAAATCCTTCGTGCAGTTGGGCACGATGATATTGTCATGAACCGCTGTATCAAGCAGGAGCATACCCGTCTGATTTTAGGAGGGTAAATTCCAACGTTGGTGATATCAGAGGTAATTCTGGTTCAGGAAAAACGAGTCTGGCAAAGAAATTGCAAGAGTATTATGGACGAAGGACACTTGTCATTTCTCAAGATGTCGTTTGCCGTGACATGCTAAAAGAAAAAGTCGGGCCGGACAATTTGTCAATCTCTTTGACGGCAACCATTGCCCGTTATGGCTATGAGCGAGATTTGTTGGTTATCGTTGAAGGATTTTATGAAACAGACATTTACAGGCAAATGCTAGAAGAACTGCGTGACCTCTTTTATCCAAAAGTTCTGTCTTACTATTATGATTTGACTTTTGAAGAAGCGGTTCGCCGCCATCAAACAAGGAGCAAGAAAGTAGATTTCAGTCCAGCTGACATGAAACGTTGGTGGAAAGAATGTGATTTCTTAGGTTGGGAAGTAGCAACTTTTACAGATCAAGATTCGCTGAAAGATGCCTTTCAAGAAATTTCTAAAAAAATCAATTTGTTCTAAAAAATTAAGTTTGGTTTAAGCTAACTTGGTTATACTATATTTATCAAATGAAGACCTCCTAACTTTGTTTGATAGAAATCCTAAACTTTTTCATAATAATCTCCCTAATAAAGTCACCCAATTGGTGGCTTTTTTGTGTAGAGTTTATGATACTGCGCGTTAGTTGAGTGATTGTGCGAGATAAAAATAGAATGAACTTAAAAGACCTGAACAACTGTCCAAGTCTTTGTGAGGTTAATTTTATTTTTCAGAGTTAGAAAAATTAAGAAAAAATCGGAATTTGTTCTTTTTCCTTTCTGACAGCTTCATAGAAAAGAGTCTGAGCTGTATAAACGTAGGGATAAACATAAATAGAAGCAATTCCAAAAGTAAGGGCACTTAGCAAGTACCAACCGATAAAGGTTAAATCAAGAACAAATCTCTTTCCCTTGTAACCTTTCATCATCTGACGACTCGCACGGATTACTTTAAAGGCGCCATCGTAGCTATTGTTTTCCAAGCTGTCAAAGAGGATAAATTCCACTTGAGAATAGGCATAGTACTGAGGGAGTGCAATCAGAACGCCTATAATCATCAAGAGAAAACCGATAAGAATATAGAGCAATAAAGTTCCAATAGTTGTTTGAAGCGCAACGTTTTGTGAGATATCTTGAGAATTGGGGAGGAGTTTAATGATACTAAAACTAGCAAGAATCATCATGCCGCTCCCAATCCAGACGAAAATATTCCACAGAAATAGCAATACGCGTTTGAGCAAAAGCGTCATGAAAACAGGACCGATTATTTTACTGTCAAAAGTCCGAATGGAATCTGAAAAATGCACCTCTTGTCGTTTTCCACGAATGACTTCCAGTAAGGTCCAAAAGGCAGCAGTTAAAAAGAAAGATACGATAAAACTAATCGCTACTGGGAACAATGAGCGATTGATCCCGTGGACAACCGTATTTTGGATGCCATATTGTAAGATATTATTGGACAAGGTGTCTGAAGAATAATTGTAAACAACGGAAACAATCGCAGTCACAATTGGCACTAAAAAGAGTGCGTAGATTCCCTTGGTTTGGCGTTGGATACGACGAGCTTCTGCTCGCAATTCACTTAAGTTCATATTTGCCTCCTATATTGAAAAATATTATACCATATTCTTCTAAGAGAAAGAAAAGTTTTTATCTACTTTATCTTTCTTCCTTTTTTTGATAAAATCATACAGGATGTTGTGAGTCAAATGAATTCACACACTGTAAAATGAAGGTCTGGGACTGTTTTTCCCAGTATCGGAGGTAAAAATGTCAGATTCACCGATTCAATATCGTTTGATTAAAAAAGAGAAGCATACAGGTGCTCGTTTGGGAGAAATTATCACGCCGCATGGCACTTTTCCAACTCCCATGTTTATGCCGGTTGGAACCCAGGCGACCGTCAAGACCCAGTCGCCAGAAGAACTCAAAGAAATGGGTTCAGGGATTATTTTATCCAATACCTACCATCTCTGGTTGCGGCCGGGTGATGAGCTGATTGCGCGTGCTGGTGGACTTCATAAATTTATGAACTGGGATCAGGCTATTCTGACAGACAGCGGTGGTTTTCAAGTTTATTCCTTGGCAGACAGCCGTAACATCACCGAAGAAGGGGTGACCTTCAAGAATCACCTGAACGGCGCAAAAATGTTTCTCTCCCCAGAAAAGGCCATTTCTATTCAAAACAATCTAGGCAGTGACATCATGATGTCCTTTGATGAATGCCCGCAGTTCTATCAACCGTACGATTATGTCAAGAAATCCATTGAGCGGACCAGCCGCTGGGCAGAGCGTGGACTCAAAGCGCATCGCCGTCCGCATGACCAGGGTCTCTTTGGGATTGTGCAGGGTGCTGGTTTTGAAGATTTGCGCCGCCAGTCAGCCCATGATTTGGTTAGTATGGATTTTCCAGGATATTCTATTGGTGGTTTAGCTGTAGGTGAATCTCATGAAGAGATGAATGCCGTATTGGACTTTACAACTCCGATGCTGCCTGAAAACAAGCCTCGCTATCTCATGGGAGTTGGAGCGCCAGACAGTCTGATTGACGGGGTAATACGTGGTGTGGATATGTTTGACTGCGTGCTACCAACACGAATTGCCAGAAATGGTACCTGCATGACCAGTGAGGGGCGTTTGGTCGTGAAAAATGCTCAATTTGCAGAGGATTTCACACCGCTCGATCATAACTGTGATTGCTACACCTGCAAAAACTATACGCGCGCTTATCTTCGTCATTTGCTCAAAGCTGATGAAACCTTTGGACTCCGCCTAACCAGCTATCATAATCTCTATTTCCTCATCAATCTGATGAAAAATGTCCGCCAAGCTATTCTAGATGACAATTTGCTTGAATTTCGTGAAGATTTCATCGAGCGCTATGGTTACAATCATTCAAAGAGGAATTTCTAGATGAATCACGGTGAGAAGTCGTTAGTAGAAGTAGTCAAGAATTATTTGCTGGATGGGAAAAAACATACTCTTGCGATTTACGGACACGGTGCTTCTGGAAAATCTACTTTTGCCAAACGTTTAGTAGAAAGTCTGGGGCGAGAGCGAGTTAATCTGCTTGTGGCTGATCTTTATATAATAGACGGGGAATATCGTGACTTGCTGGCGGTTAAAGAATTTCCTGAGCAAAAAGTGACAGCCTGTCTTCCAGTGGCTCATGAATTGAAGAGCTTGGAACGTGATATAAGAGCTTTGCAATCTGGCTGCGATATAGTGACGATTGACCAGCCTTGGGCACCAAGTCAGCGACTTTCAGCGGAAAAACCAATTCTAATTGTGGAAGGCATGTCAGTTGCTTTTCTGCCGAAAGAGCTGTTTGATTTGTCTATTTGTTTTTACACCGATGCAGCAACGGAATTAGAGCGTCGCTTATCTCGTGATGTAGCAGTACGCAATCGGCAGCCTGAGTGGATTGAGAGAACGCACCAAGCACGTCGTGAGCAATACGAGCGTTATTATAGACCTTATCAAGACCTTGCAGATATATTGGTCTGTCAATCGGGGAATACTTTTAAGGTTAAAAATCTCTATTTTAAAAAATAAAGTTACGTTAAGCTAGTTTTAAGGTTGAAAAGTTATTCTATATTTATCCTAAAACTTTTCTTTTTCATAATCTCCCAAATGCCACTACATCATGTTAGTGGTGTTTTTGTTTGGGAAATGTTCTTTGCGATTGATTGGTTTAGTGTTACAATTAGAACAAATAATCAAAGAGATAAAAATGAAATTAAATTCACTCGATTTTAAAATCGTTGTCTCAGTTATGTTTTGTATTGTAAGTGCCTGGCTCATTCCTTTTTTAGGTATTTTACCAGCTTCTTTTTCGGCTTTGCTGTGTGTACAGGAAGAGGGTCTGACCAGCAAAAAGAGTGGATATCATCGGATTTTAGCAACTTTGATAGGTGGTCTAGCGGCTGTTCTTCTGATTTACTGTTATCATTTCATCCCAAGTAAGATAACGTTATTCTGTCTGTTAATGTTAGCTATTCTTGGAACTCTATATGTTAGCAAATCAGTTGTCTTACCTCCTTTCTTAGCGAGAATTGCAGTTTTAACATTATTGATTGTTGCGATTATGGGAAAAGGAGACTTGCTTTACGCAGCAAATAGACTGTTATCCACTATCTACGGAGCGATTGTTGCTTGGGGTATATAGTACCAATAAAGCAAGACAAAAAATAATATTCAATACTCATTATTTAGAAAACATGAACCAGAGAAATTAGCAAGTTTTCTCTGTTTTTTTAACTATTCGCTGAGCTAAATTCGTTTTTTGTCTTGCGAAGTCTCTTTTTGTCAAAAAAATCTCAAAAAAATTCTCAAATCCCTTGCAATCATTGAATCTTTGTGTTATTCTATTATGGTGCTGTGAAAAACAGTCTGTAGCTTTGATACAAGAGGTTGCGACACGCTCGGTTGCATTGCCACGCAATGGCGTCTCGGTTTTCTTGTGGAGCTAGCCTATTATCTTAAATAGACGAAAAGGAGAAAAAGATGGCAAACAAAAAAATCCGTATCCGTTTGAAAGCATACGAACATCGTACACTTGATACAGCGGCTGCAAAAATCGTAGAAACTGCTACTCGTACAGGTGCAGAAGTTGCAGGACCAATCCCACTTCCGACTGAACGTAGCCTCTACACAATCATTCGCGCGACTCACAAATACAAAGATTCTCGCGAACAATTTGAAATGCGTACACACAAACGTTTGATTGATATCATCAACCCAACTCAAAAAACAGTTGATGCTTTGATGAAGTTGGATCTTCCAAGTGGTGTGAACGTAGAAATCAAACTATAATCAGATGCAAGGTAAAAGTATTCGGGCTTAACTGAATACGGGCTAAGAGCTCTGCAAAAAAGATGAACTTCCTAGTGTTCGTCGAACACTGCGTCAGTTTCCTATTTTTGCCAGACTCTCTTAACGCCCTTAATATCTTAATCTTGAGCATAAAAAACGCTCGTTAAAAACTTTTTGAAAAAATATAGAAAAGGAAACATTTTCTCATGACAAAAGGAATCTTAGGGAAAAAAGTGGGAATGACTCAAATCTTCACTGAAGCTGGCGAATTGATCCCTGTAACTGTTGTTGAAGCAACACCAAACGTGGTTCTTCAAGTAAAGACAGTTGAAACAGATGGTTATAACGCTGTTCAAGTCGGTTTTGACGACCTTCGTGATGTATTGAGCAACAAACCTGCTAAAGGACATGTAGCGAAAGCTAACACGGCTCCTAAGCGCTTCATTCGTGAATTCAAAAACATTGAAGGCTTAGAGGTCGGTGCAGAAATCACAGTGGATACATTCGAAGCTGGCGATGTTGTTGATGTAACAGGAACTTCAAAAGGTAAAGGTTTCCAAGGTGTTATCAAACGCCACGGTCAATCACGTGGTCCAATGGCTCACGGTTCTCGTTATCACCGTCGTCCTGGTTCTATGGGACCAGTTGCGCCTAACCGTGTTTTCAAAAACAAACACTTGGCAGGACGCATGGGTGGCAACCGTGTAACGATTCAAAACCTTGAAATCGCACAAGTTGTTCCAGAGAAAAACGTTATCCTCATCAAAGGTAACGTGCCTGGTGCTAAGAAATCTCTTATCACTATCAAGTCAGCAGTTAAAGCTGGTAAATAATAAAGAAAGGGGAAATCAGTCACAATGGCAAACGTAAAATTATTTGACCAAACTGGTAAAGAAGCTGGTGAAGTAGTTCTTAACGATGCAGTATTTGGTATTGAGCCAAATGAATCAGTTGTCTTTGACGTTGTTATCAGTCAACGTGCAAGCCTTCGTCAAGGAACTCACGCTGTTAAAAACCGCTCTGCAGTATCAGGTGGCGGACGCAAACCATGGCGTCAAAAAGGAACTGGACGTGCGCGTCAAGGTTCTATTCGCTCTCCACAATGGCGTGGTGGTGGTACCGTATTTGGTCCAACTCCTCGTTCATACGCCTACAAACTTCCACAAAAAGTTCGTAGATTGGCACTTAAATCAGTTTATTCTGAAAAAGTTGCTGAGGACAAATTCGTAGCTGTAGACAGCCTTTCATTTACAGCTCCAAAGACTGCTGAGTTTGCAAAAGTACTTGCTGCGCTTAGCCTTGATACAAAAGTACTTGTAATTCTCGAAGAAGGAAACGAATTTGCTGCACTTTCAGCTCGTAACCTTCCAAATGTGAAAGTTGCAACAGCAACAACTGCAAGTGTTCTTGATATCGTAAATAGCGACAAACTTCTTGTTACTAAAGAAGCTATCTCTACAATCGAGGAGGTTCTTGCATAATGAATTTGTATGACGTAATCAAAAAGCCTATCATCACAGAAAGCACAATGGCTCTTCTTGAAGAAGGCAAATACGTATTTGAAGTGGACACTCGTGCTCATAAACTTTTGATCAAACAAGCGGTTGAAGCTGCTTTTGACGGAGTGAAAGTTGCAAATGTGAACACAATCAATGTAAAACCAAAAGCAAAACGTGTAGGGCGTTATACTGGCTTTACAAACAAAACTAAAAAAGCTATCATCACTCTTACAGCTGATTCTAAAGCAATCGAGTTGTTCGGTGCTGAAGCAGAATAATCTAAGGAGGAAATATCGTGGGAATCAGAGTTTATAAACCAACTACAAATGGTCGCCGTAATATGACTTCTTTGGATTTCGCTGAAATCACAACGAGCACTCCAGAAAAAACTTTGCTTGTTTCTTTGAACAACAAAGCTGGTCGTAACAACAACGGTCGTATCACGGTTCGTCACCAAGGTGGTGGACACAAACGCCATTACCGTTTGATTGACTTCAAACGTAACAAAGACGGTGTTGAAGCAGTTGTTAAAACAATTGAATACGATCCAAATCGTTCGGCAAACATCGCTCTTGTACATTACACTGACGGTGTGAAAGCTTACATCATCGCTCCTAAAGGTCTTGAAGTTGGTCAACGCATCGTTTCTGGACCAGAAGCGGATATTAAAGTCGGAAATGCTCTTCCACTTGCTAATATCCCAGTTGGTACATTGATTCATAATATTGAATTGAAACCAGGACATGGTGGTGAATTGGTACGTGCTGCTGGAGCTTCTGCCCAAGTATTGGGACAAGAAGGTAAATATGTTCTTGTTCGTTTGCAATCAGGCGAAGTTCGCATGATTCTTGGAACTTGCCGTGCAACTGTCGGTGTTGTTGGAAATGAACAACATGGATTGGTTAACCTTGGTAAGGCTGGACGCAGCCGCTGGAAAGGCATCCGCCCAACAGTCCGCGGTTCTGTAATGAACCCGAACGATCACCCACACGGTGGTGGTGAAGGTAAAGCACCAGTTGGTCGTAAAGCACCATCTACTCCATGGGGCAAACCTGCTCTTGGACTTAAAACTCGTAACAAGAAAGCGAAATCCGACAAACTTATTATTCGTCGTCGCAACGAGAAATAGGCGGCTGAGCAGAAGTTTGGCGGTTTAGCTACCAAACTTCGTTGCGAAACCTTGGCAAAGTTGATTAGATGTGTAGCAAGGCTTGTAGCTATAGCTAACTAGCAATCAACCACTGCCCCTCGTGAGTTGTTACATACTTATAATTAACGAGCTAACTCGCAAAATTCCGCCAGCTCGGTAGCGCTGATTGTCAGTGCAAGCCGTTGTGGTACATATTTTAAAGGAGAAAACATAAAAATGGGACGCAGTCTTAAAAAAGGACCTTTCGTCGATGAGCATTTGATGAAAAAAGTTGAAGCTCAAGCTAATGACGAAAAGAAAAAAGTCATCAAAACTTGGTCACGTCGTTCAACGATTTTCCCAAGTTTCATCGGATATACAATTGCAGTTTATGATGGACGTAAACATGTTCCTGTTTACATCCAAGAAGACATGGTAGGACACAAACTTGGTGAATTTGCACCAACTCGTACTTACAAAGGTCACGCTGCTGACGACAAGAAGACACGTAGATAAGAGAGGAGAAAAACATGGCAGAAATTACTTCAGCTAAAGCAATGGCTCGTACAGTGCGCGTTTCACCTCGTAAATCTCGTCTAGTTCTTGACAATATCCGCGGGAAAGACGTCGCTGACGCAATCGCAATCTTGAAATTCACTCCAAACAAAGCTGCTGGCATTATCGAAAAAGTGTTGAACTCAGCAATCGCTAATGCAGAAAACAACTTTGGTTTGGAAAAAGCAAACTTGGTAGTATCTGAAGCTTACGCAAACGAAGGGCCAACAATGAAACGTTTCCGTCCACGCGCAAAAGGTTCAGCTTCACCAATCAACAAACGCACTAGCCACATCACAGTGGTCGTTGCAGAAAAATAAGGAGGTAAAATCGTGGGTCAAAAAGTACATCCAATAGGTATGCGTGTCGGTATCATCCGTGACTGGGATGCCAAATGGTATGCTGAAAAAGAATACGCGGATTACCTTCATGAAGATCTTGCAATCCGTAAATTCGTTCAAAAAGAATTAGCTGACGCAGCTGTTTCAACTATTGAAATCGAACGCGCAGTAAATAAAGTAAACGTTTCTCTTCACACTGCTAAACCAGGTATGGTTATCGGTAAAGGTGGAGCAAACGTTGATGCACTTCGTGCAAAACTTAACAAATTGACTGGTAAACAAGTCCACATCAACATCATTGAAATCAAATCACCAGATTTGGATGCTCATCTTGTTGGTGAAGGAATTGCTCGCCAATTAGAACAACGTGTTGCTTTCCGTCGTGCTCAAAAACAAGCAATTCAACGTACCATGCGTGCGGGAGCTAAAGGAATTAAAACTCAAGTATCTGGCCGCTTGAACGGTGCTGATATTGCTCGTAGTGAAGGGTATTCTGAAGGAACTGTTCCGCTTCATACGCTTCGTGCAGATATTGATTACGCTTGGGAAGAAGCAGATACTACTTACGGTAAACTTGGTGTTAAAGTCTGGATTTACCGCGGAGAAGTTCTTCCAGCTCGTAAAAACACTAAAGGAGGTAAATAACCAATGTTAGTACCTAAACGTGTTAAACACCGTCGCGAATTTCGTGGTAAAATGCGCGGTGAAGCTAAAGGTGGTAAGGAAGTGGCATTTGGAGAATATGGTCTTCAAGCAACTACTAGCCATTGGATCACAAACCGCCAAATCGAAGCTGCTCGTATCGCTATGACGCGTTACATGAAACGTGGTGGTAAGGTTTGGATTAAAATCTTCCCACACAAATCATACACTGCCAAAGCTATCGGGGTTCGTATGGGATCTGGGAAAGGTGCTCCAGAAGGTTGGGTTGCACCAGTTAAACGTGGTAAAGTGATGTTTGAAATCGGTGGTGTGCCTGAGGAAGTTGCTCGCGAAGCGCTTCGTCTTGCAAGCCACAAATTACCGGTTAAAACAAAATTCGTAAAACGTGAAGCAGAATAAGGAGAAGGCATGAAACTTAATGAAGTAAAAGAATTTGTTAAAGAACTTCGTGGTCTTTCTCAAGAAGAACTCGCGAAGCGTGAAAGAGAATTGAAGAAAGAATTGTTTGAACTTCGTTTCCAAGCAGCAACAGGTCAATTAGAACAAACTGCACGCTTGAAAGAAGTGAAAAAGCAAATCGCTCGTATCAAAACTGTTCAATCAGAAATGAAATAATAGACTTGGGAAAGGAGAAATTCTAAAATGGAACGTAATCAACGTAAAACGCTTGTTGGACGCGTCGTTTCTGACAAGATGGATAAAACAATCACAGTTGTAGTTGAAACAAAACGTAACCACCCAGTCTATGGTAAGCGTATTAACTACTCTAAAAAATACAAAGCGCATGATGAAAATAACATCGCTAAAGAAGGCGATATTGTTCGTATCATGGAAACTCGTCCGCTTTCAGCTACAAAACGCTTCCGTCTTGTAGAAGTTGTAGAAGAAGCAGTTATTATCTAATCAAACCAGAAAGGAGAAAACTTAAATGATTCAAACAGAAACTCGTTTGAAAGTTGCTGACAACAGCGGTGCCCGCGAAATCTTGACAATCAAAGTTCTTGGTGGTTCAAAGCGTAAATTCGCTAGCATTGGCGATGTCATCGTTGCATCTGTAAAACAAGCTACTCCTGGTGGTGCGGTTAAAAAAGGTGACGTTGTAAAAGCGGTTATCGTTCGTACTAAATCAGGTGCTCGTCGCAAAGATGGTTCATACATCAAATTTGACGAAAATGCTGCAGTGATTATCCGTGATGATAAAACACCTCGCGGGACACGTATCTTTGGTCCAGTAGCACGCGAATTGCGTGAAGGTGGATTTATGAAGATCGTCTCACTTGCTCCAGAAGTACTTTAATCAAAAACAAACTAAGTCCCCTATCTTTGATAGATAGGGTGCCCATCAGGGCGTAAGAAATCAAAGGAGAAACCAATGTTTGTAAAAACTGGCGATAAAGTTCGCGTGATTGCTGGTAAAGACAAAGGCGTTGAAGCTAAAGTCGTTGCCGCACTTCCAAAAGTAAATAAAGTTGTTGTTGAAGGTGTAAATATCATCAAGAAACACCAAAAACCGAATAACGAAAACCCTCAAGGTGCTATCGTAGAAAAAGAAGCACCAATCCATGTATCTAACGTTCAAGTGTTGGACAAAAATGGTGTTGCAGGGCGTGTTGGCTACAAGTTTGTAGACGGCAAAAAAGTTCGTTACAATAAAAAATCAGGCGAAGTGCTTGACTAATCACGAAGGAAAGGAGAAGTATAATGGCTAATCGTTTAAAAGAAAAATATCTTAATGAAGTAGTTCCTGCTTTGACTGAAAAGTTTAACTACTCATCTGTTATGGCTGTGCCAAAAGTGGATAAAATCGTTTTGAACATGGGTGTTGGAGATGCTGTATCAAACGCTAAAAATCTTGAAAAAGCTGCTGAAGAGCTTGCTCTTATCTCAGGTCAAAAACCACTTATCACTAAAGCTAAAAAATCTATCGCCGGCTTCCGTCTTCGTGAAGGTGTAGCGATTGGTGCTAAGGTAACTCTTCGCGGCGAACGCATGTATGAATTCTTGGATAAATTGGTTACTGTATCACTTCCACGTGTTCGTGACTTCCACGGTGTTCCAACAAAATCATTTGATGGACGCGGAAACTACACACTTGGTGTGAAAGAACAATTGATTTTCCCAGAAATCAACTTTGATGATGTTGACAAGACTCGTGGTCTTGACATTGTTATTGTAACAACTGCTAACACGGATGAAGAATCACGTGAATTGCTTACAGGCCTTGGAATGCCTTTTGCAAAATAATCTAGGAGGTAAATAAATTGGCTAAAAAATCAATGATTGCTAAGAACAAACGCCCTGCGAAGTTCTCTACGCAAGCTTACACTCGTTGCGAACGTTGTGGTCGTCCACATTCAGTTTACCGCAAGTTTAAACTTTGCCGTGTTTGCTTCCGCGAGTTAGCATACAAAGGACAAATTCCAGGCGTTACCAAAGCTTCTTGGTAATTATAGCTTCCATTTTCGCCGTGAGTCGTCGTTATTCGCTCTTGCCTAACCCAAGTTATGCTTGCGAGCGAATGCCTAGGCTCACTTAGAAAATGGAATTTATAAATAAAATAATATTCTGAGCCTAGCTCAATCATTAACTAGCAAGTGAATTATCAAACTACTAGTAAGAGGAGAAAAACAAAATGGTTATGACTGACCCAATTGCAGACTTTTTGACACGTATTCGTAATGCGAATCAAGCAAAACATGAAGTGCTAGAAGTACCTGCATCAAATATCAAAAAAGGGATTGCTGAAATCCTTAAACGCGAAGGTTTTGTGAAGAACGTCGAGTACATTGAAGATGACAAACAAGGTGTTATTCGTGTATTCCTTAAATACGGTCAAAACGGTGAAAAAGTTATCACTGGTTTGAAACGTGTTTCAACACCAGGACTTCGTGTTTACAAAAAATGTGAAGATCTTCCAAAAGTCTTGAATGGACTTGGAATTGCGATTATCTCAACATCTGAAGGCTTGTTGACTGACAAAGAAGCACGCCAAAAGAATGTTGGTGGGGAAGTAATCGCCTATGTTTGGTAATTGCATGATACAAAGAGCGTGACGGACAAAGTGAAAATAGAAAATCTAGCGATGAATGCCCGCATTCAAGATAGATTTATCTTTTTCACACAGGCCGTAGCTCGTGTTCAGATTAGCAAAACTGATTTGAATGATATATTTGAATAAAACGTTAGAACTATCATACAAACTGCTATGATAGTTCCCCCGTGAAAACTGGCCGTCCTCGGACGACTTGACAATTTAACAGGAGAAAACAAAAAATGTCACGTATTGGTAATAAAGTTATTGCATTGCCTGCGGGTGTCGAATTGACAAACAAAGATAATGTCGTAACTGTAAAAGGACCTAAAGGAGAACTCACTCGCACGTTCTCTAAAGATATTGATATTCGTGTGGAAGGAACAGAAGTAACTCTTCACCGTCCAAACGATACAAAAGAAATGAAAACAATCCACGGAACAACTCGTGCTCTTTTGAACAACATGGTTCATGGTGTATCAGAAGGATTCAAGAAAGAACTTGAAATGCGTGGGGTTGGATACCGTGCTCAACTTCAAGGTAAAAAATTGGTACTTTCAGTTGGTAAATCTCATCCAGATGAAGTGGAAGCTCCTGAAGGTATTACTTTTGAACTTCCAAATCCAACGACTATTGTTGTGAACGGAATCTCAAAAGAAGTAGTTGGACAAACTGCTGCTTATATCCGTAGCTTGCGTGCTCCTGAACCATATAAAGGGAAAGGTATCCGCTACGTTGGTGAATTCGTTCGCCGTAAAGAAGGTAAAACTGGTAAATAATGTTATAAGGTTGTTTTTCAACCAAGATATTTATTTCCAACTTTGTGCTTAGGCATACAATAAAATTAAGAGGTGAAAATTGTGATTTCGAAACCAGATAAAAATAAAGTCCGCCAAAAACGCCATCGTCGCGTTCGCGGAAAACTCTCTGGAACTGCTGATCGCCCACGTTTGAACGTATTCCGTTCTAATACAGGCATCTACGCTCAAGTAATTGATGACGTAGCGGGTGTAACGCTCGCAAGCGCTTCAACTCTTGACAAAGAAGTTTCAAAAGGAACTAAAACTGAACAAGCCGTTGTTGTCGGCAAACTTGTTGCTGAACGTGCAGTTGCTAAAGGTATTACTGAAGTGGTGTTTGACCGCGGTGGATATCTATATCACGGACGTGTAAAAGCTTTGGCTGATGCAGCTCGTGAAAACGGATTGAAATTCTAATAGGGAGGACACTAAAAAATGGCATTTAAAGACAATGCAGTTGAACTTGAAGAACGCGTAGTTGCGATTAACCGTGTTACAAAAGTTGTTAAAGGTGGACGTCGTCTTCGTTTTGCAGCTCTTGTAGTTGTTGGTGACCGTAATGGTCGTGTTGGCTTTGGTACTGGTAAAGCTCAAGAAGTACCAGAAGCAATTCGCAAAGCCGTTGAAGATGCAAAGAAAAACCTAATTGAGGTACCAATGGTTGGCACAACAATTCCTCACGAAGTAACATCTGAATTTGGTGGAGCTCGTGTCTTGTTGAAACCAGCTGTAGAAGGTGCTGGAGTAGCTGCTGGTGGTGCTGTTCGTGCCGTCATTGAATTGGCAGGTGTAGCAGATGTAACATCTAAATCACTTGGTTCTAACACTCCAATCAACATCGTTCGTGCAACTATTGAAGGTTTGAAACAATTAAAACGCGCTGAAGAAGTTGCTGCCCTTCGTGGTATTTCAGTTTCTGACTTAGCATAAGAAAGGAGATTCACATGGCTCAAATTAAAATTACTTTGATAAAGTCTCCAATCGGACGCATTCCGTCACAACGTAAAACTGTTGTAGCACTTGGACTTGGCAAATTAAATAGCTCAGTTATCAAGGAAGATAATGCTGCTGTTCGTGGTATGATTACAGCAGTATCACACTTGGTAACTGTTGAAGAAGTTAAGTAAGTAATCATTTTGCTAACAAAACTTTAAATTGAAATAAACTAGGGGATGAGAGGATTTTCTCAGCCCCTTAAACTAAATATATGTATAGGCGAGTTTATCCTGAGGACACCTTTTTCTCAGTATAAGCGCTAGCATTTTACAAAAGAGGAGAAAAAATATAATGAAACTTCATGAATTACAACCTGCTACAGGTTCTCGTAAAGTCCGTAACCGTGTTGGTCGTGGTACTTCATCTGGTAATGGTAAAACAGCTGGACGTGGTCAAAAAGGTCAAAAAGCTCGTAGTGGTGGTAAAGTTCGTCTTGGTTTTGAAGGTGGACAAACACCATTGTTCCGTCGCATGCCAAAACGTGGTTTCTTGAACATCAATCGTAAAGAATATGCAATTGTAAATCTTGATCAATTGAATGTTTTTGAAGACGGGGCAGAAGTAACTCCAGTTGTCCTTATCGAAGCAGGGATTGTAAAAGCTGAAAAATCTGGTGTTAAGATTCTTGGTAACGGCGAATTGACAAAGAAATTGACTGTGAAAGCAGCTAAATTCTCTAAATCGGCCGAAGAAGCTATCACTGCTAAAGGTGGTTCAGTGGAAGTCATCTAAGCGAGGTGACCTATGTTTTTTAAACTATTAAAAGATGCATTAAAAATCAAACAGGTTCGTTCAAAAATTCTCTTTACAATTTTTATTGTATTAGTATTTCGAATTGGTACGACGATTACTGTTCCAGGTGTTAATGCAAAAAGCTTGGAAGCTCTTAACGGGCTTTCATTTCTAAACATGCTCAGCCTTGTGTCAGGTAATGCTTTGCGAAATTTCTCAGTATTTGCATTGGGAGTTAGTCCGTATATTACCGCCTCTATTGTTGTTCAATTGCTACAAATGGATATTTTACCTAAGTTTGTAGAATGGGGCAAGCAAGGTGAAGTTGGACGAAGAAAGTTAAATCAAGCAACGCGCTATATTGCCTTAGTCTTGGCGTTTGTTCAATCTATCGGTATTACAGCAGGTTTCCATACCTTGTCTAGTGCTAAGTTGGTGGCAACGCCTAACTGGCAAACTTATTTGCTGATTGGTTTCCTTTTGACAACAGGTTCTATGATTGTGACTTGGTTAGGGGAACAAATCACAGATAAAGGCTATGGTAATGGTGTTTCTATGATTATCTTTGCAGGTATCGTAGCAGCAATTCCAGGAATGATTAAGAGTATATATGTAGACTACTTTGTCAATGTACCAAGCAGCCGTATTACTTCATCTATCATTTTTGTGACTATTCTGATTATAGCTGTTTTGCTCATTGTTTACTTTACAACATTCGTTCAACAAGCAGAATACAAAATTCCAATCCAGTATACAAAGATTGCGCAAGGTGCGCCTTCTAGCTCATACCTTCCTTTGAAGGTCAATCCAGCAGGTGTTATTCCGGTTATCTTTGCAAGTTCAATTACTGCCGCACCCGCAGCTATTTTCCAATTCTTGACAGCTACAGGTCATAATGCACAGTGGGTTCGAGTGGCTCAGTCCTTGTTTGCAACAACAACCGCAAGCGGAATTGTGATGTATGCACTCTTGATTATTTTGTTTACATTTTTCTATACATTTGTACAAATTAATCCAGAGAAAACTGCAGAGAATTTGCAAAAGAGCGGTGCCTATATTCATGGTGTCCGTCCGGGTAAAGGTACAGAAGAATACATGTCCAAGCTGCTTCGCCGCCTGGCGACAGTTGGTTCACTTTTCTTGGGCTTTATTTCGATTTTACCGATTTTAGCAAAAGATTTGTTTGGATTGACAGATGCTGTTGCTTTAGGTGGTACTAGTTTGCTGATTATTATTGCAACTGGTATTGAAGGAATGAAACAGCTTGAAGGTTACCTTCTGAAGAGAAAATATACTGGCTTTATGAATACAACAGAATAGAAACAGAGTAAAGAAAGATATTCTATACTTTCAAAAGCAATTTGCGTTAAAGTACGAACGCAGTGGTTGATGATGAAAATGAGTTTTTGTTTTCATCCTGAATCAACTATGTTGCGGGGTGGGAGAGCAAATCGAAAATCATAGATTTTCTGAAGTCTGTCCCACTCTTTCTATTTTGTTTTTAAACAAGTTTATTAAGAATTTGTAATAGATTTATTTAAAAACAAAAAAGGAGAAGGATCATGAATCTTTTGATTATGGGCTTGCCAGGTGCAGGCAAGGGTACTCAAGCGGCCAAAATCGTTGAGGAATTTGGTGTTGCGCATATCTCAACAGGGGATATGTTCCGTGCAGCTATGGCAAACCAAACTGAAATGGGTGTACTTGCTAAATCATACATTGACAAAGGCGAATTAGTACCTGATGAAGTGACCAATGGAATTGTCAAAGAACGACTATCACAAGATGATATTAAAGAAAAAGGCTTTTTGTTAGACGGTTACCCACGCACCATTGAGCAAGCTTATGCGTTGGATAAGATATTGACTGCCCTTGGTCTTGTTTTGGATGGGGTTGTCAATATTGAAGTAGATCCGAATAGTCTACTAGAGCGCTTGAGTGGACGGATTATTCATAAAAAAACGGGAGAAACTTTCCATAAAGTATTTAATCCACCAGCAGATTATAATGAAGAAGATTATTACCAACGTGAAGATGACAAACCTGAAACAGTAAAACGTCGTTTGGATGTCAATATTGCTCAAGGAGTACCAATTATTGAGCACTATCGTTCTCAAAGCTTGGTTTATGATATTCAAGGAAATCAAGAGATTGATGATGTATTTAAAGATATTGAAAAAGTCTTGTTGAAGTTAAAATAAAAGCGTTTTTACACTTGCAATATTTGACAAGTAGTGATACAATGAATTAGTCTGACTTATAATTGTTACCTCTGTGCTCAGAGGAATGAATCGAAATTTAGGGGGTGCTTTTGCGTGGCAAAAGACGATGTGATTGAAGTTGAAGGCAAAGTAGTTGATACAATGCCGAATGCAATGTTTACGGTTGAACTTGAAAATGGACATCAGATTTTAGCAACAGTTTCTGGTAAAATTCGTAAAAACTATATTCGTATTTTAGCGGGAGACCGTGTTACTGTCGAGATGAGTCCTTATGATTTGACACGTGGACGGATCACTTACCGCTTTAAATAATCGAAATACTTGGAGGGATAAGAAATGAAAGTAAGACCATCGGTCAAACCAATTTGCGAATACTGCAAAGTTATTCGTCGTAATGGTCGTGTTATGGTGATTTGCCCAGCAAATCCAAAACACAAACAACGTCAAGGATAATAGAAAGGAGAAAAAATGGCTCGTATTGCTGGAGTTGATATTCCAAATGACAAACGTGTAGTTGTTTCACTGACTTATGTATACGGTATTGGTCTTCCAACATCTAAGAAAATTTTAGCAGCTGCTGGAGTTTCAGAGGATATTCGTGTGAAAGATTTAACATCTGATCAAGAAGACGCTATCCGTCGTGAAGTGGATGCTATCAAAGTTGAAGGTGACCTTCGTCGTGAAGTAAACTTAAACATCAAACGTTTGATGGAAATTGGTTCATATCGTGGAATCCGTCATCGTCGTGGACTTCCTGTACGTGGACAAAACACTAAGAACAACGCTCGCACTCGTAAAGGTAAAGCTGTTGCGATTGCTGGTAAGAAAAAATAATATAAGGAGGTAAAAAGTCTTGGCTAAACCAACACGTAAACGTCGTGTGAAGAAAAATATCGAATCTGGTATTGCTCATATTCACGCTACATTTAACAACACTATTGTTATGATTACTGATGTGCATGGTAACGCAATTGCTTGGTCATCTGCCGGAGCTCTTGGATTTAAAGGTTCTCGTAAATCTACACCATTTGCTGCCCAAATGGCATCTGAAGCTGCTGCAAAGTCTGCACAAGAACACGGTCTTAAATCAGTTGAAGTTACTGTTAAAGGTCCAGGTTCTGGTCGTGAGTCAGCTATTCGTGCTCTTGCTGCCGCTGGTCTTGAAGTAACAGCTATTCGTGATGTGACTCCTGTGCCACACAATGGTGCTCGTCCTCCAAAACGTCGCCGTGTATAATCATAAACCATTACACTGCTTTTCGTTTAAGAGGGAGTAACTAAATGATTGAGTTTGAAAAACCAAATATAACAAAAATTGATGAAAATAAAGACTATGGCATATTTGTAGTAGAACCACTAGAACGTGGTTATGGTACAACGCTTGGGAACTCACTTCGCCGTGTACTTCTTGCATCTCTACCAGGTGCTGCTGTGACATCTATCAATATCGAAGGTGTTCTACACGAATTTGATACAGTTCCAGGTGTCCGTGAAGACGTCATGCAAATTATTTTGAACGCCAAAGGGATTGCTGTAAAATCTTACGTCGAAGACGAAAAGACAATTGAGCTTGATGTTGAAGGTCCTGCAGAAATTACTGCCGGTGATATTTTGACAGATAGTGATATTGAAATTGTAAATCCTGATCATTATCTCTTTACAATTGGTGAAGGTGCTAGCTTAAAAGCTATTATGACCGTAAATACAGGTCGTGGTTATGTACCGGCTGATGAAAATAAAAAAGATGATGCACCAGTAGGGACGCTTGCGGTAGATTCAATCTATACGCCGGTGAAAAAAGTTAATTATCAAGTTGAACCAGCTCGCGTTGGTAGCAATGATGGTTTTGATAAATTAACTCTTGAAATCATGACAGATGGGACGATTATTCCAGAAGATGCTCTAGGGCTTTCTGCGCGCATTTTAACGGAACATTTAGACCTGTTTACTAACTTAACTGAAGTAGCAAAATCTACTGATGTGATGAAAGAAACAGAAAAAGTTTCAGATGATCGTGTGTTGGATCGTACAATTGAAGAATTAGATTTGTCAGTTCGTTCGTACAACTGTTTGAAACGTGCTGGTATCAATACTGTATTTGATTTGACAGAAAAAACTGAACCTGAAATGATGAAAGTAAGAAATCTAGGACGTAAGAGTCTTGAAGAAGTGAAAGTAAAACTTGCTGATCTCGGTCTTGGATTAAAAAATGATAAATAAAGGAGGAAAACATGGCTTACCGTAAACTAGGACGCACTAGCTCACAACGTAAAGCAATGCTTCGCGACTTGACCACTGACTTGATTATCAACGAATCAATTGTGACAACAGAAGCTCGTGCTAAAGAAATCCGTAAAACAGTTGAAAAAATGATTACTTTGGGTAAACGTGGTGATTTGCATGCTCGTCGTCAAGCAGCAGCTTTTGTTCGTAACGAAATTGCATCAGAAAACTATGATGAAGAAACAGAAAAGTATACTTCAACTACTGCTCTTCAAAAATTATTCTCTGATTTAGCTCCTCGTTATGCAGAACGTAACGGTGGATATACTCGTATCCTTAAAACTGAACCACGTCGTGGTGATGCTGCTCCAATGGCAATCATTGAATTAGTATAATTTTTATCAATTTTGTTGAGTGTTATGATGATGGAGTAATGTTACTCTTAGTCTAGCTCTGGTCTACCGCTAGGATTTTTCCTAGCGGGAACACTCATCTTATGATAAGAAACGTAGACGCTTGTTTACGAAATTGCTTTTACAAAAAAACAATTTCGTAAGCAGGCGTTTTTTAGAATTTCATAATCGATGCTTCACTACAGAATTATAATGCTGAATTTATCACAGCTACTAGTTTTAACTTTATCTGCTGAAAAGTATGTAAAAGTATCTGAAGAGATAGCTAGGTGTATTAAGAAGCACGAAATAGAAACCAAAAAGAGTAGAATAGCTACCAGAAAACCAAAGGGTTCTCCTTCATGTTATCCTTAAAAGGTAAGTAAAAGGAAGGAGAAGGAAATGGAGTTCAAGGAGTTATATAGCAAGGTAAGAGGAATTGTGCTGAAGTGTCGGAGGGAATATTATGTCCACCTGTGGGAATTAAGCGATTGGGAACAAGAGGGGATGTTGGTGCTCTATCAGTTGGTGAGTCGCTATCCGCAGCTAGTAGAAGAAGATCATCAGCTCTATGTTTACTATAAGACCAAGTTCCGCAATCATATCCTAGACATCCTCCGTAAACAGGAAAGTCAAAAACGCAAACTCGATCGTCAAGCTTATGAAGAAGTGAGCGAGATTGGTCACAAGCTCAGCCTAAAAGAACTATATCTGGATGAATTGGTGATTCTCCGAGACCAGCTAAAGAGCTATCAAGCTCAACTGAGCCCAGAGAAACAGGAGCAGTACGAACGCTTACTAGCCGACGAACGGTTCAAAGGCCGCCAAGCCATGATTCGAGAATTAAGAGCCTACTTAAAAGATTATAGTGATTAAGATAAGTCAGGACTTTCCCTTTTAAAAGGTTATAAATTTCGAATGATTCTCTTCGTGCATTTGGCATGAAAAAGCAGAAACCCTCTTGTAAAATGGAAGAAATTTTGATATGATAATAAATGTCGTGTAATCGGCAAATACTCATTTCAGATGAATTGTGAAGCCGTTGCCTACGGGTGGTTTTGCGAGTTGAAATCTGGGAGAGGAAAAAACAAAAAAGGAGACATTACTCATGGCAGTAATTTCAATGAAACAACTTCTTGAGGCTGGTGTACACTTTGGTCACCAAACTCGTCGCTGGAACCCTAAGATGGCGAAGTATATCTTCACAGAACGTAACGGTATCCACGTTATCGACTTGCAACAAACTGTAAAATTTGCAGATCAAGCATACGACTTTATGCGTGATGCGGCTGCTAACGATGCAGTTATCTTGTTTGTTGGTACGAAAAAACAAGCTGCTGATGCTGTAAAAGAAGAAGCAGAACGTGCTGGTCAATACTACATCAACCACCGTTGGTTGGGTGGAACACTTACAAACTGGGAAACGATTCAAAAACGTGTTGCTCGTTTGAAAGAAATCAAACGTATGGAAGAAGACGGAATTTTTGATGTTCTTCCTAAAAAAGAAGTCGCTCTTCTTAACAAACAACGCGCTCGTCTTGAAAAATTCTTGGGTGGTATCGAAGAAATGCCACGTATTCCAGATGTGATGTATGTTGTGGATCCACATAAAGAACAAATCGCTGTTAAAGAAGCTAAGAAATTAGGTATTCCAGTTGTAGCGATGGTGGATACAAATACAGATCCAGATGACATTGATGTCATCATTCCAGCTAACGACGATGCTATTCGTGCTGTTAAGTTAATCACTGCGAAAATGGCTGATGCAATTATCGAAGGCCGTCAAGGTGAAGATAACGTTGAATCAGTAGAAGCAGAATTAGCTGCAACTGATTCACAAGCAGATTCTATCGAAGAAATCGTTGAAGTTGTCGAAGGCTCAAACGAATAATCAAGTAACGAACTTATGGGGCGGGGCCTAGCCCTCCCCTTTTTATTAAATAAAACCGTAATATCTTAATTGGAGGATCAAAATGGCAGAAATTACAGCTAAGCTTGTAAAAGAATTGCGTGAAAAATCTGGTGCTGGTGTCATGGACGCTAAAAAAGCACTTGTAGAAGTAGATGGCGATATCGAAAAAGCAATTGAATTGCTTCGTGAAAAAGGTATGGCAAAAGCTGCTAAAAAAGCAGACCGTGTTGCTGCTGAAGGATTGACTGGTGTCTATGTAAACGGCAATGTTGCCGCTATCGTTGAAGTGAACTCAGAAACAGACTTTGTAGCAAAAAATGCTCAATTCGTTGAATTGGTAAACGAAACAGCTAAAGTAATCGCAGAAGGCAAACCAGCTAACAACGAAGAAGCTCTTGCTTTGACAATGCCTTCAGGTGAAACACTTGAAGCTGCTTATGTTAGTGCAACTGCTACAATCGGAGAAAAAATCTCATTCCGTCGTTTTGCAGTTGTTGAAAAAGCCGATGATCAAGTATTTGGAGCTTACCAACACAATGGTGGACGTATCGGTGTTATCACAGTTCTTTCAGGCAGTGACGAAGATCTTGCAAAACACGTGGCAATGCACGTTGCCGCTATGAAACCTTCTGTTCTTTCATACAAAGAATTGAGTGAAGAATTTATCCATGATGAATTGGCTCAAATGAACCACAAAATTGATCAAGACAACGAAAGTCGTGCAATGGTTGGTAAACCAGCGCTTCCACACTACAAATTTGGTTCTAAACTTCAATTGACGGATGAAGTGATTGCACAAGCTGAAGAAGACATCAAAGCTGGTCTTGCAGCTGAAGGTAAACCAGAAAAAATCTGGGATAAAATTATTCCTGGTAAAATGGATCGCTTCATGCTGGACAATACAAAAGTTGACCAAGCTTACACATTACTTGCGCAGGTCTATATCATGGACGACAGCAAGACTGTTGAAGCATTCCTTGAAAGTCAAGGTGTGACAATTGCAAGCTTCACTCGTTTTGAAGTAGGTGACGGTATTGAAAAAGCTGCC
>NZ_KV837628.1:95456-99758 GCF_001838575.1 Streptococcus sp. HMSC034B03
GAAGTAGGTGACGGTATTGAAAAAGCTGCCAACGATTTTGAATCAGAAGTAGCTGCAACTATGGCTGCTGCACTTGGACAAAACTAAGAATAAAAAAACAAACATATAAAATAACATGAGATAGGATTCCTGCTTTTCCCTGTTTTGTGGTATTTATAAGAAGTCTCATATGAATCTTTCCAAAGCTTTGTTGCTTTTAATGGTGATTCGTATGAGGCTTTTTCTAAATTTGGAATATGTGATAGATTCCTCATTGTCCAGAGCCTTTCGTTTTAATAAAATACTAAGAGTTCTGGGATTAGGGAACCTATTTTAGAAAACTGAAGTTTACATTGTGTCAAAAAAACACTTACGAATATATGGACTTTCTATTTATTTGAGGTATAATAGTAATTGTAGTATAATATTGATATTTATGCTCTAAGCTTATAAAAAAATTAGAAGAAGGAGAAATTTGTAATGAAGGCAAAGAGATGGATAGGCTTCTTTTTATCTTTACTAACGATTTTTACTGTTTTAGGATTTTGGAACGTCCAGCGGGTTTCTGCTGCTGATGTTACGAGTAAAGTCAAAATAGACAACTTGAAGATTACTATAGCATCCACAGGAAGCGAGACTGAAGGAATTCATGGTTCAAATGATACTTCGATGAACTTGAAATATTCAGGTGAATTCTCATTTCCCAATGTGGCAGCTAATGAAATCAAGAATGGTGATTACTTTATCGTAAAGGCTCCAGATAACTTGAGTTTGAAAGATGGTAGTCTGGATTTGATTGATTCGACATCACATACCCAAATGGGGACTGTCCAGGTGAATAATGCTAACCATCAGCTGGTATTTACTTTCAACGAAAAGGTGGAGGGCAAGCAAAATATCCGTGGGAACTTTGTTGCAGAAGCAACTGAAACGCTCAAAAAAGAGGGAAAAACGGTTACCTATGTTTTACCAGATGGTAAAAAACAGACCATCACGTATAAAGTGAATAAATATGAAAAGACTGACGTGATTGGAGAAACTATTACAAAGTACGGTTATAACGATAACAATAAGGCGATAGCACATTTTCAAATGAAAATTAATCGCGCTAAGAAAGATATGACTGGACATGTGGTGAAGATTACAGATGACGTCTCAAAGGAAGCCTTCGCTAGCTACATAGAAGGTACTTTCTCTATGCATGAAGTGGAATTTGAGACGACGAATACGAATTCGTCTGCTCTTAAACATATAGGTGATAAATACGAAATCACAACCGATCCGAAGGTATACAAGGCTGACTCAGATAAAAAGGCTTTGTTGACCTTTGTCAATGGGAAACGAGGATTTGAGTTGCTCATGCCGACCAATATGGGAACAAAGAGCTTTTTCTTAACGTATGATACGTCATCACCAGCAGATACTTCAACGATAAGTAACTCAGCGCAGTACCTGATTGATAACCAACCACAACTTATTTGGGAAAAATACGGAGGTAGTACCGGAACTAAAACAGAAGCAACGTTTAATTTAAAGACGGTTAAATCTGTTGGTGCATCAGTCACAGCTGATATTGCTGGTAAAATTAAAATCACAAAATTCGACAAAGCTGATGCGGCTGTTAAGTTGGCAGGCGTTGTCTTTGAAATCATACGAAAAAGTGACGGGGTTAAAGTTCAGGAAGTAACAACTGATGCGGACGGGATTGCCGTTTCAAATCATCTTAATGATGGTAAGTATATTGTTAAAGAAAAGACTCCGAAATCAGGCTATCGGCTATCAGGTAAATAGTCAAGAATTTGAAGTGGAGATGAAAGGTGGAAAAGGTGTTCCCCTCAACATCTCTAATAAACGTGTGACAGTTGACTTTGAAGCCACTAAGACTTGGGTAGGTGGAAAGAAAACTGACTACAAAGAAGTCAAACTTGGCTTGTATGTCCATAAGAAAGGACAAACTGTTGCAGATTCAAAACCTGTCTCAGGGAACTATACTCCTGAAGTAACTGAGTCCAATGGTGTTTATACTTACGAGTGGAAAAATCAACTACCTAAGTACGATGTCGATGGAACAACAGAATTAGTTTATTCTGTTCGCGAACTTCAAGACCAGACAGACCTTCCTTTGCAAGAAGGAGAGAAAGTCAAAGTTGGAGAGAATAACTATGTCGTATCTTACAATGCAGACAAGACTCAAGTAACCAATACTTATGAAGTTCCAAAAACAAACGTGACGGCTAAGAAAGTCTGGGTTGGCGGTCAGGAACGTGTTCGTCCAACTACCTACTTCAAACTTTACCGCACACTAGAAGGTGGAACTGAAGAAGCAGCACCTAATGCTGAACTTAAAAAAGTTCCTACAACAGATGGTACGGTTAAATGGACAGGTCTTCCGGCTACAGATCAAAACGCTAAGAAGTACACCTATAGCGTGAAAGAAGTTGATGACAAAGGTGAACTGATCACTAAAGTGGATGGTTATACTCCTAGCCAAATAGACCCTCTTACTATCAAAAATACCTATAGCGCTTCACCAGCTGAGGCTGTAATTGAAGCTAAGAAAAAATTGGAAGGTCGTCCAACAGAGCTTCAAGACGAAGAATTTGAATTTATCTTGAAAGATAATGATGGAAAAGAAGTTCAAAGAATCAAGAATAAAGGTACTAATGCTGATGGAACTGGTCGCGTAGTCTTCAATCCTATTAAATTTACAAAAGAAGGACATTATCAGTACACCATTGTGGAAGCAAAAGCAGGTGAAACTGAAAATGGTATCACCTATGATAATAGAACAGTTCCTGTAATTGTACACGTCTATGATAATGGAAGAGGTCAACTGGTTGCTTGGGTTGAGAAATTCGAAATTTCTCAAGTAGCACTTCCAGCAGCTGATTTTTCAACTTCAGCACCTGGTTCTAATCTTGTACCACCAATCTCTGGTGCCATCAACACCATTACAGATGCCGGAATTCAAACATTCACAAATACGTACAAAGCTACCAAGGTCAAAGTGCCTGTTGCTGCGACGAAATCATTCATCAACAAGAACACTGATAAGCCAATTCAGCTTCAAGGTGGGGAATTCGAATTTGCCTTGTTTGAGAAAAATGGTACAGATCCAATTCAAACAACAACAAATGATGCAACTGGAAACATTAAGTTTGAAGATTTAGAATTCAATAAAGCTGACACTTATCATTACACCATCGTTGAAAAGAATGCTGGGACAACTGATAAAGGAATCACTTATTCTAACAAGACTATCGAAGTAACGATCAAAGTTGTTGACAACGGTAAGGGAGCGCTTGAAGCAACTGTTACCTATGACAATAACGACAGCACTTTCGAAAACACCTATAAGGCTGAAAATGCCAAAGCTGTTCTTGAAGTAGATAAGAAACTAAGTAATCGCAATCTCGAAGCTAACATGTTCGAATTTACATTGACAGACCAAGTTGGTAACGTTGAAAAAGCGAAGAATGGTGCTGACGGAAAAGTTAAATTCTCAGAGTTGACATTTGATGAAGCAGGTACTTACACTTACACCATCAAGGAAGTAAAAGCTGGCACAACGGAGAATGGTATCACCTACGATGCTAAGACCGTCACAGCTAAAGTAACTGTAACCGATGATGGTCAAGGTAAATTGCATGCGGCTGTTGAATACAGCAGTGATGGTACAGCTAATAGCACAACCTTCAATAATGTCTACACCCCAGCAGGTGACACATCCGTTACTCTTGGTGCGAAAAAAGTTCTTGAAGGTAAAACTCTTGAAGCAGGTAAATACAGCTTTGTCTTGAAGAAAGCAGATGGAACTGTTGTCGAAACAGTAACCAACGCTGCAGATGGAACAGTGACCTTCTCACCAATCTCATATAATGAGAGCCAAGTAGGAACTCACAAGTACACTATCTCAGAAGTTGCTGGATCTGAAACAGGAATCACTTACGATAAGACCGTTCAAGAAGTTGAAGTAACGGTTGAAAAAGTAAGCGCAACTGAATTGAAAGCAACTGCCTCAAAAGAAGCAAAAGATCTTGTATTTACAAACAAATACACCCCAGCAGGTGACACATCCATTACTCTCGGAGCTAAGAAAGTTCTTGAAGGTAAAACTCTTGAAGCAGGTAAATACAGCTTTGTCTTGAAGAAAGCAGATGGAACTGTTGTCGAAACAGTAACCAACGCTGCAGATGGAACAGTGACCTTCTCACCAATCTCATATGATGAGAGCCAAGTGGGAACTCACAAGTATACCATCTCAGAAGTTGCTGGATCTGAAGCAGGAATCACTTATGATAAGACTGTTCGAGAAGTAGAAGT
>NZ_KV837629.1:0-248 GCF_001838575.1 Streptococcus sp. HMSC034B03
GATTTGAACAACGTGATTGCGACTCGTCAAGTAAAATTGAACTTAAATGGCACAACAACAGCAGAACAAATCAAGAAATCTGTTTCAGAAAATATCAAAGATAAGATTGATGTTCCAGCAAGCTACTTGAAAAATGCAGTCTTTCCTGGACCATTTACAGCCGGTGTCAATCAAGTGATTCCGTATGAACTCTTTGGTGGTGATGGTATGCTGACTCGTCTTCTGCTCAAATCATCAAACGGAGCACC
>NZ_KV837630.1:0-222 GCF_001838575.1 Streptococcus sp. HMSC034B03
GTACTCTCAAGATTTAAGTAACTGTAAAACCATTTACCATAGCCTACAACACGCTGTTCAGTTTTTGTACTCTCAAGATTTAAGTAACTGTAAAACCACACGCTTTCTTTCCTCGTGTCAACGCTCGTTTTTGTACTCTCAAGATTTAAGTAACTGTAAAACACGTGATATCAACTACTTATAATAATGATTGTTTTTGTACTCTCAAGATTTAAGTAACTG
>NZ_KV837630.1:322-544 GCF_001838575.1 Streptococcus sp. HMSC034B03
TACTCTCAAGATTTAAGTAACTGTAAAACTTAATAACTTTTGTGACTTTTATTCTTGTTGTTTTTGTACTCTCAAGATTTAAGTAACTGTAAAACTCAAGTGATTGAAGATTACGGGATTGAGTAGTTTTTGTACTCTCAAGATTTAAGTAACTGTAAAACCGTGATGTACCAAACGAAGTTTGGGATGTAGTTTTTGTACTCTCAAGATTTAAGTAACTGT
>NZ_KV837631.1:0-7371 GCF_001838575.1 Streptococcus sp. HMSC034B03
TGTGTCGGCGGTTCGATTCCGTCTCGCGCCATAATTAGTTTAAAATATCAGGAAGGGTAGCGAAGAGGCTAAACGCGGCGGACTGTAAATCCGCTCCTTCGGGTTCGGGGGTTCGAATCCCTCCCCTTCCATACCTTTACGGGCATAGTTTAAAGGTAGAACTAAGGTCTCCAAAACCTTCAGTGTGGGTTCAATTCCTACTGCCCGTGTTTATTGTGAATATGGCGGGTGTGGTGAAGTGGTTAACACACCAGATTGTGGCTCTGGCATGCGTGGGTTCGATCCCCATCACTCGCCTATTTTATATTATTGGGGTATAGCCAAGCGGTAAGGCAAGGGACTTTGACTCCCTCATGCGTTGGTTCGAATCCAGCTACCCCAGTTTAACTTTGCCGGCGTGGCGGAATTGGCAGACGCGCTGGACTCAAAATCCAGTGTCCGCAAGGACGTGCCGGTTCGACCCCGGCCGCCGGTATTGCTTAAGTTTTAGAAACGTTGATAAATCAGCGTTTCTTTTGTTTTTGTTCAAAATTTGTTCAAAATAGTTTCTACTGGCTTAAACCGTGGAAAAAGTCACGGATTTTATTGTCTTCACGGATAGCCTTTTCTTTGATTAGATACCCGTAAGTCTCACTGATTTGCTGAATATCTTTATGTCCCATATTCTTTTTTGATAGAATCAAGACACTATTGTCCCAGACTCTTTTGTTGTGCGTTTATGAAATTTTAAACTAAGTTACTAAAAATTACTAATTTATATTTTTTGCACTTAGATTGTAAATTCAAGAAGAAATAAGACAACAAAATAAGTACCTAGATGATTCTAAGTGCTTAAGAATTTGATAGCTGAAAGATATTTTTTTGTCTCTTGATATCCTTGGGGCTAATTTCTTTTAATCTAGTTATGTCAGAATTATGCCGTAAATCAGCTAACTTTACAACACGAGCAAGTTCATTCGTTTTGACTAATTCTCTGAAAAGTTATCAAAGGGAATCCCTAAAATTGTTAATTCTTCTTTATTTACATCAAGAGTCATGGCATACCTCCTTGTATAGCACTATCTCCATTATACCATAATATAGGATAAATTCATCCTATATTATTGTTTTTCTTGCTTAAAAATGATATGATAAGCAAAAGGAGGCGATAATATAATGCAAATTAATCTTGAAAATTTAGTTCCAATTACTGAAGCAAATCAAAATTTTTCTAAAGTTGCTCGCATGGTTGATAGGAAAGGTACAGCTGTTATTTTGAAAAACAATAAACCTAAATATGTTTTAGTTGACTATAATACCTTGGTCCAAGAAGAACAGACAGAAGCTGTTGTTACTGATCAAGCTAGTGTTGACGAGGTGGCAAGTTCTATCTTGTCACGCCACCTAGAAGCCTTTAAGGAATTAGCCAAATGAAGCGATTAACCGTTGAACAGGTTGTTGCCTTACATAGCCAATTGATTATAGCTTCGGGAGGAATGGATGGTGTACGAGACAAGGGGTTAGTTGAGGCCTCACTTTCTAATGTTTTTGATACTTATTTTGGAGTTGATCAATATCCGACTATTGAAGAGAAGGCAGCTAGACTTTGTTATTCTTTGATTAAGAACCATGCTTTTTTAGATGGGAAAAGCACATTAGTATTTTTGCAATGCTTGTGCTACTAGAAATTAACGATATTGTACTGATAGTTAGTTCATCTCGGATTAGGTACAGCAGCATCAGAATTAACTTATGAAGATATTTTAGATTTTGTAAAAGATCATTAATACAAAAAGCAAGTGATTTTCTAGTAGTCACTTGCTTTATTTTTAAAATTATTCGAAGATAATAAATGTTATTCATAGAGTTTCTTTATATGACATCTAAAAGCTGATATTAGCCAATGTTAATGGTGAGTTTTTGATTCAATGCAAAAGCAATCTTGCTCATGGTTTCAATGCTGGTATTATGTCATCGTTCGATTCTAGCAATGGTGGATTGCGGGACATGAGATAGGTCAGCTAGTTCACGTTGTGTCAGTCCAGCATTTTGTCTAGCATTAAAGACGGCAATTGCACTTTCTAAGATGCTTTTTTCTGCTAAATAACCAGCTTTAAAATCTTCTTGTTTTAGTTCATCTTGTAAAAAATCGTCAAATTTAATAGTTGTCATGATTATGCTCCCCAAATTCTTTTTTCAGTTCTTTAGCATGCCTGATTTCACTAGTAGGTGTTTTCTGTGTCTTTTTGGTAAATCCGTGTGTGATGATGTAGCGGTCACCAATCACATGGAAGTATAAGGCACGTTGAATATTAGAAGATACTTTTGAGCGAATTTCAAAAATATCATTATCAAGTTTTTTCACCCATTCCATGCGTTGTGCGATAAGCAAACCGTGCTCTTGTATTAGGCTAATAGTGGCAAGAAGTTTCTGTTTGTCTTTTAGGGGTAAGGTTTGTAAAAACTCAATAAATTCAGTACGTCCATTTAAACATGTATAAAATTCAAATTTTGTTTCATTATGTCTCCACGATAGCATATATTGTTTAGAATTACAATTGATAACACTGAAGATAGATTATTCTATTATTAGCAATTTTACCAGCTCTGTTTTTTCTTTTTGAGAATTGAGTATATAAACATTTTGCTCAAAGTATTGTCTTTTTCTATTTTTCTTTTTTTGTAGAACCAATTAGAACTCTTAGAAGTGCTACTCTATCAGCATTTCTAAGAGCCTTTTATCATTTAAGGATTTCTTCTAAAATTGGCTACTTTTCAGACAGTTAGAGAGTTTTAGCATCCAATGGATAATGACTGCTTTTATGTGTAATGGTCTCTAAAGGATAAGAAATAAATCTCATCTTTTTCCACCATATAGACTAATCGTTGTTCATCTGTAATTCTACGAGACCAAGCACCGGAATAACGATATTTTAAGGGTTCAGGCTTTCCAATCCCTTCAAAAGGATTCCGTTTGATATCCTCTATTAAACGATTGATACGTTTGAGTATCTTTTTATCCTCTTGTTGCCAAGAAACATAATCTTTCCAAGCTTGTTCTGTAAAGTTAAACATCTTCCACCTCTAATAATTGGCGTTGAATGGTTTTCTTTTGCTTGACTTGTTCCATTCCTGATAGAACCTTGTCTGAAAGGTACTCGTTATTCATTAGACGGATGGTTTCTTGGATACTATCCCAATTTTTCTTAGATAAGACTACAATATTTTCATCAGGATTTTTATTGACAACCATTAGAGGTTCATATTCATCGTTGACTTTTTTCATGTAATGTTTTAAATTGTTTCTAAAATTTGAATAGACGACAGCTTCCATTTTATATCACCTCACTTTAAGACTATTCTTAGTATAATACTTGACAGGAAATTGTACAAGTATTAGCAGCTAGTTTTAACCCTCTTGTTTTAAAAAAGTTGAAAATAAAAAACACAGCTCACTGCCGTTGCATAAATATTGATTCCAGAGACATTATTTTCATTTTATACATTATTATTGAAGTGAAAAATAGTTGGATTTTGATGTGAAAGGGCTTTTGTATATATGCATCATAACTGATTGACGCGCTTGTCTAGACTAATTGGGATTTAAAAGTTGTTAGAGCTTTAGATTACTCTTTTATCAATCACCTATTGTTTATCTGTAATATATCTATGTTTCTTTACAAGGTGTAAACAAATGTAAAATACTTCTGTAATGAGATTAAATAAATCTGTGAAAATGCTGTAATCGGCTTGACATTTGAGGAAAATATTACTATCATGAAAGTGAATAGTTTTTTTAAACTAGTCCTTAACATATCCAATATGTTAAAATATTGAGAGGATATTTAGAATGAAAAAAAGCAGGTTCTTTTTAGCGTCAACGGCTGTATTGTTATCAGCTTTAGGTGCAAATCCTGTGTTGGCTAGGGATGTTGAGCGCTCTATCTCCACAACGATTGTCACACCGACTGTTGACAGCAATAAAAAGGCTTCTACTGAAACGCCAGAGTCTAAGCAGGGAAATGCAAATACCTCTACGGCTGTGACGCCGGCTGCTCCTGTAACTCCTGACAAGTCCACGTCAGTTGCTTCAGATAAGGATAAGCCAAGCGTGTCAGACAAGGTAGAGGCACCAAAGACAACGCCAATAACACCGATTGCGCCAGAAAAGGACAAGTCGGAACCGTCGGATTCCTCAAGTAAGGTAGAACCGCCGAAGATAGCCCCTATACCATCGGCTACACCAGATAAGGATAAGTCTGGAACATCAGACTCTGAGTCTTCAAAGCCAAATCAAGCGGAGCCAGAAAAGAAATATGGCGATGTAACGGTTGAGTACAAGAGTAAAGATGGTGCTTTGATTGCACCAAAAGAGTTGGATACACCGACTTCTGAAGTGGGAACGGACTACGATACGACCGACCAACGAAGAGAAACCATTATCAGTTCAGAAGGTAAGAAATACCGCCTTGATCTAAAAGCTACTCAGGGGTACGAAAAAGGAAAAGTCCTTGAAGGAAATACCAATATTACTTATTACTATGATCTGGTCACAGAAACGCCAGACTCTAATAAGGTGGTGCCACCGAAGACAGATCCCGCTCCACCAGATAAGGATATACCAAGTACACCGGATTCTTCTAGTAAAGTAGTGCCTTCGCAGGATAAAGCTCAAGTGCCAAGTGTTCCGGCTACCCCCTCATCAGATTCATCGGTTAGCCCAGATACTTCTATAGCAGATACAATCGCACCGACAGATACAATACCAACTGATGAAGCAATAGATGCAAAAGATACGGTCAATCCGTCAATTTTGACTGAAAAGGGTACGGACGAGACAACAATTTCAGATATGGACTTGAAAAGGGATGAAACATTCAGTCTTGACAATGCTTCATCTGTGACTACTAAAAAAGGTGACACGATTGACAATCCAATCAAATCAATCATCTCACCAGCTGATCCGCTTTTGACGGACAAGGGCTTTGAGATTATTGGTAATGATCAAGGAGAAGTCACTATCAAAAACGCAGACGGTTCTAAAACATCTGTACCAGCTGCGCAAGTAGGTGCTAGGGCAAATCCTGATGGAACGGTCACTGTCAAATCAAGTAATGGTAAGTTTACATTGTTGCCAGATACGGGGGAAGCAACCACGATTCTTGCAACGATTGGTTTATTTATCTTGGCTCTATTAGGCTTCAAAAAAGTCAAGCCTTTTGAGAAAGATAATTGGTTAATTGGGTAATTATTAAAAAGGAAAGAGGAATTTTATGTTTCATAATAGCAAAACGAAGGGTCATGGTTCGATCCGGAAAAACAAAGTTTATGGCACCATTGGTATCTTGACGCTTGGAACCATTGCAATTCTTAGCGCTCACCAAGGTGTAGCTGCTGATGAAGTAAAGGCAACGAAGCCAACAACGCCCGCTCCAGTGGCGGAAGCTTCTGATACAAGTCTTGCTGCACAATCAAAAGCAGCAGCAACTGAAGCAGCTAGCAGCTCTACAGCAGCAATAACCACTGCAAAAGCTGAAACAACAGCACCAGCAGGAGCTATTTCAACAGCTGACACTACAACAGCGTCAGCGACTACAACAACTGAAAGTGCAGCTACGCAACCAGCCACAGCACCAGTAGCGAGTACAACGCCAGCAGCAACAACTGCAACGCCTGAAACAACGCCCGCTCCTGCTACAACAGCAAAAGCTGAAGCAACTACTCCTGCGCCAGCAGGAGCAGTATCAACCTCAGACCCAGTAGCTACTCCGGTAGATCGTACGGAAGGTTCAAAAGTAACTGTCGAAAACCAAAAACTAAAAGATGCGATTTCTGAAGCAAATGGTTATAACATTGATGTTAAGCAAAATCAAAATGACAACATTGGAACAGCGAACAACCAAGTAGAGTCAGATGCTAAAAAGGACCTTGCCAACACTCTTGAGGAAACACAAGCAACTCGTATCAAGACGGGGGTAGATGCCTATAAACGCGACCTAAAAAAAGCGCAAGCAAACACCGGCACTCCAGGCTATCTAAGTGAAGTTGTCAGCCAAGGCTTGAAATTTGAACGGGAGCCTAATGCTAAATTGTCTATCACTGGTACCACTGAATTTGGTCAAAAAGATATGAATAATATGTCATATGAGGAGTATGTGAAATCTGGTGGAACGTTTGCAAACAATCCAATCCCAGCATTTACAACGAGACTGTCAGCTGGTGGAAGCCGGTTTGTCATCCCTAAAATTAAAAGCGGACAAACCATTACGGCTACTTATACGGGCCTCCAAAATTCTAAATATAATGGAGTAAGTATTTCAAAGGTTACTTATGAGGTAACGAATTTAAACCCTAAAACAGGTATCGTTGGTTTTGCTGAGAAGGATCCGACGAGAGGGATTTACACTTTTTATGACATAAATGTACCTTCTAGATATAAAGTTGTTGCTCGCTTCTATGATGCTGATGGCAATGTTATAAACTTTAAAAAAGATAACCCTGCAATTTTGGCTCTAACAAGTTTAACCAAAACAGAACCTAAGACTGGAAAATTGGCTGGTCTGAAGCACGAAGAAAGCATAACAGATTATAATTTCCGACCAGTAAAGATTACCGGTTCTTTGGTTGAAAAACAAACCGATGGACGTTTGGCAGCAAATATTGTCACTGACGGCATTAAAGACGACTATGATGATCCAAATTTCTATAAAATGGGGATTGCGGGTGTGGCAGAAAGCGGAGATTCAATTTCCTTTGTGATGCAGCGGACTACACAATGGGATAGAGGTTATTGGTTAGCTATTACAAGCAAATTACCATCTCGCTTTACTCTTGTAAAACCAGATCTTGAATACAATCTGGTTGAATACAATCTTGCAGGGAATGTCTTGCTGGATAACTATATTCAAGGGACTACTACTAAACTAACAAATACTCAAACGGTTAAAAACCTACGGGAACTCCTGTTGGTGAAGACTACACAACAACACACCAAGACAGAATCACAACAGCGGATGGCAAGATCTATAAATATGTGTCATCAACTAATAATACAACAGGTAAAGTTAAATTAGGTACGACGAACGTAGCAAACTACTATACAGAAGTGAAAGGGAATGTTGTTGTTGACTACCAAGATAAGCAAGGCAACACTCTTTCTCCACGTATTGTGGATACACCAGACACATCAGTAGGAACGGCCTACGATACAACTGACCACAAACCGTCTACGATTACAACAGCCGATGGAGCAAGTTACCGCATTGACCCTACAGCTACACAAGGTAAAGAAAGTGGTAGAGTTGTCGAAGGAACAACCCGCGTTGTCTATGTTTATGACAAAGTTGAAAAACCGGTAGAGAAGAAATACGGTGATGTTACCGTTGAGTACAA
>NZ_KV837631.1:7471-8010 GCF_001838575.1 Streptococcus sp. HMSC034B03
AATACCAATATCGTTTACTACTATGATCTTGTACCAGATATTCCAACACCAGAAAAGAAATATGGTGATGTTACCGTTGAGTACAAGAACAAAGACGGCGTGACTATCGCACCGAAAGTGACCGATACACCGCGTTCTGAAGTGGGTACAGACTATGATACCAAGGATCAGCGTAAGGACACTATCACCACAGTAGATGGCAAGAAGTACAAGCTGGATCTGACAGCAACCCAAGGTGCTGAAACTGGTAAGGTGGTAGAAGGCAATACCAATATCGTTTACTACTATGATCTTGTTCCAGATGCACCGCAAAAGAAATACGGTGATGTTACCGTTGAGTACAAGAACAAAGACGGCGTGACTATCGCACCGAAAGTGACCGATACACCGCGTTCTGAAGTGGGTACTGATTACGATACTACCGATCAGCGTAAGGACACCATTACTACTGTAGTGGATGGCAAGAAGTACAAGCTGGATCTGACAGCGACCCAAGGCGCTGAAACCGGTAAGGTGGTAGAAGGCAATACCAATATCGT
>NZ_KV837631.1:8110-105726 GCF_001838575.1 Streptococcus sp. HMSC034B03
GATGTTACCGTTGAGTACAAGAACAAAGACGGTATGACAATTTCACCTAAGGTGACGGATACGCCACGTTCAGAAGTGGGAACAGACTACGATACAACCGATCAACGGAAAGAAACAATTACGACAGTTGACGGTAAGAAGTACAAACTAGATTTGAAAGCCACTCAAGGTGCAGAAACAGGTAAAGTTGTTGAAGGCAATACCAATATTACCTACTACTATGACCTTGTACCAGACGTACCAACTCCAGATGAATACGGTAACGTTGTCGTTGATTACCAAGACAAGAAAGGTAATACTATTGCACCACGTGTTGTAGATACGCCAGATAGCAAAGTTGGTACGAACTACGATACAACAGATCACAAACCAACTAGAATTACTACAGCTGATGGTAAGGTTTATCGCATTGATACGAAAGCAACTCAAGGTCAAGAAAGCGGTAAGATTGTTAAAGGCACTACTCGTGTTGTCTATGTTTATGACGAAGTACTTGGAGATGTAACCGTTCATTATAAAGATGAAGACGGAAAAGTAATCAAAGAACCTGAAAAAGATACAACTGGTGCTACAATCAATACTGTTTATGACACTCGTGATCACGCTCATAAGACAATTACCACAAAAGATGGTCGTACCTATGAAATTGTTCCTGAAAAGACTCAAGGACTTGAACAAGGTCGAGTCGTTGAAGGCAATACTGATGTTACTTATATATATAAACAAGTATTCGGAGATGTAGTCGTTCACTATGAAGACGAATCTGGCAAGAAGATCAAAGAAGATGTAACGGACACTTCTCATGCTAAAGTTGGTGAAAACTACGATACAACAGACCACAAGACGACAGCGATTAAGTCTGGTGATAAAGTGTACAACCTTGTTCCTGAAAAGACAAAAGGTAATGAAAAAGGTAAAGTTACAAAAGGCGTTACCGAAGTTACTTATGTCTACAAGGAAGTGAAAGCAGAACCGACTAAGAAAGGTACAAATGCTAAGGGTGAAGATGTCAATGGTAAGACAATGTTGGCTGGCTCAACAGAAATCTACACTATCAACATCGACAACGACCAATACAAAGGTCTTACAGGTGTAACCGAAAAAGACAAGCAAGCTGGCTTAATGTTGGTTGAAAAATATTCTGGTAAGTATGTCACTCCTAACTTGGCTGGTGTTCGTGTAACAACAGAAGACGGTAAAGTACAAAGCGGCTTCACAACCAAGATTTACAAATCTCTAGCAGAAGCTCCACAAAAAGTTCAAGATTACATCAAGGCAAAAGGATTGCAAATCGATGGTGAATTTGCCGTAACCACTTCAGACGATCCAGTTGCTTACACAAACAATTATGTCTTGAAAGGTATCAACCTCAAACTAATCTTCCCAACTACAGTTAAGAAAGACATCAAGGACGCTAGCAAGTACGATAACAAGGCTTATCAAATTGACTTTACTGGTATCCATGATACAAACCTTGTAACCAACAACATTCCGAAGATCAATCCGAAGAAAGATGTTGTAGCAACTGTTGAAGATGGTCAAAAAGACCAGAATTCATTGAGTGGTAAGACAGTTAAGGTTGGACAAGTTTACAACTTTGAATTGGAAACCTCTTACTTGCCAGCTAACCGTGGTCAAGCGATTGAAAAGATGGAAGTGAAGGACACTTACTCTCCATTAGTAGAATACAACGGTGTTTACAAATGGTTTGCGAAGACAGATATTCTTCTTAAGAATGGTCAAAAGATTGCCAAGGGTACAGATTTGACGAAGTTTGTCAACCAAACTGTTGATCATAAGACAAGAACGGTTGTGTACTCATTCTCTAGCGCCTTCTTGAACAGTATTTCAGATAATAGTGAATTCCAAGCTACAGGTTACATGCAAGTGAAACAACTTGACTATGGTACTGTGAAGAATACCTTTACTGAAATTATCAATGGTGTTGAAAGAAATTCTAATACGGTAACAGTGGTAACGCCAGACAAGCCTAAGACTCCTGACAAACCACAAACACCGCCAGAAACTCCTAAGACACCTGAAAAACCGCAAACACCTCCTACACCAACACCTACTCCAGTAGTGCCAACTACTCCAAAACAACCTGTAACTCCACAAGTAACCTTGCCTTCAACAGGTGAAGCTACAAATGATGGTGCAGCATTGGTAGGATTAGCGTTTGCTGCTACAGCATTGTCAATGCTTGGCTTCAAGAAACGTAAAGAGGAAGAATAAGTCCCTAACGATGATTATCCTAACTCTTGCTAGGCATAGCGACAAAAAGAGGTTGAGACCGAGTCTCAACCTCTTTGTTATAATATAATAATGTCGTTGTTGATTGTGTATTTGGATATATGATCAATAAGTCAAAAATGTTTCATTTTGCATCTATTTTAAAATTTAAGTCAATCCTTTTCAGATTGAAAGGAGGACAAAAGAGGCTGGGACAAAAGTCCGACCCCAAATATAAAAAGCGAACAAAACTAGTTTTCTGGTAATCAGAATTCTGCTTTGTTCGCTTTTCGCATTTAATTATAGATTTGAAGGGCTTAATAATTAAGAATTTTATTTTTAAAAATTGAAATCTTTTTGTCTCAAACTTTTTAATATTATTGAAAATTGTTACTATCCGAGGCTGTCAATGGTTGCATTGATAATTTTAATGGATTCTTTTGTGTAATCTTTTTTTTGTTGTTGTCTTTCAGATTTTGTCATGGGACGTGGCTTTACTACTGGGTCTGGTTTTACGATAGGTTTTTGTTGTTTAACCTTCGTTTCAGCGGTAGGTGCTGGTTGGACAATTGGTGCGGGCTCAGGTTCTGGTTCTGGTTCTGTCTTTACATCAACGACTGCCTCTTCAACAACGGGCTGTACCTCTTCAGAAATGTCTTCTGAAGGTTGCTTTTCTCCCCATTCTTTGCGTGCATCTAGCTCTCGAATGACAAATGCTTTTCCACGATATTCTTTTGGAACAATGGTTGCGATTTGCTCGTCTGTGAAAAGTTCAGCTTCGTCAATGTCTACAACGTCCCAGACAATCTCACCGTTAGAATTACGGACATAGTAGCCGTTTTCATCTTTTTGTCCAGCCAAGAAACTAGATACGCCAATGATTTCTGTAACGTTGACATAACGCATGCCGGTATCAACGTCCCAAACACCTGAAAATACAGCTTCAAACAGTGCTTTGTATTGTTCTTCTGAATCTAATGAGAAGCCATTGATCGTTTTCATGGCATTAGCGCTATAAGCTCTTGATAGCACTTCAAGTTTCTTTTTGTAAGTATCAAATGATTTGTTTTTTAAGAAGCGATCTTGCTCTAGTGTTAAAACGGGTTTATCTATTTCTGACATGATTGTAGACTCCTATTCATTATTATTGATATTAAAGTTTAAGGTGATCAGCATTAGTTTTGGCTGAGTGATTTTAAATAATTTACGAGCTAGTGAAATTTTGAAAATACCGATGATATTTCCTTTTGCATCTTGCCTAAAATTTTTTCCGACAACTTCTACATTTTCTTTGTGACCGTCCTTGACTGCTTCACGGACAGCTTCTAACATCGAGTCTTTTATCTCTTCAATATTTGAATACTCACTGTAAAAAGAGACAGAGTGATGTTTTTTAAAGACAGCACGGTAAATCATTTTTCTATAAAATTTTTTATAAATAATGGCAATCAAAAATGGTATGGCTAAGCAGATATCAACGACTGGATTTTTTAAATAATCAAATAGTTGATTGTCAAAGTAGCTAATGACTGCTAAGTAACCAAGCGCGGATAGGATTTTAAAATAATTGCTGGCGATTACGATGTCTTCGGAACTATTTGCCACTAAAAATCCAACCAATATGTAGATGAAAGAAGCAATTAAAGCTGCAATGTGGATATAGTCTAGCGGTATATTGAGAATATTATATGTTAAGAGTAGGAGAGCTGTGCCGGCAACGAACACAATTCCTACGAAATAAATCAGTTCAGCTAACCACTTCAGCAAGACTAGAAAGACTAACGGTGTGTCTTTTTTCTTTTTTGACATTTTAATCCTTTCTATTCTTTGTTTATTTTTAAGGATAGCCAGACACTAACTTTCCTCATACAAGTACTTTTGTATTATTATATATATATTACCAAAATTTCACAAATAATACAATAAAATTCAGATATTCTACAAGCGAAAATCCTTATTATTTCTATGTTTTCTTTCGTTTTGAGATGCAGTTGCAACAAGTGAAAGAAGATGTAGCTAATAGAGGCAGCTGGAACAAAAGAGCTTTTAGCTGCTTTTGTTTATGTAGTTATCATTACAAAGTGTGGTAGTTTGGAAAATCTCTGTTGCCTTTAATCCACTTAGAGTTTCCCAGGTATAATGGGAGTTGGTAGTCTCACTCCCCGCAGGGGTGATTAGATGCTCTTTCGCACTTGAAAAGCGAATGGTGTTGAGATTTGCTTTGCAAGCAACGTTAGCGATTTTTGCGCAAAGCAAGGTCGTACTTTGTGATAACTATATTGGGAGGAAAATATTTTTAAAAAAGTATTGACTTTGACCTAAGTGGAGGGTTTATAATGAGATTTGTAAGGAGGAAATGATGTATCAAATCAAAGAAGCTGCGCAGCTTTCAGGTGTTTCTGTCAAAACACTGCATCACTATGATAAAATAGGTTTGCTTGTGCCGCAAAAGTCTGAAAACGGATATCGCCTTTATAGTGAAGCAGATTTAGAGCGCCTGCAAATTATTTTATTTTACAAATATCTTGGATTTTCTTTAAAGAAAATAGCAGAGCTGCTAGGTCATGAAGGGCAGGAATTATTGCCTCACTTGAACAAGCAACTGCAGTTTTTGCAGCAGGAAAGGGAACATTTGGATACCTTGATTTCCACCTTACAAAAGACAATTCAAGCTCAAAAAGGAGAAAGAAAAATGACGACACAAGAAAAATTTGTTGGATTTACCTACGATGAGCATGCAAATTATTATCATCAAGCGGTTGAAACATACGGTCAAGAAGTAATGGACGAGTCTCGTGCACGACAAGTTGGCAAAGAAACTGAGGTGACGGAAGTATTTAACAAAGTTTTTAGCAATCTAGCTAACAATATGCAAAAAGGTCTAGCTGTGGAGGCACAAGAGAATTTATCAGAAGCCGAGCAGTTATTTCAAGCAATGAATACCTATGCCTTTGATTGTTCTCTGGAAGTTTTCGCTTTTATCGGAAAAGGCTATGTGGCAAATCCAGAATTTAAGAAAAATATTGACCAATTTGGAGTTGGAACAGCCCAATATGTAGCAGATGTTATCCAAGCATACGTTCACAAGTAAAATAAAAAATAGGGCAAATGCTAGTATTCTGCATGGTAGCATCTGCTCTATTTTTAGTATTCCACACTTCCAGCGACCCAGCCAGTACAGAGAGCGACTGTAATATTAAATCCACCAGTATGAGCATTGATGTCCAGCACTTCGCCAGCAAAATAAAGCCCAGGAACTAGTTTGCTTTCTAAAGTCTTGGGATTGATTTCCTTAAGACTGACACCGCCTTTGGTCACAAAAGATTTGGCTAGAGACATTTTGCCTGTAATAGGAATCGGTAGAGCTTTGAGCTGTTGAATGAGCTCTTCTTTTTCTTTTCCAGTCAATTGTTTGCCTTTTTCAGGGAATGGCTGCGCGAAAAAGTCTGCCAGACGTTCAGGAAGTAATTGTTTGAGGCTATTTTTGAGCGATTTTTCTCGGTTATTTTCTAAAAATGCTGCCAAATCTTCCGCAGAAAACTGTGGTGAGACATCTAAATAAATGGTTTCACCGCCTTTGAGGAAACTGGAGAGCCGCAATGCGGCAGGACCTGACAAACCGAAGTGGGTAAAAAGCAAGTCATGGGTAATGATGTGTTTATTATAACGAAGGGTGACGTTGGCTAATGAAATCCCCTGTAAAGCCTTGTGTGGAAAATCTGTCAAAAGTGGGCTTTCTGCAGCTTCTAACTCTGTTATTGTATGGTTGAAATGGCGCGCAATCTCATAGCCAAAGCCAGTAGAGCCAGTTGAAGGATAAGATTTTCCACCTGTTGTGACAATCAATCGATCGCAGCTCCAAATGCGCTCACTTGACTTGATGATAAAGCAATCCGCATTTTTCTTTACAGAAACTACTTCCGTCTGGGTCATGATGGTGACGCCTAGCTCCTTCATTTTCCGTTCTAATGCTTCAATAATTGTAAAAGATTTGTCTGTTGTTGGGAAAACGCGCCCGTGATCCTCTACTTTGAGTGCAACACCATTGTCAGTGAAAAAATTCATAATGTCATGATTGTTAAACTGGGAAAAGACGCTGTAGAGAAAGCGCCCATTTCCTGGTATGCCAGCTAATAAATCCTCTAAAGTGCCGTTATTCGTCACATTGCAGCGTCCGCCACCAGTTCCAGCGAGCTTCTTACCCAAGCGTTTATTTTTTTCTAAGAGCAGTGTCTTTTGTCCATGAAAGGAGCTGGAAATAGCAGCCATCATACCAGCTGGTCCTCCGCCTATCACGATTGTATCAAAATGGTTCATTGTGCTTCTTTCTTTAAATGAATATGTCAAATTTATTGTATCATAAATGTGATGAAATTCCTTGAAATCCAGAGCGAATTTGACAGTTAAGCCTTGATATGATAAGATTTAGGTATATATCTAGAAAAAGTTTCAGAGGAAATTATGGCAATTGAAAAGACAGTCAGCGAGCTAGCCGAGATTTTAGGGATTAGCCGTCAGGCGATGAACAATCGGGTCAAAACTCTTGCGCCCGAAGATACCGACAAGAATGAAAAAGGGGTCACCGTTGTGACGCGCAGCGGTTTGATAAAGCTGGAAGAAATTTACAAAAAGACGATTTTTGAAGATGAACCGGTCAGCGAAGATGTCAAGCAACGTGAGCTCATGGAAATTTTGGTAGATGAGAAAAATGCAGAAATTGTGCGTTTGTATGACCAGTTAAAAGCAAAAGATGCTCAATTAGCTAAAAAAGATGAGCAATTGCGCGTGAAAGATGTGCAAATTGCTGAAAAAGACAAGCAATTAGACCAGCAGCAGCAATTGACTGCTAAGGCCATGAGTGAGCGTGAAACTTTGCTATTAGAATTGGACGAAGCTAAAGAAAAAGTGCAAGCACAAGAGCAGAAAGGTTTTTTTGCAAGATTGTTTGGACGATAGAGAGAATCTCGGTTGAAGAAACTGAGATTTTTTTATAGAATGAAAGATGTGATGAAAGAAAAAGTCGCAAAAAATATCAATATTCTTGCTTCTTTTTGGATGAAAACTTTGTTTCTAAGTTGTGGCAAGCAGATAAATTGCTCTATGATTGGACGGTCAACGATGTAAACAGCATTGCAAAATCTTTCCGCTTGAATGTTGACGGTATCATAACGGATGATGTTCAACTGGTGCAAAGTTCCATTAAAGAGCTGAAAGACAATCCAAAATATACAGACTTACTCCTTAATAAAGCCTTTGATTTCTTTAATTTTACATAAAATAGCCCCCTCTTAGCTGAATTAGGAGGGGGTGAGTTTTTTGAGATTTGTTTTAAAACGGCATTTTACCTGCAAAGGCACCTAATTTTTTCTTAGTTGCGGCATCAATTTCTACGAGGGCAGCGTTGATAGCTTGAGTTGTCATGTCAGATAAAGTTTCTAAGTCTTCTGGGTCGACAACAGCTTCTTGGAAGTCGATTTTGACGACTTTTTTGTCACCTGTAAGAGTTGCGACCACGAGATCTTGAGCGGATTTGCCAACAAATTCTGTCGCCGCAAGCTCGGCTTGCCCTTTTTCCATTTGTTTTTGCAATTTTTGTGCTTGTTTCATCATCGATTGCATATTCATCATTGTTTGGGTTCTCCTTAAAATTCGATAGTTATTATCTTATTTTATCATATCTGGCACATCTAAGCTAGAGTTTGCTAGGTCAATGGTCAAATGATAGTCGGTATTATCGCGGACGGTGTGCTCAAAGTCGGTTGTGTAGAGGACAAGGCGAAGTGTATCGCCTATTTTCATTTTGTAAATGGTTGGTTGCAATTCAAAAGAAAATTCTAACCATTGGTCTGGTGTGACTTCTTCAACTGTTAGCAAATCGTTGCGGTTTTGCAGATTGAGAAATCCTTTTGTCACAACGCGATGCGGTGTCTCTTTGAAAGGTAATTCCATTAAATGATCCAGCATATAAACGCGACCATTGTCCATGACTTTTGGTGCAAGGACGCCAGGAATTGGGGTGAGGCGTTTAGCTTGTCCAACATCTAATAGCTGTGCAGAAATCAAGCCTTTATCGGTACTGGATTTTAGGCGCAGATTGAGCTTAGCGGGACCGTTAAGGAAAAGGTCTTTTTCTAAGGTGAAGTCAACGGTCACTTGATTGACTTTTCCATCAAAGAGTTCATTTTTGAAGGTTTGATAGGTCTTGCTGAAACGCTTGTAGTCCGTCTCAGAGTAAGCATTTTGAATATCTTGAGTAGTACTACCTAGATTGAAATGAGTGTAGTGCTCTTGATTGCCGAAATTCTTTAGTGACAACCAGCTTTGTGCTTGACTATTGTCTTGCCAGATCACAGTTGGCAATTCAAAGTGGGAATTGTAGCCCAGCAGTTTCTTGCTGAGAAGTGCATTCATAGATTCACGAAAGTCAATGGATTGCCAATTGTTCATGTAAACGTGAGCGCCATTGTGGAAAAATAAATGTTTTTTGATGTCTTGTGGCAGGGCGTGGAACATGTTGTACACATTGAGCGGCTTGACATTCCAGTCTTGGGAGCCATGAGTGAAGACGACTTCGGCTTTGACCTTGTGCGCGTGAATCAGATAGTTTCTGTCATGCCAAAATTGATTATAATCACCCGTTTCGCGCTCCAAATTTGCTTTTAATGTTTTGAGGCTCTTTTGATACTCGGCATCGTGACGAAGACGTTCGCCCGCTAGAAGATTGCGTGAGTAAGTTAATTCTGTCAAAGAGTCAAAATCTTCACCGGGATAGCCGCCGGGGCTTGTCACTAAGCCATTTTCACGATAGTAATTATACCAAGAAGAAATTCCAGCTTCGGCAATAATAACCTCCAGCCCTTCTACGCCAGTCGTAGCCAGTCCATTTGACAAGGTTCCAAGGTAAGAAATTCCTGTCGTAGCAACCTTTCCATTGGACCAAGTGGCTTTGATTTCTCGCTGTCTGGTATGGTCTGTGAAAGCACGGCAACGACCATTGAGCCAATCAATAACGTTTTTATAGGCTTCAATTTGATAATAATCTCCGCTCGTCATAAGCCCCTCAGAGTCCTTGGTTCCCACACCTGATACATATAAATTAGCAAAACCACGAGGAAGAAGGTAGTCATTGAGTGTATAAGTTCCGATATGACCGAGTGTTTCTTCTGCTTGCTCCACCAATACTGCTTGACCTTGTGGTTCAACCAAGCAAACTTCAGAGTCATGGACGGTGATTTTTCCGGCCTCTTTTTTAACCAAATTCACATTCATGTTATAAAGTGCTTTGTCGCTGGCTTTGTCGTTGGTTCCTTGGTGATAAGGGCTAGCAGTCATGACAGCAGGAATTTGTCCATCAAAATGAGGACGAATGATGCTGACCTTAATCAAATCAGGCAGCCCATCTTCGTCGGTATCCACGCGCGATTCCACATAGACCACTTCGCGGATAGCATTATGGCTAGTAAAGGTCGCAAGACTTTTACCATTGAAATAGTGGTAGGTATTGTCTTCAGGGATCAAGCCTTCGCTTACCAACTTATCAATCAAGAGATTGCCGTTTTTGGTGCGCGTATTGAGCAATTGATAGAGGTTTTCGAGCAAATTTCCATAGGTAATGGGAAAGTTTACGTCCTTGCGGAATGTTTCTACATCGTCAAAGTCAACAAAGGGCACAAATCCCAGCAATTGAAAAATAATGGTATAAAAAATCTCTGCTGTCAATTCCTGATTGGACGTAAAAAAGCTGAGTAAGTCTGTATTTGAATTGGCAACCAAAGACTTTAAAGCATAGTCTGTATTTTTATAATTAAAAAAAGTTCTACGTACAAAAGTCTCTAAATTTTCTTTATCAGAATACTCTGGGTGGAAAGAAAATCCAATGCTTTCCATTTCAGCCAGCATTTTTTTGTTTGTTTCTGGTGTATAACTATACTGATTATAGCGCATATTTTTACTCCTTTTTTACACTTTGTCAAAAAATAACCTTTACATTATCCATTGTAACTGATAAAATAGGATTTGTCTAAAATTTTTTTAATTAAAGAGGAGAATAAAAATGGATGTCACATGGACTGTGAAATATATCACAGAATTTCTTGGAACGGCAATTCTCATTATTTTGGGGAACGGGGCTGTTGCCAACGTTGAATTAAAGGGAACAAAGGGTCATCAAAGTGGCTGGTTGGTGATTGCAGTTGGTTATGGTATGGGGGTTATGATTCCTGCTCTTATGTTTGGAAATGTATCAGGGAATCATATCAATCCTGCATTCACACTAGGACTTGCGATTAGCGGATACTTCCCTTGGGCACAAGTTGCGCCTTACATTATTGCACAATTATTGGGAGCGATATTTGGACAAGCGTTAGTAGTAGCAAGTCACCGCCCTTACTATTTGCAAACAACAAATTCTAATGCGATTTTGGGATCATTCTCAACTATTGTAAATACGGATGACGGAAGCAAGAAATCACATGCTGCTTCTATGATAAATGGCTTTGTCAATGAATTTATTGGTTCATTTATCTTGTTCTTTGCAGCAATGGCCATGACCAAAAACTATTTTGGTGCAGAAGTTGTTAAATATGCTGCTACTCGTGGAGTGGATGCTACTCAAATCCAAGGAAAAGTTGCAATTGGTTCTCACATCAATGCCGGACTTGCTGTTGCCCACTTAGCACTTGGTTTCCTTGTCATGGCATTGGTAACGTCACTTGGTGGTCCTACAGGTCCAGGTTTGAACCCTGCACGTGACTTAGGTCCACGTATTCTTCATTTCATTCTTCCAAAATCAGTTCTTGGTGAGCACAAAGGAGATTCAAAATGGTGGTATGCTTGGGTGCCAGTCGTATCTCCAATTCTTGCCGGTATTGCTGCAGTAGCACTTTACAAGATAATTTATGGATAAGTTGTCAAAAAAGAAACGGTTCGTTACGAGCCGTTTTTTGATAACGAAGAGATAAGATTGAACGAAAAAATGGATAAGTGACTAGACGCTTGCTAAGATAAAATGCTATACTAAAGAGTAAGGATAACAACAGTAATGGGAGTGAGACAGCAAAACTGATTTTTTTCAAAGTAGCAATTTTTGTCTCATTCCTACCTTTTATTTGGGAGAGATGAAATGGAATTAGATAAACTAAGTGGGAGACGGACTCTATTGTTCGGTATTTTGGCGATCCTTTTTGGCGTTATTATTATTGCAAACGGTGTTGATTTTACAAAATTTGCCCTAGATTTATTGGTCATTTACTTTTTATTTGTCGGAGTTATCAATCTTTTTTTCCGTTTCTTAGTGAAGCAAAATCGTATCAGTCTTGGTTCTGCCCTCCTCCATGTTTTGGTAGGGCTGGTTGTTGGCTTTCTTAACCGTGCCAGCAATCTGCCAGTCAATATTGTCATTATTATATTGGGCTGTTATCAGCTGTGTACAGCGGCAATCTATGGTATTACATATCTTCTTTATCGGCAGAATAAGTTAAAAGGTGGTTTTCGTTATCTTTTTGATACCTTGCTCTATGGTGGGATTGGCCTGACACCTGTCTTTTCTCCCAGCACGGACGGTAGGATGCAATTTTTGATTGTTGGTATTTATCTGATATTACTAGGCTTTTCTAACGTTCGAGACGGTCTTATGTTCAACACCGATGTGGAGAAAAAACAACTTCGACGCCGTATTCGGATTAACCTGCCTATCATTATCGCTGCCTTTTTCCCAGCAGAGCAACTGAATCGTTTTAATCGTTTTTTGCAAGGTGAAAAAAGGAAACCACAAAAGGTTTATAGTCGTGTCCGAGACGAGGAAAAGCCCGTTGACTTAGAGGTGCTGATCCATACGTCAGACCAGAATCTTTTTGGGATGATTGGTCACGTTGATATTTGCTATCAAGGAAAAGTTATTTCTTATGGCAGTTATGATGTCTTTTCAGAGCGCTTGTTTGGTACGATCGGAGACGGTGTTTTGTTTAAAGTGGATAAAGATGCTTATATTGACTTGTGCAAAGAAGAAAGCAAAAAAACCTTGTTTGGTTATGGGTTATCTTTGACAGATGAGCAAAAGCTAGCTGTGGAGAAACGGTTGGCTGAGATTGATGAGTTGTTGGAAGTGTGGGATCCACCGGCGAATTTGAAAGATGGTAAGCGCACGTATGCTTATAAATTGAAGCATGAGTTGAATGCTCGTTTATATAAGTTTAAAACAAGTCGTTTTAAGACTTATTTTATCCTGTCTACTAATTGTTGTCTGCTAGCCGATAGCATTATCGGACAGGCTGGAACAGCCATTTTAGATATGCGTGGGATTATTGCGCCGGGAACTTATCAGTCTTACCTTCAATATGAAGTTGAGTCGGCAAATGAGCTGGTAGTGGCACAAAATATTTATCAGTAATAGCACAATTTTTTCTATTTTTACATAAATATTTGTAAAATACACAAAAATTATTTAAAATAGAAAGGCTTGGAGGAATTTATGTGTTCAACAAATAAAATTGTAAATACGATACCAGTATTAAAAATCAATAATCGAAAAAACAATCTTGCATTTTATTGTCAAACTTTAGGAATGAAAAATTTGCTAGAGGAAGGAGCTTTTGTCAGCCTTGGAGATCAGACAAAAGTTGAAAAATTGCAGCTAGAGGAGTCGCCCAGTATGCGCACTCGCAAAGTTGTTGGGACTAAGAAATTAGCGAAAATTGTTATTAAAGTAGCCGATTCACGAGAAATTGAAGCACTTTTAGCGCGTGGCAGCAAAGTTGATTATCTTTACCAAGGTGATAATGGCTATGCTTTTGAAGCAACTTCGCCGGAAGGAGATACGTTTTTACTGCATAGCGAGGAAGATTGGACAACCTTGCAGAGAGTGATGATTGCACCAGCATTTACGCCGCTAGAGGATTTTGTTGGGCTCAGTCAATTTACTATAGAGCAGATTCATATCAATGCTCCAGATAAGGAAAAAGCAGTCACTTTTTATCAGGAATGGCTAGGAAATCAGTCTATTCTAACATTCTCACCAGCAAGCGGACCAGATTTGCTGACGGAGAGTACTCAAACTTGGGATTTGGCAATGATTAAATTTATAGTTGAGCAATTTGATGTGGAAGCATTGCGTGATTTATTTCAAGGAAGAGAAAATTTTATACCTAAATCGGGCAAATTTTTCCTGACCAAAGATGAGAGCCAAATTGAAGTTTGGATTGAAGCAGTATGAGTTCAAGCAAGATTCTCTCAAAAGTCGAAGAACAGATAGCACAGCAAATCTATCCTGGAGCTAGCTTAGCTTTGTATACTCGTGGAGAGTGGAAAGAATATTATCTTGGTGAGAGCAATCCTGAGCGAGGCGAGAAGACTCAAGCAGGACTGGTCTATGACTTAGCGAGCGTCAGTAAGGTTGTGGGTGTCGGAACGATTTTGGCTGTTCTATTCCATGAGGAAAAACTAGATTTAGATGCACCGCTAACACAATATTATCCCGCTTTTCATGACAATTCTGTCACGGTAGGTCAGCTGGCTACTCACACATCAGGGCTAGATCCCTTTATCCCCAATCGAGATGCACTCAATGCGGTCGAATTGAAAGAGGCGCTAAATCATTTGAAAGTGCTTGATAACAAGCATTTTCGTTATACTGATGTAAATTTTTTATTGCTGGGTTTTATGGTAGAAGAAATTTTTCATTCTTCTTTGAGTGACATTTTTGAGCGGAAAATTTTTCAGCCTTGGGGTATGAAAGAAACAGCGTTTGGACCTGTTGCGCAAGCGGTGCCAACGGTTCGCGGTGTAAAGGCGGGAGTTGTACATGACCCCAAAGCGCATGTGTTGGGCAGACATGCTGGTAGTGCAGGCTTGTTTTCGACAGTTCGGGATTTGGAGCTCTTTTTGGAGCATTATTTACAGGATAACTTTGCAGCAACTTTGACAAAAAATTTCTCAAAGGAGATTGGAAAAACACGCAGTCTTGCTTGGGATTTAGACAAAGAGTGGTTGCAGCACACAGGCTATACTGGAACGTTTATTATGTTTAATCGTTTACAGCAGAAAGCGGTCATCTTCCTTTCCAACCGAACGTATGAGAAAGACGAACGTGCGCAGTGGATTTTAGACCGCAATGAGCTCATGGATTTGATTAAACAAAATCTGTAAAATGAAGACAGTTAGGATAAGAGCTGGATTTCCTGCTCTTTTTCGCTGTTTTAAAAGTTGAAATAAATTAGTTTGGAATATAAAAGGAATTGACTACTAACGATCGCTTTTTTCTATGAATTATATTAAAATAATAGATGAAGTATTGTGATGTAGAGAGAGACTATGACAAAAAAAGTAGGTGTTGGTCGGGCACATAGTAAGATTATTTTGATAGGGGAGCATGCCGTTGTCTATGGCTACCCTGCTTTGGCTCTACCTTTAACTAATATTGAAGTGACTGGTCGCATTTTGCCATCAGATCATGCGTGGATTTTGTATGAGGAAGATACCCTTTCTATGGCGGTTTTTGCTTCTTTGGAATTTCTAGGGGTGCAAGAGGCTTATATTCGCTGTGAGATTGAGTCCATGGTGCCTGAAAAACGCGGAATGGGTTCTTCTGCGGCAGTGAGTATTGCTGCGATTCGAGCTGTTTTTGATTATTATGAACAGGACTTGGATAGGGAAACTCTGGAGATTTTAGCCAATCGGGCAGAGATGATTGCCCACATGAATCCGAGTGGTTTAGATGCTAAGACTTGCTTGAGCGATCGTGCTATTAAATTCATCAAAAATGTTGGTTTTTCAGAATTTGAGACGAATCTCGGAGCCTATCTTGTGATTGCAGACACAGGGATTTATGGGCATACACGGGAAGCTATCCAAGAAGTTGAGCAACTCGGAATGACCGCTTTGCCACATCTTCATCAGCTTGGAAAATTAACCAATGAAGTTGAAGAAGCTTTGAAAGTAAAAGATTTAGAGAGAATCGGGATAGCCATGTCAGAAGCTCATCTCAGCTTAAAAAATCTAGGCGTGAGTTGCCCTGAAGCCGATCGACTTGTTGCCACAGCGCAAGAAAATGGAGCGCTTGGTGCGAAAATGAGTGGTGGTGGTCTAGGTGGCTGCATTATCGCTCTAGTGGCGAGCAAAGAAAAGGCTGTCAGTTTGGCTGATTTATTGAGGGAGAAAGGAGCGGTAAACACATGGATCGAAAGTCTGTAAAGGTGCGGTCTTATGCCAATATTGCCATTATCAAATATTGGGGTAAGAAAGATACTGTCAAGATAATTCCTGCAACGAGCAGTATTTCTTTGACCTTGGAAAATATGTACACAGAAACAACTCTGTCTAGCTTACCAGTGAGTGCCCAGTCAGATGAATTTTACATCAATGGTGTTCTGCAAGATCAAGCTGAACATAAAAAAATGAGCAATATTGTAGATCGTTTTCGTCCTCAAGGAGCTGGTTTTGTACGAATTGATACAAAAAATAATATGCCGACAGCAGCGGGGCTTTCATCTAGTTCAAGCGGTTTGTCTGCGCTTGTTAAGGCTTGTAATGACTTTTTTGAATTGCACTTGTCCACAAAAGAGCAAGTACAAAAAGCAAAATTAGCTTCTGGGTCTTCCTCACGGAGTTTTTATGGACCGATTGCAGCTTGGGACAAGGATAGCGGAGAGATTTATCCAGTAAAGACAGATTTGAAATTAGCGATGATAATGCTGGTTTTGTATGATCAGAAAAAGCCGATTTCAAGTCGTGAGGGAATGAAACGCTGTGCAGAAACCTCCACGATATTTAGTGATTGGGTGAGACAGTCCGAAGAAGATTATAAAGCCATGTTGACTTATTTGTCTAACAATGATTTTGCTAAGGTGGGAGAATTAACAGAAAAAAATGCGCTTGCCATGCATGCTACCACTCAGACAGCAACGCCAGCGTTTTCTTACCTGACCGAAAAAAGCTATGAAGCAATGGACTTCATCAAACAATTACGCAGTCAAGGAGAGCGTTGTTATTTCACCATGGATGCAGGACCAAATGTAAAAGTGCTGTGTTTGGAAGAAGATTTGGAGCATTTGGTGCCGATATTTGCAGCAAAATACCGCCTCATTGTCTCTAAAACGAAGGAATTGCCAGATGACTAAAACAGTAAGAACATGTGGGAAATTGTATTTGGCAGGGGAATACTCTGTATTGACAGCGGGACAAGGCGCGATTCTGAAAAATATTCCGATTTATATGACGGGAAAAATTCATTTTGCTGAACGTTATCAGTTGTTTTCAGATATGTTTGACCATACTGTGGATTTGACACCTGATGATGAGTACAGTCTCATTCAGGATACAGTTGCTGTTATGAATGAGTTTTTACAAAGTCGATCCATTTCACTACGTCCCTTTTTCTTAACCATTACTGGAAAAATGGAGCAAGATGGAAAAAAATTTGGTCTTGGCTCTAGTGGGAGTGTCGTAGTTTTAACCATACGAGCAATAACGGCCTTGTATGGTCTGGCGTTATCTGCTGAGGAAACCTTTAAGCTGGCAGCCTATGTCCTTCTTAAACGTGGGGACAATGGCTCAATGGGAGATGTGGCTTGTATCGCTTATGAAGATTTGATTTATTACCAATCTTTTGACCGCAAAAGAATAGCGGAGCAGATCAATGAGTCGCCCTTAAAAAGTATATTAGCTCAGGATTGGGGAACTGTCATTCGGAGAATCCAACCACAACTTACATTTGATTTTTTTGTAGGCTGGACAAAAGAACCAGCTATTTCTAGAGATCTTATCAATCAGGTCAAATCAGCAATTTCATCCAGTTTTCTAACACAAACACAAGAAGAAGTTCTTCGACTGGAGAAGGCGCTGCTTGCTGGTGAGAAAGAAATTATGAAAGAAAGCCTAGAAAAGGTTAGCCACCTATTGGCGGAACTTAGCCCCGCTATTTACAATGAAAAACTGAGAGCTTTAAAAAGAGCCAGTCAAGGATTGGACTGTGTGGCAAAGAGTAGCGGTGCTGGCGGTGGTGACTGCGGCATAGCATTGTCATTTAGCGAGACAGATAGTCAAATTTTAGTGGAACGTTGGCGGGGGGCAGGAATTGACCTTTTATATAAGGAAAGGTGGGGAATGGATGAATAAAAATCGCAAAGACGAACACATAAGATATGCGCTTGAGTACGATTCGCCTTATAATAGTTTTGATGACATGGAGCTTATTCATTGCTCGCTTCCTAAGTATGATTTGGACGAGATTGATTTGACGACGCAGTTTGCAGGCAGAGATTGGGAATTTCCGTTTTACATCAATGCTATGACAGGTGGAAGTGAGAAAGGGAAGGGCATCAATCAGCGCTTGGCACAAGTTGCAGAAGCTTGCGGTATTCTTTTTGTCACAGGCTCTTACAGTGCTGCCTTGAATAATCCAACAGATGACTCATATACTGTCAAGCAAGATAGGCCAAACCTGCTCCTTGCAACGAATATTGGACTGGATAAGCCGTATTCCTCAGGGCAGCAGGCAATCACAGACCTTCATCCTCTTTTTTTGCAAGTGCATGTCAATCTCATGCAAGAATTGCTCATGCCAGAAGGAGAACGCTCTTTTAAAACTTGGCGAGCACATTTAAAAGATTATGCTGAGCAAAGCACAGTCCCGGTAGTGTTGAAAGAGGTTGGCTTTGGTATGGATTTGGCAACGATCGAAACTGCTTATGACCTCGGTATTCGAACGGTTGATCTTTCTGGTCGTGGCGGAACGAGCTTCGCCTATATTGAAAACAGGCGCGGTGGCAATCGAGACTATCTCAATGATTGGGGGCAATCGACACTCCAAGCCTTACTAAATGCTCAGCCGATGATGGATAAAATGGATATTTTGGTGAGTGGTGGCGTACGGCAGCCGCTTGATATGGTGAAGGCTTTTGTGTTAGGAGCTAAGGCTGTAGGACTTTCACGCACCATGTTAGAATTGATTGAAACGCATTCGGTGGATGAAGTCATCACGATTGTAAACAGTTGGAAAGAAGATTTGTGCTTGATTATGTGTGCACTTGGTTGCCAAAATTTGAGAGAGCTAAGACAAGTGCCTTATCTTTTGTATAGACGTTTGCGAGAAGCACAAGGTCAACTAAATAACGAAATCCGATGAGTTTTTTCACTTATCGGATTCTTTTTTTCTATGATTTTTGACGAATGTTTTCTAAAATTTCTTGTGCTCTTTTGAGACTAAAATGTTTCTCAGAAATGAGCTGAGAAACCAGAGGAGCGATTTCTGTATCCTTAGCTCCTGCTAAAAGAGCTAGAGATTTGGCTTGTAGCTTCATGTGACCGTGCTGAATACCGGTGCTGACCAGCGCTTTTAGAGCTGCAAAATTTTGCGCTAAGCCGATAGACGCAATAATACTGGCTAACTCTTTGGCGGTTGGTTGTTTTAGCAAATCGAAGCTAACTTCCACCGTAGGGTTGAGCCCAATGGAGCCCCCTTTTGTAGCAATGGGAAGAGGAAGAGTAATCTCTCCGCAGAGCGTTTGAGTGGCTTCCTTGATTGACCAAGTAGTTAATCCTTGATAGGAACCATTTCTACTAGCGTAGGCATGCGCGCCTGCTTCAATCGCTCGCCAATCATTTCCTGTTGCTAATACGACAGCGTCAATTCCGTTGAAAATGCCTTTATTGTGGGTGCTGGCACGATATGGGTCTTGCTTGGCAAATTGGCTTGCTAGCACGATTTTTTTAGCAATGTCAATGGCTTCTGATTTATTTCGACTGAGAAAACGAATATCAATTTCACAGGTGGCAGTTACCAAGGCTTCTGTTGCATAATTTGATAGAATTGCCATCAGGCTTTCACCGTCAGTCAACTCTTCTAATGGTGTTTTCAACGCTTCTAGCATGGTATTGAGAATATTGGCGCCCATAGCTTCTTGGGTGTCAACTGTTAGATAAACGACTAAAAATTCAGCTTCGTCATTTAGCCATTCTACACGTAAATCACGCGCACCACCTCCGCGGTTGACAATTGATGGGTGTGCTTGATTGGCCAGCTCTAGCAATTTTTGCTTGTGGTTTTGGATATTTTTTATAGCTACTTCGATATTTGCTACTTGATAGAGAGCAACTTGTCCAATCATTTGGCGATTGTGAATAGTCGTTTTGAAGCCCCCAGAGCGCTTAATAATTTTTGCTGCAAAGCTGGCAGCCGCAACGACAGAGGGCTCTTCTGTTACGAAAGGTACCTGATAAACTTGCTCGTCTACCACAACATCAGGAACGAAAGAGTAGGGCAGAGCAAATGTCGCCAAAACATTTTCGCTCATTTGGTTAGCTGTTGATAGAGGGAGCATGTGATTATGCTCAAGGTTTGTTTGATTATCCTCGTTTAGTAAGTGATAGTCTTTTAAAATTTGCAAACGTTCTTGAAGCGATTTTTTTGAAAAGCCCGTCCAACTTATCTTCATATTATTTTTCCACCTTGATGTATGTACGTTGGTGTTCTACGATTTTTGCTAAGGCAAAGTCTTGATTTTCATAGCCTGTGAAGCTAGCAGAGCCATTTTCATCTAGTTTTGCTTCTTCAAAAAATACCTTCTCATAATCTGGAATGCTCAGAGTCGTTCGGCTGTCAAGTTTTTCCATACGATTGGTTTCAAGCTGTTGCTCAAAGCCTGCTACGAGCTGCCCACTAAAGATTTCTGATACAGCTCCACTTCCGTAGCTAAAGAGCGCAATGCGGTCACCTGCTTTGAGTGTCGTACTATTTTCAAGTAGGGAAAGGAGACCTAAAAAGAGGGAGCCCGTGTAGATATTCCCTACCTTTTGGCTGTAAAGAATGGATTGCTCAAAATTCGCTTGTAGTTGCTCTTGCTGCTCAATTGGCAAACTCTTATCCATAATCTTTTTCATACCCTTTAAAGCTAATTTAGGATAAGGCAAATGGAAGCAAACTGCTGCAAAATCTTTTAAGGACACTTGATTGTGCTTTTGGTACTCTGCCCAAGTTGTTTTTAGACTATCTAAATACTGTTGCGTAGAATACATGCCATTGACAAACGGCGTTGTCGAATAGTTTGGTCGCCAAAAGTCCATGATGTCTCGTGTTTGAGCGACATTGTCCTCATTGAAGGCTAGAATTCGTGGATGACTAGTGATGAGCATAGCTATCGAACCGGCGCCTTGTGTTGGCTCGCCCGGTGTTCCAATCCCGTATTTGGCAATGTCACTAGCGATGACCAAGACCTTTGAGTCTGGATGTTTTTCAACGTGTAGTTTTGCATAATCCAGTGCGGCAGTAGCACTATAGCATGCTTCTTTCATTTCAAAACTACGCGCAAATGGCTGAATTCCAAGCAAACCATGAATAAAAACAGCAGAAGCCTTGCTTTGGTCAATTCCAGATTCACTGGCCACAATCACCATGTCAATAGCCTGTTTATCTTCGTTGGTCAAAATAGATGCTGCTGCACTCGCCCCCATGGTTACAATATCTTCTGTGACTGGGGCGACACTGATTTCTTTTAGTAAAAGTCCCTTGCTTAGTTTTTCCGGGTCAATGTTACGCGCTTCTGCCAAATTTTCTAATTTTAATACGTAATTGGCTGTCGCAAAGCCAATTTTATCAATTCCAATGTTCATCATTACCTCTATATATTTTTCGGTTTGATATCAAACTTATTCTATTCCATTTTATCATAATTCAAGTGGAAACTGAGAAAAAAGCCATCTTAAGATAAGAAGGGCTTTAGACAGTTTAGTTGTTCTTGTTGAATTACGAAGAACGGTGTTTTTGCAGATAATGGTAGAGTCTGAGCACCACCGTGCCACTTGCCATTCCAATTGAAATGACCAAGGCTAAAATCACTACCAAGGTAGCATTAACCATAGCATGACTATAATCTCCAGTGACAAAAAAGGCGGTTGTACGATAGGAAAGGTAGCCCGGAACCAGAGGAGCCAAAATAGCCAAGATAAAGACGACCGCAGGCGTTTTGTAGAGAATGCTCAACACTTGACTAATGCAAGATCCGATAATAGCTGCGATAAACGTAGCAATAATCACATTTGTTGGACCTTTTAATACATAATACAAAAGCCAGATGAACATTCCAAGGATTCCTCCTGGAATGAGCATGCTTTTTTGAACATTTAAAACGATTAAGAACATTACAATTGCAAGAAAACTTGCTGCAGCTTGTAGTAAGACAGTCAATGGATTCACCTTTTATTTCATTAAGACGAGAGCTACGGAAGTGCCAGCTCCGAGTGCCAAAGTGATCAACAGCGTTTCAAAGATTTTGCTCATTCCGGAGTTGAGATGATTGGTCATCAAATCACGCACGGCATTGGTCAGAGCAATACCGGGAACAAAAGGCATGACAGCACCAGCGATGATTAAGTCCGCACTGGAAGGAAAGCCAGAATAGCGCGCCCAGATCTGTGCCAGCAGACCAAAAATAAAAGCTCCGGCAAAAGCTGTGACAAAAGGAATGCGCACGTATTTATTGACCGAAAGAGAAAAGGCAAAGCCAAAGAAGGTCGCAAGAGCAGCTCCGAGTGCATCATAGAGATTGCCACCAAACATGATAGAGAAAAAAGGGGCACTAATAGTAGCAGCTAGCGTTAGCTGTTTATTTGTATAAGGCGCTTTTTTCTTTTTTAGCTGGGCTAATTTCTCAAACGCTTCTTCAAGAGTGATATCTCCACTAACCAGTTCACGTGATACTTGATTGACATCACATACTTTTTCAATATTATAATTTGAGTGAGTAATCCGTTTCATACGCGAAATATTGGTGTTTTCAATTGAAAAGAAAATGGCAACTGGCATTGCGAGTGCATTACAATCCATAATTCCTTGAGAATGAGCAATCCGAATCATGGTATCTTCAACCCGATAAATTTCAGAACCACTTTGAAGCAGAAGCGTACCTGCTAACATCAGGACATCAACAGTCAGATTAAATTTGTCTTCCCTTTCTACATCTCTTTTCTCCACCATCTGTACACCCTTTTCTTTTAACTAACAATATCTCTATTATAGCATAAAAAAGAAGAAAACCAGCTGGAATTTCCAACTGGTTTTTGAGAATAGAATTGAATTAGCTAAGGGCATCATCCATTGAAAGCACTTCGTGGAAGACACGTTGAGTCAATTCAGTTTTTTGTTCTTTAGTAAGGTATTTGGTATTGACACAGTAACCTGAGATACGAACGATAACATCTTCACCATTCATGATCTTATCATAGACATCTTTAAGATCCATAACGTTCAAGTTGACGTGTTGTCCTCCATTTTCAAAGTAACCGTCAAGAATTGTGACCAAGTTATCCACTTGTTCTTCACGAGTCTTACCAAGAGCACGAGGTGAAACTTGTGTAGTGAGAGAGATACCATCTGCTGCATAGCCAAAGTCAAGGCTGGCTAGTGAGTTAAGGTTTTGCAACCAACCACCACGAGCTTTGTTAGATGGGTTCGCACCTGGTGAGAAGAATTCCAATTTAGATAAGTTCACTGAACCATCTTCGTTGAGGTATACCCCTTTGTGGACCGGTGAGTTACCAGTTTGTTTAGAGTAGGCAACGTTAGAAGTGATTGTAAGAAGTGATACAGTTGCTTCAGCGTTCTTGTAGAGTTTGTGGCTGCGCAGACGAGTTGTGTAGGCTTCAATCAACCATTCGGCCAATTCGTTTGAGCGAGGATCGTCTTCACCCCAACGTGGGTATTCGCCAGTAGTTTCGTAGTCGTAGATATAACCATTTTCGTCACGGATTGGTTTGACTGTCGCATACTTAATAGCTGACAATGTATCAACTGTATTGGCAAATCCACAGATACCAAATCCCATATTAGCACGTTGATGGGTTGGCAAGAAGGCCATTTGAACAGCTTCGTAGTTGTACTTATCTGTCATGTAGTGAATGATATTCAATGCATCTACGTAAGTATCTGTCAACCAATCGAGCGATTTTTCAAAGTTTGCCTTAACAGTATCAAAGTCAAGGACTTCATCACGAATAGGTTCGATGTCAAATACTTTGTAATCTTTGTGAACATCATCGTAACCACCGTTAAGACCTGTAAGAAGAGCTTTTAACACGTTTACACGAGCACCGAAGTATTGGATATTATGGCGTTGTTCTTCATTTTCTGGGTCAAGTGGTGACACACAGCAAGAGATACAGCTCATTTCGCCATAGCCGTCTTTTGCCATTGTCGTTACACCTTCGTATTGGATAGAAGAGTGTTTGTGGCTCATGTGCATGCAGTAATGACGGAATGAGTAAGGAAGTTTGTCAGTCCAGAGAACTGTCAAGTTTGGCTCTGGTGAGTTACCGATATTGTCAAGTGTATTCAAGAAACGGTAGTCCATTTTTGTCACACGGTGACGACCATCATTTCCCATACCTGCCATAGATGTTGTGATGAAGGTTGGGTCACCTGAGTAGAGTTGATCGTATGCTTTTGTACGAGCAAATTTTACAGTACGAAGTTTCAAGACGAAATCATCAACAAATTCTTGGATTTCTGATTCTGTGAAAGTACCACGAGCAAGGTCGCGTTCTGCATAAATGTCAAGAACGATTGGCACACGTCCAAGAGAAGTAGCAGCACCATTTACGACACGGCAGACAGCCATGAAAGCGATATTCACCCATTGGATAGCTTCTTTTACATTCATTGCAGGTCTACGAACATCAAGTCCGTAAAGGTCACCCAGGCGGACAACTTCTTTCAATGATTGGTATTGAAGGTTGACTTCTTCGCGAAGACGAATAGTTTCTTCATCAATGTCTGTCAAAGCATTCCAATCTTCGACTTTTTCTGCCATCAAGTAATCTGCACCGTAAAGAGCAAGACGTGCGTAAACACCAATGATACGTCCACGTGAATAAGCATCTGGCAAACCTGTTACAGTGTGTGCGTGACGTGCACGACGGATATTTGTTGTGTAGGCACGGAAAATACCGTCATTTACAGTTGTTACGTATTTTGTGAAGATTTCATGCATCTTAGGATCTGGTTCATAGCCATGTTCCTTCAAAGCAGTTTCCGCCATACGGATACCACCTTTTGGCATGAAGTTCAATTTGAACAATTCATCATTTTGGATACCATAAATCAATTCATTATCTTTGTCAATATATCCAGCTGGAATATCAGCGATTGAAGTAGCACGTGTATCCATTGGGAAACGTGTTTCTTCATAATGTGCTTTTGTATCTTCGATAATTTTTTTAATGTGAAGAGAGCGTTCAGTTGGACCAGCTAAGAAACTTTCATCTCCGTCATAAGGAGTGTAGTTTGCCTGTACAAAACGAGATACGCTAGCTTTTTCGCGCCAATCTTCCCCTTTGAAGCCTTCCCAGGCTTTGTCAAAAATATCCTGTGCTTCGACAACAGTTTTAACAACCATGTTTTTTTCCTCTTGTATCTTTCTAGTAACACAAATCTGTTACATTTATAAAATAAGTATATCATATAGTAATCGTTTCCACAAATGGAATCTGGTCATAAAAGTACTTTCTTTTATAATACAGATTAAAAAATCAGCGTAAATTGTATTATATTTTTGAAAAAATCAGCATATTTTCAAATATTTTGGAAAAAATGATAAAAATTGTATAATGGAGAAAAGAAAAGAGTCAAGAAAGGAGCTGTATTGATGTTAATTTTTCCCTTAATCAATGATACGTCTCGGAAAATCATTCACATTGATATGGATGCCTTTTTTGCCTCCGTAGAAGAAAGAGACAATCCAGCACTAAAAGGCAAGTCGGTTATCATCGGAGCTGACCCTCGCTTGACAGGCGGACGAGGCGTTGTTTCGACTTGCAATTATGAGGCACGAACTTTTGGTGTTCACTCAGCTATGAGCTCCAAAGAAGCTTATGAGCGTTGTCCACAGGCGGTTTTCATTTCGGGAAATTATGAAAAATATCAGGCAGTCAGCCAGCAAATTCGAGCCATTTTTAAACGATATACAGATGTGATTGAGCCAATCAGTATTGATGAAGCCTATCTGGATGTGACCAAAAATAAGTTAGGTATGAAATCTGCTGTCAAGATAGCCAAGCTAATCCAGCACGAGATATGGACAGAGCTTCATTTGACCAGTTCAGCTGGTGTGTCCTACAATAAATTTTTGGCAAAAATGGCTAGTGACTATGAAAAGCCTCACGGCTTGACAGTTGTTTTGCCAGAAGAAGCAGAATCTTTTCTCTCTCAAATGGATGTGGCAAAGTTTTACGGTGTTGGAAAAAAGACGGTGGAAAAGCTGCATGATATGGGCGTTTATACAGGAGCAGATTTATTAGAAATTCCTGAGATGACCTTGATTGACTTGTTTGGTCGATTTGGATTTGACCTTTATCGCAAAGCAAGAGGAATCAGCAATTCACCAGTAAAAGTCAACCGTATTCGTAAGTCTATAGGCAAGGAAAGAACTTATGGGAAATTGCTCCATAACGAAGACGACATAAAAAAGGAGCTGACCCTTTTATCACAAAAGGTAGCTCGTAGCTTAAAAAAACATGGAAAGTCTGGTAGGACGATTGTTCTGAAGATTCGCTATGCGGATTTTTCAACATTGACAAAAAGGCAGAGCTTAGCGACAAGAACGCAAGATGCGGAGCAGATTGAGCGCATTGCACATGAGATTTATGATAGCTTGGACGAGCAGACAAAAGGTGTGCGTCTTTTAGGAGTGACAGTGACAGGATTTGGGATGTAAAAAAGTTTGGGATGGGGAGTTCCAAACTTTTTTGGCTCTATAATTTCTGTAGTGGGTAACACCACTGCAGAGATTATGGAGTTATTTTTCTACCATTTGTCAAGCAATTCAATGTTTTTCAGTCAAAGAATTGATGATTGATTTGATTTTAATAGTTTATCCTAGCTCTTTTCGGCTCTTTTGATTGGAAAAAGAGTACACAAAATCAATACCATACCTAGCGAAATTTTTTGTAAGGTGTTACAATAATAGAGCATAGACGGCTTTAATGATTTTGGGTTAAAGTGTAATCGTAAAGTTTGTTATGCGTAATGAGGTAATACATTGTCCTTATGAGGCGATGCATTGAGGCAATCGTATGAGGCTTAGTTGAAGTCGTCTGCGATTGTCTTTTTCGTTTCTCATAAAAGTCTGCTTGGTGATGTGTTCTTGAGCCAGAAAGTTTCCAGATTCGTAGTGCCTCAGATCAATTCCAATATGATTGGCAGACTGAAAACGGCGAATATCTCCTAATTCGCTTATGATAGAGGTGGCTGTTGTTTCAGCGATACCAGGAATGGAGAGAAGAATCTCGTATTCTGGTAGAGGTTTGGCCAGCTCTACCATTTTGTCTAAGATAGTCTGTCTGCGTTCGGTCAATCGTTGGAGTTCTCCTGCATAGTAACGAACCTCTTCGATTATTGGAGAGGTTTTCTTGGTAGCACAATAAGACTGTTTGGCTAGTTCAATGAGTTTCCCCACCAGATAAGCGACACGCTTGTCAGAGATGCGTTTGGCTGTAGACTGCCGAATGATGGCAGTCAGTTCCATCTCAGACATCTCCAGGGCGAAAGCTTTACTTGGGAATGCCCTCACCAGCTGCCAGTATTGTTCATCTGTTGGCGCTGATAAAATAGACTCTATTTCTGGGAAGGTCACTTGCAGTACTTTGTGAAGGCGGTTCTTAGTACGAACGGTATCCTCTGTCAGATTCTGATAGAAACGACTCAAATCCCGCAAATCTTGATAAACCTCCTCTTGAACATGGGTTGGCTTACGATTGAGCACAAATTGAGATTGTGCTAGTTTTTCAGCGTCAATCTTATCCGTTTTACGAACTCGCAGGCTATCCAATTGCTTCTTAGCTTCCAGAGGATTGAGCCGTGTATAAGCATAGTTATTCTCCTCCAGAAATGCCTGAAGGCGCCGTGAATAGACCCCAGTGCCTCAAAGATGATTTCAGGGAGTTGAATGGTTTTTAAATCGCTCAAGAGACGTGCAAATACAATGGTATCGTTGGGTATGGTGTAGTCATGAACTTTCTCCCCATTCACTAAAATCGCTACCTCTGAACTTGCCTTGCTCACATCAATTCCGAAAACAACCCTCATGATATTACCTCTTTGTCTTGAATGATTCCTTGTTTTAGTGATGTCATTTTCAATACACGACGTCAAGCGTCCCACATACTTTGATAACATTCTTCCTAAAACAGGTGTCTTGCCAGTTTTGTGTACGACATCTAGCGTCAAAAAGACCCTCGACTTAACAAGACACCTCTACTTTAACATAAAGAAAAAGCAGTGAGTACCATCTCCCGTCGGAGATTTCCTCACTCCTAATCTTAGTATGTTTTGTTTTGTGAATATTGGTCATTTAGCATTTTAGTTGATTGTATTTTGTGATATAATGATTCAAATTATCAGTAAGGGAGGAAATAGGATGATAAAGAACGTTGGAATCGTTAGTCTATCAAGCGGGATTATAGGAGAAAGTTTCGTTAGGCATGAGGTTGATCTAGGATTAAAGCGTTTAAAAGACTTGGGACTTGAAGTGACGTTTTTAGAGTATGCACAAAAGGGAATGGATTATCTGAAAGACCATCCTAAATCGAGAGCGCAAGATTTGATTCAAGCTTTTGAAGATCCTTCAATTGATATGATTTTATGTGCTATTGGTGGAGATGATACGTATCGATTGTTACCCTATTTGTTTGAAGATGAACAGTTAAAAAAGGTTGTGAATCAGAAAGTATTTTTAGGTTTTTCAGACACCACTATAAATCACCTCATGCTTCATAAGTTGGGAATGAAAACTTTTTATGGTCAGTCATTTCTTGCTGATGTTTGTGAGTTAGAGGAAGAAATGCTGCCTTATACGCTTTCATATTTTAAGGAACTGATTGGAACAGGGACTATCTCAGAAATTAGACCGAGCAATGTCTGGTATGATGAGAGGACGGATTTTAGTGAAAAAGCCTTAGGAACGAAACGGATTCGTCATGAAAATCAAGGTTTTGAATTGCTGAAAGGGAAGGCAACATTTGAAGGGGAAATTTTAGGAGGCTGTTTGGAGTCGCTCTATCAGATATTTGATGAAAGATATGAAGGTGCCATTGAACTGTGTGCTCAATACCAGCTCTTTCCTAGTCTTTCAGAGTGGGCAGGAAAAATTCTTTTGTTGGAAACCAGTGAGGAAAAACCAGAACCAATTTTATATCGAAAAATGCTAGAAGCCTTAAAGGCGACAGGGATTTTTTCTGTTTTAAATGGTGTACTTGTTGGAAAACCAATGGATGAAACTTATTATGGAGAATATAAACAAATCCTGCTTGATGTCATTGATACAGATATTCCTATTTTATATAACTTAAATGTTGGACATGCTACCCCAAGAGCAATTGTTCCTTTTGGAGTGAAAGCTGAGGTGGATGCCAACGAGCAAGTCATTCGATTTTTGAATGAACTGAAATAACTTCAAAAGTGCAGGTTGAAGAATGACCTGCATTTTGCGTGTTGTTTACGAATTTAGTATAATAGGGGAAGCAAATGTAGAAAAGAGAAAAATATGCGAATTCGTGGTTTTGAGCTTGTTTCAAGCTTTAAAAATAAAAATTTACTGCCAAAGCGTGAGACGGCTCATGCGGCTGGTTATGACTTAAAAGTGGCAGAGCGTACAGTGATTGCGCCAAAAGAGATTAAATTAGTGCCAACAGGTGTCAAGGCCTATATGCAGGTTGGTGAAGTGCTTTATCTTTATGATCGTTCATCTAATCCACGTAAAAAAGGATTAGTTTTGATTAACTCTGTGGGCGTTATTGACGGGGATTATTATGGCAATCCGGGAAATGAAGGTCATATCTTTGCGCAAATGCAGAACATTACAGAGCAAGAAGTAGTTTTAGAAGAGGAAGACCGTATCGTTCAAGCTGTCTTTGCGCCGTTTTTGCTTGCTGATAATGATGAAGCAGATGGTGTGCGGACAGGTGGTTTTGGAAGCACTGGGCATTAAGAAAGAGGAATCTATCATAGCCAAGAAAAAATCGACATTTGTTTGTCAAAATTGTGAATACCATTCGCCCAAGTATCTGGGGCGTTGTCCGAATTGTGGTGCTTGGTCGTCTTTTGTCGAAGAAGTAGAAGTTACAGAGGTTAAGAATGCGCGTGTTTCGCTGACGGGTGAAAAAAGTCGACCGATGAAGTTAGCGGAGGTGACTTCTATCAATGTCAACCGTACCAAGACAGATATGGATGAGTTTAACCGCGTCTTGGGTGGCGGCGTGGTGCCAGGAAGTTTAGTTCTAATCGGAGGAGATCCCGGTATTGGGAAATCGACACTTTTATTGCAGGTTTCAACCCAACTCTCTCACAAGGGAACGGTATTGTATGTCAGTGGGGAAGAGTCTGCTGAGCAGATTAAGTTGCGTGCGGAGCGATTAGGCGATATTGACAGTGAGTTTTATCTTTATGCCGAGACCAATATGCATCAGATTCGTGCTGAGATTGAAAAAATTAAGCCAGATTTCTTGATTATAGACTCCATTCAGACGATTCTATCGCCAGAAATTTCTAGTGTGCAAGGCTCGGTTTCGCAAGTACGAGAAGTGACAGCGGAGCTGATGCAGTTGGCAAAAACCAACAATATTGCCACCTTTATCGTGGGTCATATGACCAAGGAAGGTACCTTGGCTGGACCTAGAACCTTGGAACACATGGTGGATACGGTACTTTATTTTGAAGGTGAGCGACAGCATACTTTTCGTATTTTGCGGGCGGTCAAAAACCGCTTCGGCTCTACGAATGAAATCGGCATTTTTGAGATGCAGTCAGGTGGTCTGGTTGAAGTGCTCAATCCTAGCCAGCTTTTCTTAGAGGAGCGTTTAGATGGAGCAACAGGCTCTTCTATCGTGGTGACCATGGAGGGGACGCGTCCAATCCTTGCGGAAGTGCAGGCTTTGGTGACGCCGACCATGTTTGGCAATGCCAAGCGGACAACGACAGGATTGGACTTTAATCGCGCCAGTCTGATTATGGCTGTTTTGGAAAAGCGAGCAGGGCTATTATTGCAAAATCAGGATGCCTACCTAAAGTCAGCAGGCGGTGTCAAATTGGATGAGCCAGCCATTGACTTAGCTGTTGCTGTCGCAATTGCTTCTAGTTATAAAGACTTGCCAACGAATCCACAAGAATGTTTTATTGGAGAAATCGGTCTGACGGGGGAAATCCGCCGTGTTAATCGCATTGAGCAACGCATTAATGAAGCTGCTAAGCTAGGCTTCACCAAAGTTTACGCTCCTAAAAACTCTCTGAACGGATTGAACATTCCCGAAACTATTGAAGTTATTGGTGTAACAACGATTGGTGAAGTGTTGAAGAAGGTGTTTGGGTAAGTCAGTGTAACTGAGCGGTGAATTGATAGGTGAGACAGACGGTGGCTTCTACATTGCTAAGGAAATTCTGTAAATGATTGGAAGAATAATAAAGTTTCATCGTTTCTGTTATTTCTTTTCGACAACTATGTGGTATAATAGTAACGTTTGAAATAAAAACAGGTTTTTCCTGTTGAAAATATAAGATAAAAATTAGGAGACATACAATTGGCGAATCAAATTCGTGTGCGTTATGCACCAAGTCCAACGGGACTGTTACACATTGGGAATGCGCGGACTGCGCTCTTTAATTATCTTTACGCTCGTCACTACGGCGGAACTTTTATCATTCGGATTGAAGATACTGACCGTAAACGCCATGTGGAAGACGGGGAACGTTCGCAGTTGGAAAATCTGCGTTGGTTAGGAATTGATTGGGATGAGAGTCCAGAAACGCATGAAAAATATCGCCAGTCTGAACGTTTGGACATTTACCAAAGCTATATCAATGAGTTACTTGAAAAAGGCTTGGCTTATAAATCATATGTGACGGAGGAAGAGCTGGCAGCAGAGCGTGAGCGTCAGGAAGCTGCTGGAGAAACACCTCGTTACATCAATGAATATCTGGGAATGTCTGAAGATGAAAAAGCAGCTTATATCGCAGATCGTGAAGCAGCAGGCATTGTTCCAACAGTCCGTCTTGTGGTCAATGAATCTGGTATTTACAAGTGGAACGATCTTGTCAAAGGTGAGATTGAATTTGAAGGTGGCAACATCGGTGGTGACTGGGTTATCCAGAAAAAAGACGGTTATCCAACTTATAATTTTGCGGTTGTGGTGGATGACCATCTGATGAAAATTTCCCATGTCATTCGTGGAGATGACCACATTGCCAATACCCCTAAGCAGCTCATGGTGTACGAAGCGCTCGGTTGGGAAGCGCCACAATTTGGTCACATGACCTTGATTATTAATTCCGAAACGGGTAAGAAATTGTCCAAACGTGATACAAACACGCTTCAATTTATCGAAGATTACCGTAAGAAAGGCTACCTGCCTGAAGCCGTCTTCAACTTTATTGCCCTCCTTGGCTGGAATCCTGGCGGTGAAAATGAAATCTTCTCTCGTGAAGAATTGATCCAACTCTTTGATGAACATCGTCTCAGCAAGTCTCCGGCTGCTTTTGACCAAAAGAAATTAGACTGGATGAGCAATGAATACATTAAAAATGCGGATTTTGAAACCATTTTTGATATGGCGAAACCTTACTTGGAAGCGGCTGGTCGTTTGACTGACAAAGCTGAAAAATTAGTTGAACTTTACAAACCACAAATGAAGTCTGTAGATGAAATCGTACCGCTCACAGACCTTTTCTTTGAAGATTTCCCAGAGCTAACGGCAGAAGAAAAAGAGTTTATGGCAGGCGAAACGGTACCGACTGTTTTGAAAGCATTCAAAGAAAAATTGGAAGCTATGAGTGATGAAGACTTCAAGTCAGAAAATATCTTCCCACAAATCAAGGCGGTGCAAAAAGAAACGGGTATCAAAGGCAAAAACCTCTTTATGCCAATTCGTATCGCTGTTTCAGGCGAAATGCACGGTCCAGAATTACCAGACACCATTTACCTGCTTGGACGTGAAAAATCTATTGAGCACATCGAAAATATGTTGAAGAACATCCAATAAATTTAACGAAAGAAGCTGAGACAAAAGTGCCCAGCTTCCTTTGTTTTATATAGTTAGAATTATAAGACGCAGTGGTTGAGTGGACTCTAATACGTTGATAAATCAACTTTTACAGCCCTACTCAACCGTGCGGAGGTGGGACGATGAAATCAAGTTTCTACGAAACTACTGATTTCTGTCCCACTCTCTTTTGCTTTCATATGATGAAATGCTTGATTTTATGTTATAATAACCCTTAATACTAAATCAAAGCGAGGGATGTCTATGACAGCGACTAAAATGACTGCTCAGGAAATTATTCAGTTTATAGCGGATGCTAAGAAAAAGACAAATGTAAAAGTGACTTTTGAAGGAAAACTAGCGGGCGAAGTGCCGAATTCAGTTGTCAAATTGGGCAATGTTCTCTTTGGTGACTGGGAGGAAATTAAACCTCTTTTGGTTAACCTAGAAGAGAATAAAACCTATGTGGTGGAGCAGGATGCTCGAAATTCTGCCGTACCGCTGTTAGACAAGCGTGAGGTCAATGCTCGGATTGAGCCAGGAGCTATTATCCGCGACCAGGTGGAAATCGGTGATAATGCTGTGATTATGATGGGAGCTGTTATCAATATCGGAGCTGAAATTGGTGCTGGAACGATGATTGATATGGGAGCCGTTTTGGGTGGTCGAGCTATTGTTGGAAAAAACAGCCACGTGGGTGCTGGGACTGTTCTTGCCGGTGTCATTGAGCCTGCCAGCGCAGATCCTGTCCGAGTGGGGGACAATGTCTTGATAGGGGCCAATGCTGTCGTTATTGAAGGAGTGCAGATTGGCAATGGTTCTGTCGTCGCTGCAGGGGCTATTGTGACGAAAGATGTGCCAGAAAATGTTGTTGTAGCCGGTGTGCCTGCGCGTGTGATTAAGAAAATTGATGAACAAACCCAGCAGAAAACAGCATTGGAAGACGCTCTTCGGACACTTTAAAGAGGGAAATGTATGATTGATTATCAAAAAATTCGCCGAGACTTGCATCAAATTCCGGAAATTGGACTGGAAGAGTATAAGACTCATGCCTATCTGATGAGAATAATTGATGAGTTGACTGCTGGCTTGGATTTCGTTGAGATTCGGACCTGGCGTACGGGAATTTTAGTCTTTATCAAAGGCAGTACACCTACTAAGACGATTGGCTGGCGGACAGATATTGACGGTTTGCCGATTGTTGAGGAGACAGGGCTTGCCTTTGCTAGTCAACATGAGGGACGTATGCATGCCTGTGGGCATGATATGCACATGACAATCGCTCTGGGTTTGTTGGAGAAATTAACTACTGAGCAGCCTAAGAATAATCTACTTTTTCTTTTCCAACCAGCTGAGGAAAATGAAGCTGGGGGCATGCTGATGTATGAAGATGGAGCCTTTGGCGATTGGTTGCCAGATGAATTTTATGGGCTTCATGTGCGACCTGACCTCAAGGTAGGAGATATTGCTACGAATACTAGTACACTTTTTGCAGGGACTTGTGAAGTTAAATTAACTTTTAAGGGCAAGGGTGGTCATGCTGCATTTCCGCATAATGCTAATGACGCTTTGGTAGCAGCTAGCTATTTTATCACTCAGGTTCAGACCATTGTGAGTCGCAATGTAGATCCGATTGAAGGAGCTGTCGTCACCTTTGGTGAATTCCATGCTGGAACAACGAATAACGTGATTGCTGAAACTGCTTTTTTGCATGGAACCATTCGAACGTTGACGCAGGAGATGAATTTGCTCACTCAAAAACGCCTGCGGGAAATCGCTGAAGGAGTAGCGCAGTCTTTTGGTGTAGAGCTTGAGTTGGAGCTGAAACAAGGCGGTTATCTTCCTGTGGAAAATCATCCAGAATTAGCTGCTCAATGCATGAATTTTTTCCAAAAAGAGAACGGTGTGCACATGATTGATATTTTACCTGCAATGACCGGTGAGGACTTTGGCTATCTGCTCAGTAAAGTCAAGGGTGTGATGTTCTGGCTGGGAATTGATAGTCCTTACGCACTTCATCATCCTAAAATGGCGCCAGATGAAGCAGCGCTGCCTTTTGCTATTGAAAAATTTGGGAAGTTTTTAAGTGCAAAAGTTAATGAATAATGGGCTGGGAATGTTGATAATATTTCTGATCGAGGAGAAGATAAATGAAGGCAGATTTGCGCAAAACTATAGTCAGGAAAATGAAAGAGCAGGAATTGATAGTAAAACAGCAGAGAGATGCTTTGCTCACTCAGTACTTGCTGGAATCTTCTGCTTATCAACAAGCTAGAACAGTTGCTACTTATTTATCTTTGCCACACGAGTTTGATACAAGGATTTTCATCAGGCAGGCTCAAGCAGATGGCAAGCGGGTTTTGGTCCCTAAGACTTATCCCGAAGGGCGCATGACTTTTGTAGATTATAATCCAAATGACTTGGAATTGACTGTTTTTGGTATCTGGGAACCAAGAAGTGAACGAACGGTGGAAAAATCTCATATTGATTTGATTCATGTTCCAGGTGTTGCTTTTAACAAAAAAGGCTATCGTATTGGCTATGGAGGTGGCTATTATGACCGCTATTTGGCTGATTTTAAAGGGATGACAGTAAGTACAATTTATCCTTACCAGTTAGTTGATTTTCAACCAGATGATTGTGATATTCCCGTTCAGGAGGTATTGATTTGTGAATAAAATTTATGATAAACGTTATCCAGTAACGAGCTTATTGTTGCTTATCACGACAGGAGTTTTCCTAGCAATGTTTCTGTTGCGTGGCTTTAATTATGCTAGTACCCAAACGATTTATGAATTTGGGGCAATGAATGGTCGAACGATTCAATATTTTCCAAGTCAGATTTGGCGCTTGGTATCGGCGATTTTTGTTCATATCGGCTTGGAGCATTTTGTGATGAATATGATTACGCTGTATTTTATCGGACGACAAGCTGAGCATATTTTTGGCTCGTGGAATTTTCTGTTTCTTTATCTGATGTCTGGTATTTTAGGAAATGTCTTTGTCTTCTTTTTCACTCCAAGTGCTGTGGCTGCAGGTGCCTCTACATCTTTGTTTGGGATTTTTGGTGCTATTATTACTTTGCGCTACGCGGTGCGAAATCCTTACATTCAGCAACTCGGCCAGTCATACTTAGTTCTTCTAGTTATGAATTTGGTATTGAGTTTGACACCGGGAATTAGTCTGGCAGGTCACTTAGGTGGTGCAGTCGGAGGCGCTCTCTGTGCTGTTATTTTCCCAGTCCGCGGGGAAAGAAGAGCTTATCAAGTGGGACAACGGTTATTGGCGTTGATTGCTTATATTGTTTTAGCTTTGGGAATGATTTGGTTAGCTTTTAATCGAGGCGTATAAAAAGAGGTTGAATAGACTGCTGTATCTCGCAGCAATCTGTTTTCACCTCTTTTTGCTTTATATTTGTTGACCAACTAAAATCTTTGCAGCAATCGTGATGTCAGTTAATGGTGACCAATCTATTTTATCAATGTCAATATTAAAAAGAAGCGGTGTCATATGAAGAAGTGCCGCTTTTTCGTTTTCTCTCAAGTTGAAAGTAGCTGCAACGTCATAAGAATTTGTAATGGTAAAGGCTTCTTCAAAATGCTCAATGATTTTGTGATTGGAATAATTTGTGTTTGTTAATTGCTCGGCAACGATACTACGAATTTCTTGCAAGTGTTGGCTGCTAGGAATAACCTTAATGAGCAAGCCGTTTTTCTGCAAGACGCGCTGAAATTCTTGGTAATTGGCAGGAGAGAAGATGTCTAAAATCATATCCATGCTAGCATCTTGAATAGGGATGTGCGCCAGATCTCCAACAAACCAATTTACCGTCAGGCTGTGGTCACTTTTGGTTGCTAGTTGAATAGACTCTTTTGACAAATCGAATGCATAGATATGTTTATCTGGTAATTGTGCTTGCAAATTTCGAGCATAATAGCCTTCTCCGCAACCAATGTCCAGCAGATTACCATGTTGTGGTAAAGATGATAAAATTTCTAGTAATTTCTTCAAAATTGGCTGGTAAAATCCTGCTTCGAGAATCAATTGTCGATTTTGAAAGTTGGATTTATCGTAGTCTTTTGATTGCTTCACCTGTGGAGCCAAGTTGACATAGCCAAACTTTGCCAAGTCGAAGGAATGCTTATTTTTGCATTTGAGACTATTTTCTGATAAAAACAAGGCTTGCTGACAAAAAGGGCAAGAAAAAAGCTTAGCCGTTTCAAAGCGTTTAAGTTTGGGTTTCATGCGTTTTCTCTTTCATAAATTTCTCTGACTAGTGTAACATGTGAGAAATGCTTTGACAAGTAGATAAAGAAAGGGAATTTTAAAATGAACCACACTTTTAAAGCGGTTGGAGCTAAAACAAGCACTATGACAATATGCTTTTTGCTAAGTGAGAATGAAAAGAAGCTGGAGCGAAAAGTCTCCAGCTTCAAAGTATATAGCGCAATAAACCAACGATGTAGTAGTTGATTGCTCTTTTTCCTATTTAGTAAGTCAAAACAAAATATTTTTTCTTACCACGACGGATAACGGTGAGTTCGTTTTCCAATTTGTCAGCGTCCGTTAATGTATAGTCAAGGTCTTGAATGCGATCGCCATTGACATAAATAGCACCGTTTTGGACATCTTCACGCGCTTGGCGTTTAGAATTGACAACGCTAGCCGTTACCAAAAGTTCTACGATATTGAGATTGTCATCTGCTTTCACTTGATAATTTGGGACGCCGCGAAGCCCTTGTTTCAGCTCTTTGACAGAAAGATTTTTGATATTTCCGGCAAAAAGCTGCTCGGTGATATTGAGTGCTTCTTTGTAGGCTTTTTCGCCATGCACGAGTGTAACGACTTCTCGCGCCAAGATTTTTTGTGCCAAACGTTCATGTGGAGCTGCTTCAAATTGTTTCCCGATTTCTTCGATTTCATCAAGCGGAAGAAGAGTGAAAATTTTAAGGAAACGAACGGCATCAGCGTCCATGACATTCATCCAGAATTGGTACATTTCGTAAGGACTGGTCTTATCAGCATTGAGCCATACAGCGTTGCCTTCTGACTTACCAAATTTCTTACCGGTTGCGTCTGTGATAAGGGGCACTGTAATAACGTGAGCTGTTTTGTCTGCCTTCCGACGAAGCAATTCAGTACCAGCAGTCATATTGCCCCATTGGTCAGAACCACCGATTTGTAAAGTGACACCGTATTGGCGATTTAGCTCAAAAAAGTCATAGCCTTGCATGATTTGGTAAGCAAACTCGGTATAAGAAATCCCTGTTTCAATTCGTTTTTTTACGGATTCTTTACTCATCATGTAGTTGACGGTGAAATATTTTCCGACATCGCGCAGAAAGTCAATAAAACTAATATCAGAGAACCAGTCGTAGTTGTTGACCATTTCAGCCTTGTTGTCACCATTTTCAAAGTCAAGAAAACGAGATACTTGCGCTTGAATGCTCCGTACCCAGCTCTCAACTGTGTCTTTTGTTTGTAAACTCCGCTCGGTATCTTTAAATGATGGATCGCCAATTAAGCCAGTTGCACCGCCGACGAGAGCGTAGGGTTTGTGACCTGCCAACTGTAAATGTTTCATGACAAGGATTGGTACAAGATGACCGAGGTGCAGGCTGTCAGCTGTTGGATCATAGCCAGAATAAAAACTAACATTTCCTTCCGCTAAGGCTTTGCGCAACGCTTCTTCGTCAGTTGTTTGAAAAACCAGACCACGTTCTTTTAGCTCATCAAAAATGTGCATATCTGTCTCTCCTTTATAAAATTTCTAGTTATTGTAACATTGTATCACAAACAAGCACTAGAATATAGTAAAATCGCAAAAATAATGAAAAAAACAATGATTTCAGCCAAGGCTTGCCTTTCTTGTTGTCAGAAGTTTCATAAATTTGCTATAATAGGCACAGAAAGCCCAAGGAGAAAGAATGTTTAAACAAGTTTTAGAAAAAATACAACAATTGTTTGAGAAACTTTTTCAAACAGATCGTCCTAGCAAAAATAAAAAGGAAAACTGGACAATTTTGAGTATTGGTGGAACTGTCCTTCGTACTCTGAAATTATTATCAAATGTCTTTTTTGTGCTTGTTTTTTTAGGGTGCTTGTTTGGTGGAGGTATTGCATTGGGTTATGGTGCAAGAATCTTCGATAAGGTTGAAACTCCTAAAAAAGAAGAGCTCATCAAAAAAATCCAAGACATCTCGGCTATTTCTGAATTAAAATATGCTGATGGTAGTTCAATTTCAGCAATTGATAGTGATTTACTAAGAATATCAGTAGCTAGCAAATCTATTTCTGCTAATGTAAAAAAAGCAGTCATTGCTACGGAAGACGAAAATTTCCACAAGCATCATGGGGTTGTTACGAAAGCTGTTTTGCGGGCAACACTAGGCTCTGTTGTAGGGATTGGTTCCTCAAGTGGTGGTTCTACCTTAACACAACAGTTAATCAAGCAACAAGTTGTCGGCGATGCTCCAACCTTTAGTCGTAAAGCATCAGAAATCATTGATGCGCTGGCTTTAGAACGCTACATGAGCAAAGACGATATTTTAACGACTTATTTGAATGTGGCACCGTTTGGGAGAAATAACAAAGGGCAAAATATTGCTGGTGTGGAAGAAGCTGCACAAGGAATTTTTGGAGTTCCTGCCAGCAAATTGACAATTCCTCAAGCAGCTTTTATTGCCGGTTTACCACAAAGTCCGATTGTTTACTCTCCTTATGCAGCTGACGGTAGCCTGAAAAGTGCTAAAGATATGACTTTTGGTCTCAATCGTGCGAAAAATGTTATTTACAATATGTACCGGACAGGTGCGATTAGTAAAGACGAGTACCAATTGTATAAAGATTATGATTTAAAACGAGACTTTTTACCAAGTGATACGACTTCAGCAAGAACACATGACTATCTATATTACGTTGCGATGAAAGAAGCTCAAAAAGCAATGTATGATTACTTAATCAAACGTGACAATGTTTCACAGCAAGAGTTGAAAAATGATGCAACAGTGAAAGCTTACAGAGAACTAGCTGCGAAAGAGTTGAGTGAAGGCGGCTACACTGTCACCACAACTATTAATAAGAATGTGCATAATGCAATGCAAAATGCAGTAGCTAATTTTGGTAGTGTCTTAGATGATGGAACAGGTGTAGTCGAAGCTGGAAATGTCCTCATGGATAATCGTACAGGAGCTATTTTGGGGTTTGTTGGAGGACGTGATTATGCTTCTAACCAGAACAACCATGCATTTGATACAGAGCGCTCACCAGGCTCAACCATTAAGCCGATTTTAGCCTATGGTATTGCCATAGACCAAGGGCTTATGGGAAGTGCCAGCATGCTGTCTAACTACCCTGCAAATTTCTCTAGCGGTGAGCCAATTATGCACGTAGATAGCCGTGGTACAGCCATGATGGATTTGCAGGAAGCTTTGAATACTTCTTGGAACATTCCAGCTTATTGGACCTATAAATTGCTTCGTGACAAAGGAGTTAATGTTCAAGGGTACATGGAGAAAATGGGCTATCAAATTGAAAATTATGATATTGAAAGTCTGCCAATGGGAGGAGGTATTGAAGTATCTGTCGCCCAACACACCAATGGTTTCCAAACTTTAGCCAATAATGGGGCATACCAAGAGCGCTATATGATTGAAAAGATTACGACAAAAAACGGGAAAGTTGTCTATGAACATAAAGCAAAACCTGTTCAGGTTTACTCTAAGGCAACGGCGACGATTATGCAAAGTCTTATGCGTGGGGTATTGAGTTCGGGTGCTACGACGACCTTCAAATCTCGTTTAACGCAGATTAATAGCGGTTTAGCTAGTGCTGATTGGATTGGAAAAACGGGTACGACCAACAGCAATGGTGACATGTGGCTCATGGTATCCACTCCTAAATTAACGTTAGGTGGTTGGATCGGTCATGACAATAATGCTTCAATGGCAGCTTTGACGGGTTACAATAATAATGCGCAGTATATGGCTCAACTAGTAAATGCAATTTATCAAGCCGACCCAAATATTTGGGGAGTTGGTGATAAGTTCAACCTAGACTCTAGTGTCATTAAGTCTAATGTTCTTAAAGCGACGGGTGAACGAGCTGGCACAGTAACAGTCAATGGTCGCAGTATGAACCTGACCGGACAGACAGTTACTAGTTACTGGGCGAAAAACGGTGCTCCGATGACCACCTATAAATTTGGAATCGGTGGTACAGATAGTGATTATCAAAAAGCTTGGGCAGCACTTTTAGGTGGACGCTAAATAAAAACACTTTCAGTAAGTAAAAAACTTGAAAAGCAGAGTTAAATAAGGTATAATATTACTAATAATTTGTCGTCTGCTTTATTTGAAATATTGTCCATATAAAGCTTACAGCAGTTAAATCATACTTTTAAAGTCAGATTTAGCTGCTCTTTTTGTGTCTGTTTTTGGGATTTTTGTCGTTTGTCATCAAAACTTAAAGATTCTGAAAATTACTCAAAAAGGACAAATGAAAATTGCTACTCTATCATGTAATAGAGAATGTAGAAAGAAGAAGGAGTAAAAAACTTGGCAGGACATGAAGTTCAATACGGGAAACACCGTACTCGTCGTAGTTTTTCAAGAATCAAGGAAGTTCTTGATTTACCAAATTTGATTGAAATCCAGACAGATTCGTTCAAAGATTTTCTTGACCATGGTTTGAAAGAAGTATTTGAAGATGTACTTCCTATCTCAAACTTTACAGATACAATGGAGCTAGAGTTTGTTGGTTATGAAATTAAAGAATCTAAATACACTTTAGAAGAAGCACGTATCCATGATGCCAGCTATTCTGCACCTATTTTTGTGACTTTCCGTTTAATCAATAAAGAAACCGGCGAAATCAAGACGCAAGAGGTCTTCTTTGGCGATTTTCCAATCATGACAGAAATGGGAACATTTATCATCAACGGTGGTGAGCGGATTATCGTATCACAGCTCGTTCGTTCTCCAGGTGTTTACTTCAATGATAAAGTAGACAAAAATGGGAAGGTTGGGTATGGTTCCACCGTCATTCCAAACCGTGGAGCTTGGTTAGAGTTGGAAACGGACTCAAAAGATATTGCCTACACTCGGATTGACCGTACCCGTAAGATTCCGTTTACGACACTTGTTCGTGCACTTGGTTTCTCTGGTGATGATGAAATCTTTGATATTTTCGGTGATAGCGATCTCGTTCGCAACACGATTGAAAAAGATATCCACAAAAATCCAATGGATTCACGTACAGATGAAGCGCTGAAAGAAATCTATGAACGTCTTCGTCCAGGTGAGCCTAAAACAGCTGATAGCTCACGTAGTCTATTGGTCGCTCGTTTCTTTGATCCACATCGTTATGACTTGGCGGCAGTTGGTCGTTATAAAATCAATAAAAAATTAAACATTAAAACACGTTTGTTAAATCAAACGATTGCAGAGCCTTTGGTAGATCCAGAAACAGGTGAAATCTTGGTTGAAGCTGGAACGGTTATGACGCGTAATGTCATTGATAGTATTGCAGAATACTTGGACGGTGATTTGAATAAAATCACTTATATTCCAAATGATGCAGCCGTGTTGACAGATCCAGTCGTTCTTCAAAAATTCAAAGTAGTGGCGCCAACTGATCCAGATCGTGTGGTAACTATTATTGGTAATGCTAACCCGGGAGATCGTGTTCATACGATTACGCCAGCAGATATTTTGGCTGAGATGAATTACTTCTTGAACCTCGCTGAAGGACTTGGTCGTGTGGATGATATTGACCACTTGGGAAATCGTCGGATTCGTGCCGTTGGTGAATTGCTTGCTAACCAAGTACGTCTTGGATTGTCTCGTATGGAGCGTAATGTTCGCGAGCGCATGAGTGTGCAAGATAATGAAGTGTTGACACCGCAACAAATCATCAATATCCGCCCAGTCACAGCAGCGATTAAAGAATTCTTTGGTTCATCTCAATTGTCTCAGTTCATGGACCAACACAACCCACTGTCTGAATTGTCTCACAAACGCCGTTTGTCAGCCTTGGGACCTGGTGGTTTGACTCGTGACCGTGCTGGATATGAAGTGCGTGACGTGCACTACACCCACTATGGACGTATGTGTCCAATTGAAACACCTGAAGGACCAAACATTGGTTTGATCAATAACTTGTCTTCTTATGGGCACTTGAATAAATATGGATTTATCCAAACGCCGTATCGTAAAGTGAATCGGGAAACAGGTCTGGTCACTAATGAAATCGTTTGGTTGACAGCGGACGAAGAAGATGAATTTATCGTAGCGCAAGCAAATTCTAAATTAACAGAAGATGGTCGTTTTGCAGAAGCAATTGTCATGGGACGTCACCAAGGGAATAACCAAGAATTTCCTTCAGATCAGGTGGATTTCATGGATGTGTCGCCTAAACAGGTAGTTGCGGTTGCGACAGCATGTATTCCTTTCCTTGAAAATGACGACTCAAACCGTGCTCTCATGGGTGCCAACATGCAACGTCAGGCGGTACCGTTGATTGATCCGCATGCACCATATGTTGGTACTGGTATGGAATACCAAGCAGCTCATGACTCTGGTGCGGCGATTATTGCCCAACACGACGGTAAAGTTGTGTATTCTGATGCAGCCAAAGTTGAAGTTCGTCGTGAAGACGGTTCGCTTGATGTCTATCATATTACGAAATTCCGCCGTTCTAACTCAGGTACTTCTTACAACCAACGCACGCTGGTAAAAGTTGGCGATACAGTTGAAAAAGGTGACTTTATCGCAGATGGACCTTCTATGGAAAAAGGTGAAATGGCGCTTGGACAAAATCCAATCGTTGCTTATATGACATGGGAAGGTTACAACTTTGAAGATGCCGTTATCATGAGTGAACGTTTAGTGAAAGACGATGTTTACACATCTGTTCACTTGGAAGAATTTGAATCAGAAACACGTGATACAAAACTTGGACCTGAAGAAATCACGCGCGAAATTCCAAACGTCGGGGAAGATGCTTTGAGAGACCTTGACGAGATGGGAATTATCCGCATTGGTGCTGAGGTAAAAGAAGGCGACATTCTTGTCGGTAAAGTAACGCCGAAAGGTGAAAAAGATTTATCCGCTGAAGAACGCCTGCTTCATGCAATTTTTGGTGATAAGTCTCGTGAAGTGCGTGATACCTCCCTTCGTGTACCACACGGTGGTGCAGGTGTTGTCCGTGATGTGAAAATCTTTACTCGTGCGAACGGTGATGAATTGCAATCCGGTGTCAACATGTTGGTACGTGTTTATATCGCTCAAAAACGGAAAATCCGCGTTGGAGATAAGATGGCCGGACGCCACGGAAACAAAGGGGTTGTTTCCCGCATTGTTCCAGTTGAGGATATGCCGTATCTTCCAGACGGGACACCAGTTGATATCATGTTGAATCCTCTTGGGGTGCCGTCACGTATGAATATCGGACAAGTTATGGAATTGCACCTCGGTATGGCTGCTCGCAACCTTGGTATCCACATTGCAACGCCAGTCTTTGACGGGGCTAGCTCAGATGATCTTTGGGAAACCGTTCGTGAAGCTGGCATGGATAGCGATGCTAAGACAATCCTTTATGATGGCCGTACTGGTGAGCCATTTGATAATCGTGTATCCGTTGGTGTCATGTACATGATCAAACTCCACCACATGGTTGATGATAAGCTCCATGCCCGTTCTGTTGGTCCTTATTCAACCGTTACGCAACAACCTCTTGGTGGTAAAGCGCAGTTTGGTGGACAACGTTTTGGAGAAATGGAAGTTTGGGCTCTTGAAGCCTACGGTGCTTCTAACGTCCTTCAAGAAATCTTGACTTACAAGTCAGATGACATCAATGGTCGTTTGAGAGCTTATGAAGCCATTACCAAAGGTAAGCCCATTCCAAAACCAGGTGTTCCAGAATCCTTCCGTGTCCTTGTAAAAGAATTGCAATCACTTGGTCTTGACATGCGTGTCCTTGATGAAGACGACAATGAAGTCGAACTTCGTGACTTGGATGAAGGCATGGATGATGATGTGATTCATGTAGACGATCTTGAAAAAGCACGTGAAAAAGCAGCACAAGAAGCAAAAGCCGCTTTTGATGCTGAAGGGAAAGAATAAGAACTGATTCAATAGATAATAAAGAAAGGTAAGAAATAGTGGTTGATGTAAATCGTTTTCAAAGTATGCAAATCACCCTAGCTTCTCCTAGTAAAGTCCGCTCTTGGTCTTATGGAGAAGTGAAGAAACCTGAAACAATTAACTACCGCACACTAAAACCAGAACGCGAAGGACTTTTTGATGAAGTCATCTTTGGTCCTACGAAAGACTGGGAATGTGCATGTGGAAAATATAAACGGATTCGCTATAAAGGAATCATTTGTGATCGTTGTGGTGTTGAAGTAACTCGTACCAAAGTTCGTCGTGAACGTATGGGACATATTGAGTTGAAAGCACCTGTCTCTCATATTTGGTATTTTAAAGGAATCCCAAGCCGAATGGGCTTGACCTTGGACATGAGCCCTCGTGCTCTTGAAGAAGTCATCTATTTTGCAGCTTATGTGGTGATTGATCCAAAAGATACGCCACTTGAGCATAAATCCATTATGACAGAGCGGGAATATCGTGAACGCTTACGAGAATATGGTCAAGGTTCCTTTGTTGCAAAAATGGGTGCTGAAGCAATTCAAGATCTCTTGAAACAAGTAGATTTGGAAAAAGAAATTGCAGAGCTCAAAGATGAATTAAAAACGGCAACTGGTCAAAAACGTGTCAAGGCTATTCGTCGTTTGGATGTTTTAGATGCCTTCCAAAAATCTGGTAACAAGCCAGAATGGATGGTCTTAAACATCTTGCCAGTTATTCCGCCAGACTTACGTCCAATGCTTCAGTTGGACGGTGGACGTTTTGCCTCTTCTGACCTCAATGATCTCTACCGTCGTGTTATCAATCGGAATAATCGTTTGGCACGTCTTTTGGAACTAAATGCTCCTGGAATCATCGTGCAAAATGAAAAGCGGATGTTGCAAGAAGCGGTTGATGCTTTGATTGACAATGGTCGTCGTGGTCGTCCTATTACTGGACCAGGAAGCCGTCCGCTCAAATCATTGAGCCACATGCTCAAAGGGAAACAAGGACGTTTTCGTCAAAACTTGCTCGGAAAACGGGTTGACTTCTCAGGACGTTCGGTTATTGCGGTAGGTCCGACACTCAAGATGTACCAATGTGGTGTGCCACGTGAAATGGCTATTGAACTCTTCAAACCATTTGTCATGCGTGAAATTGTCGCGCGTGATATTGTGCAAAATGTCAAAGCTGCTAAACGCTTGGTGGAACGGAATGATGAACGCATCTGGGATATTTTAGAAGATGTGATTAAAGAACACCCAGTGCTCCTTAACCGCGCACCGACACTTCACAGATTAGGGATTCAGGCTTTTGAGCCAGTCTTGATTGACGGGAAGGCTCTTCGTTTGCACCCACTTGTGTGTGAGGCTTATAATGCCGACTTTGACGGAGACCAAATGGCTATCCATGTGCCCTTGTCAGAAGAAGCTCAAGCAGAAGCACGGATTCTCATGCTGGCAGCCGAACACATCCTCAATCCAAAAGACGGTAAGCCAGTAGTAACCCCTTCACAAGATATGGTCTTGGGGAACTACTACCTGACTATGGAAGAAGCTGGTCGTGAAGGAGAAGGAATGGTCTTTAAAGACCGTGATGAAGCTGTAATGGCTCTCCGTAATGGCTATGTTCACTTACATACGCGTGTTGGGATTGCAACGGATAGTTTAAACAAACCATGGACAGAAAATCAAAAACACAAGATCCTCTTGACAACAGTGGGTAAGATTCTTTTTAATGATATCATGCCAGATGAATTGCCATATTTGCAAGAGCCAAATGCTTCAAACATGGCAGAAGGTGTGCCAGCTAAGTATTTCTTAGAATCTGGTCAAGATGTCAAAGAAGCTATCAGTAAGCTAGAATTAAATGTACCATTCAAGAAGAAAAATCTTGGAAATATCATTGCTGAAATCTTCAAACGTTTCCGTACAACTGAAACATCTGCTTTCCTTGACCGTCTGAAGGATCTCGGCTATCATCATTCAACGTTAGCAGGCTTGACAGTAGGGATTGCTGATATTCCGGTCGTTGAAGATAAGGCAGAAATTATCGAAGAGTCTCACAAACGTGTGGAACAAATCACCAAACAATTCCGCCGTGGTATGATTACAGACGATGAACGCTACAATGCAGTTACTGCTGAATGGCGTGCAGCTCGTGAAAAATTGGAAAAACGTTTGGTTGCCAACCAAGATTCTAAGAACCCAATCGTTATGATGATGGACTCTGGAGCCCGTGGTAACATTTCTAACTTCTCACAACTTGCTGGTATGCGTGGTTTGATGGCCGCTCCTAATGGCCGCATCATGGAATTGCCTATTCTATCTAACTTCCGTGAAGGTTTGTCTGTTTTGGAAATGTTCTTCTCTACTCACGGTGCTCGTAAAGGGATGACTGATACAGCCCTTAAAACAGCTGACTCAGGTTATCTGACTCGCCGTTTGGTTGATGTGGCGCAAGATGTGATTATCCGTGAAGATGACTGTGGAACCGATCGTGGTCTTGTTATCCGCTCAATTACTGATGGTAAAGAAATGATTGAGCCATTAGAAGAACGCTTGATTGGTCGTTATACGAAGAAATCTGTTAAACATCCTGAAACAGGCGAAGTCATCGTTGGTCCAGACGTATTGATTACAGAAGATATGGCGCATGAGATTGTTAGCGCTGGTGTCGAAGAAGTCACTATTCGCTCTGTCTTTACATGTAATACACGTCATGGAGTTTGCCGTCGTTGTTACGGTATCAACTTGGCAACGGGTGATGCGGTTGAAGTCGGTGAGGCAGTCGGAACGATTGCTGCCCAATCTATCGGTGAACCTGGTACACAGCTTACAATGCGTACTTTCCACACGGGTGGTGTTGCCTCTAATACCGATATCACACAAGGTCTTCCTCGTGTCCAAGAAATCTTTGAAGCCCGCAATCCGAAAGGGGAAGCAGTTATTACTGAAGTTAAAGGCGAAGTGACTGCAATTGAAGAAGATGCTTCTACTCGGACTAAGAAAGTCTTTGTCAAGGGTGCAACCGGTGAAGGAGAATACGTTGTACCATTTACAGCTCGTATGAAAGTGGCTGTAGGTGACCAAGTTTCTCGCGGGGCAGCATTAACAGAAGGTTCTATCCAACCGAAACATTTATTGGCTGTTCGTGATGTCTTGTCTGTTGAGACTTACCTGCTAGCTGAAGTGCAAAAAGTTTACCGCAGTCAAGGGGTAGAAATCGGTGACAAGCATATTGAAGTAATGGTTCGCCAAATGATTCGTAAGGTGCGCATCATGGATCCGGGAGATACTGATCTTCTTATGGGCACACTCATGGATATTACAGACTTTACCGATGCTAACCGAGATGTAGTTATCTCAGGCGGTGTTCCTGCGACTGCTCGCCCAGTCCTCATGGGAATTACTAAAGCATCTCTTGAAACAAATAGTTTCTTGTCAGCTGCTTCCTTCCAAGAAACCACTCGTGTCCTCACAGACGCGGCTATCCGTGGTAAGAAAGACCACTTGCTTGGTCTCAAGGAAAATGTTATCATTGGTAAAATCATCCCAGCTGGTACAGGTATGGCTCGTTACCGTAACCTTGAACCGCAAGCTGTCAATGAAGTCGAAATTATCGAAGATACAACCGTAACAGAACCTGTGGAAGAAACTACTCCAGTAGAATAATAAAGAGTCGAGCCTTCTCGGCTCTTTCGTATTTAGATTTCATATTTTAGTCAAATTATTTTGTGAAAACTTTCTTTATATCAAGAAAACTTTTAGAAAATATGATATAATAGTTTCGTATAAAATAGAAAAAGGAGTTTTTGTAACATGGCAAAACTTACTGTTAAAGACGTTGAATTGAAAGGCAAAAAAGTCCTTGTTCGCGTTGATTTCAATGTGCCGCTTAAAGACGGAGTTATCACAAACGACAACCGTATCTCAGCTGCTCTTCCAACAATCAAGTATATCCTTGAACATGGTGGACGTGCTATTCTTTTCTCTCACCTTGGACGTGTGAAAGAAGAAGCTGATAAAGAAGGAAAATCTCTTGCACCAGTTGCGGCTGATTTAGCTAAAAAATTAGGTCAAGATGTTGCTTTCCTTCCAGGAGTAACTCGTGGAGCAGAGCTTGAAGCAGCTATCAATGCCCTTAAAGACGGTGAAGTTCTTCTTGTTGAAAACACTCGTTTTGAAGATGTTGACGGCAAGAAAGAATCTAAAAACGATCCAGAACTTGGTAAATATTGGGCAAGCCTTGGAGACGGTATCTTTGTAAATGATGCATTTGGTACAGCTCACCGTGCTCACGCATCTAACGTAGGTATCTCAGCAAACGTTGAGAAAGCAGTTGCAGGTTTCCTTCTTGAAAACGAAATTGCTTATATCAAAGAAGCTGTTGAAAATCCAGTTCGTCCATTCGTAGCAATCCTTGGTGGTTCTAAAGTATCAGACAAGATTGGTGTTATCGAAAATCTTCTTGAAAAAGCTGATAAAGTGCTTATCGGTGGTGGTATGACGTATACTTTCTACAAAGCACAAGGTATCGAAATCGGTAACTCACTTGTAGAAGAAGATAAGTTGGAGGTTGCAAAAGCTCTGCTTGAAAAAGCAAACGGTAAATTGATTTTGCCAGTTGACTCGAAAGAAGCAAATGCTTTTGCGGACTACACTGAAGTGAAAGATACTGACGGTGAAGCAGTAGATCCTGGCTTCCTTGGTTTGGATATCGGTCCTAAATCAATCGCTAAATTTGACCAAGAATTAACTGGTGCGAAAACAGTTGTTTGGAATGGTCCAATGGGTGTCTTTGAAAATCCTGACTTCCAAGCTGGTACAATCGGTGTCATGGATGCTATCGTGAAACAACCAGGCGTGAAATCTATTATCGGTGGTGGTGACTCAGCAGCGGCAGCTATCAACCTTGGTCGTGCAGACAAATTCTCATGGATTTCTACAGGCGGAGGCGCAAGCATGGAGCTTCTTGAAGGTAAAGTATTGCCAGGATTGGCTGCTCTTACAGAAAAATAAGGCGGTCAGTCAGAGATCTATGATTTCGTTGAGTCTCATTTCTGATTTTTAGGGGACAACTTCAACTCATCCACTGGAAGAGTTGAACCCTGCAAGGTTGAATAGGTTGGTCACGAGCTTAGCGAAGTGAACTGCCATTCAGCTATTGCGCTATAAGTAGATGAAAAGAGCTAGATGTCAGCTCTTTTCTAGTGCACACGCTAGATTTTCTGCGAAACGAAGTGAGCTAAGAAAATCAGTGGAGGTAAAGATAAAGTACTGCCAGCTCTTGCAGCACTTACGGAACAATAATTCTAAAGGAGACTGGAACAAAAAATTTCCAGTCTCAAATTTATGTAATCATAAATGATGACTGCAGTAGCTGATTGCTCACAGCAGTACTTGAAGGTTGCAGTTAGGATTTGTGGCACAAGCTTCAACCTTTTAGAATGAAAAGAAATTGTTTTCATTTCTTGTAATCATTATTATCTTTTCTCTAAAATATGTTAGAATAAAGGTAAAAGGAAATGCGTGAATGGGTTATTTTAAAAAGTATAAGTTTGATAAGTCGAAATTTAAATTAGGAATGCGAACCTTTAAAACGGGGGTCGCGGTTTTTATTGTTCTTCTTATCTTTGGGCTTTTTGGTTGGAAAGGATTGCAGATTGGTGCTCTGACAGCTGTTTTCAGTTTGCGTGAAGATTTTGATAAGAGCGTCCATTTTGGAACCTCTCGTATTTTAGGAAATAGTATTGGTGGTTTGTATGCCTTGCTCTTCTTTCTCATCAATAACCTGTTTCATGAGCAGTTTTGGGTGACCTTACTGGTCGTTCCTATTTGTACGATGTTAACGATTATGACAAATGTTGCTATGAACAACAAAGCGGGAGTGATTGGTGGTGTTTCTGCCATGCTGATTATTACTTTATCTATTCCAACAGGAGAGACGGTTTTATATGTATTTGCACGTGTCTTTGAGACTTTCATGGGGGTTTTCGTTGCCATGCTGGTCAATTCTGATGTGGATCGCTTGCGGAAAGTATTGAAATTAAAAAACGAAGAATAATGTCAGAAAATATAACATGGGTTCTTGACATAGAAATTTTTTCAGATTATAATAGAGCATAAGAAAGGAATTTGCAATGAAGGAAAAAGAATTTCGTCGCAATATGGCTGTTTTTCCCATTGGTAGCGTTATGAAATTGACGGATTTGACAGCACGTCAGATTCGTTATTATGAAGATCAAGAATTGATCAAGCCTGATCGAAATGAAGGAAATCGCCGCATGTATTCATTAAATGATATGGATCGCTTGTTGGAGATTAAAGATTACATTTCAGAAGGTTACAATATTGCTGCGATTAAGCGAAAATATGCCGAGCGCGAAGCGAAATACAAGAAGCCGGTGAGTGAGAAAGACGTTCGTCGAGCCCTTCATAAAGACATTTTACAACAAGGTCGCTTTGCTTCTTCCCTTCCACCATTTGGTCGTATGCATTGACCAATATCAATTTTTTTAAATTTCATAAGGAGATACTCATGCCAATTACAGTAGCTGACATTCGTCGCGAAGTGAAAGAAAAAAATGTTACCTTTATCCGTTTGATGTTTTCAGACGTTCTGGGAACGATGAAAAACGTTGAAATTCCAGCGACAGATGAACAGCTGAATAAAGTTTTATCCAACAAAGTGATGTTCGATGGTTCTTCTATCGAAGGTTTTGTGCGTATCAATGAGTCAGATATGTACCTGTATCCCGACTTGGATACATGGACTGTTTTCCCTTGGGGAGACGAAAATGGAAGTGTCGCAGGATTGATTTGTGATGTCTATACGACGGAAGGAACGCCTTTTAAAGGGGATCCGCGTGGAAATTTGAAACGCGCTTTACGTCACATGGAAGAATTAGGATTCAAATCCTTTAATTTAGGTCCTGAGCCAGAATTTTTCTTATTTAAACTTGATGAGAATGGTGATCCAACTCTTGAGGTAAATGATAAGGGTGGCTATTTTGACCTTGCTCCGACTGACCTGGCTGACAATACTCGCCGTGAAATCGTTAATGTCCTTACAACAATGGGATTTGAAGTAGAAGCCAGTCACCATGAGGTAGCTATCGGTCAGCACGAAATTGACTTTAAATACGATGAAGTTCTCCGTGCCTGTGATAAGATTCAGTTGTTTAAGCTGGTTGTTAAGACAATTGCCCGCAAGCATGGTTTGTACGCTACTTTTATGGCAAAACCAAAATTTGGTATTGCTGGTTCAGGTATGCACTGTAACATGTCGCTCTTTAATCAAGACGGTCAGAATGCTTTCTTTGATCCAGAAGATCCAAATGGCATGCAATTATCAAAAACTGCTTATTATTTCCTTGGTGGTCTGATTAAGCATGCTTACAATTATACAGCTATCATGAACCCGACTGTCAACTCTTATAAACGTTTGGTTCCGGGTTATGAAGCTCCTGTGTATATTGCTTGGGCAGGACGGAATCGTTCTCCACTTGTTCGCGTGCCAGCTTCACGCGGTATGGGAACACGTTTGGAATTGCGTTCTGTTGACCCAATGGCTAATCCTTATATTGCTATGGCTGTTCTTCTTGAAGTTGGACTTCATGGGATTGAAAATAAAATTGAAGCACCTGCTCCGATTGAAGAAAATATCTATGTCATGACAGCAGAAGAGCGCAAAGAAGCGGGTATTACAGACCTTCCTTCTACTCTACATAATGCGGTGAAAGCACTGACAGAAGATGAAGTTGTAAAAGCTGCACTTGGGAACCATATTTATACAAGTTTTGTAGAAGCAAAACGCATCGAATGGGCAAGCTATGCCACTTTTGTTTCCCAATGGGAAGTAGATAACTATCTTGATTTGTATTAATAAATTGGGAGCGAGGCTTAGAAAAAGTCTCGTTTTCTTATCTGATGAATGAAAAACGACTAATCAGAATAATGACACTTTTTTCTACAGTTTTGAGCAAATGGCGAAAAAACTTGTATAATGGAGCATATTTATTGAAAATTATGACATTTTCGGTATAATAAACAGAACAAAGGGAGGTGAAGCAGGTGTATCGTGTTATTGAAATGTATGGCAAAGATGAACCGTGGTGGTTTTTCGATGGCTGGGAAGCTAATATCGTATCAGTACAGCATTTTGATAACTATTATGCTGCTTTAAAATATTATAAACTCCAATGGCTGAAGTTGGCAGATGCTTTTCCTTTCTACAAAAGTCGAAGTGATTTGATGTCTATTTTTTGGGATGCAGGAGATTTGCGTTGGTGCGAGGAATGTGGCGACTCTGTTCAGCAGTATCATTCTCTCGCTCTGTTAGAAAATGATACTGTTATTCCCAAAGAAAAAATGCAGCCGGGTTACAATAAACAAAATAGTGAAGAGGAACATCGTGCCTGCTCTCTAACATTTAAATAATTTGCAAAATGGTGATTTTTTCACCATTTTTTATTTTCTTCTGCGAATAGTATAAAGTGAGGAGGAGATATGGTTCAAAACATTGCACAGGCTATTATTTGCCAAGCTAAAAAAGAGCAGGCTCAGGACATTTATTTTGTTCCAAGGGAAAATATGTATGAGCTATACATGCGAATTGGAGATGAACGGCGCTTTATCCAACAGTATGCATTTGAAGAGATGGCAGCAGTAATTAGTCATTTTAAGTTTACCGCTGGGATGAATGTCGGCGAAAAACGTAGAAGCCAGTTAGGATCTTGTGATTATCAATATGGTGATAAGAAAACGTCATTACGACTGTCAACAGTAGGGGATTATCGTGGATACGAAAGTCTGGTGATTCGTTTATTGCATGATGAAGAGGCAGAGTTGAAGTTTTGGTTTGCTCAAATCCCAGAGTTAAAAGAACGCTTCAAACAACGAGGGCTTTATCTTTTTTCGGGACCGGTAGGAAGTGGTAAAACTACTCTCATGCACCAGTTGGCTCAAGAGCGTTTTGCCGATCAGCAAATCATGTCAATTGAAGATCCGGTTGAAATCAAACAAGCAGGGATGTTACAGCTGCAGCTGAACGAAGCGATTGGTTTAACTTATGAAAGTTTGATTAAACTTTCTCTTCGGCATCGACCAGATTTATTGATTATCGGAGAGATTCGTGATGCGGAGACAGCAAGGGCAGTTGTTCGAGCTAGCTTAACGGGAGTGACTGTTTTTTCAACTATTCATGCTAAAAGCGTACGAGGTGTCTATGAACGGTTGCTGGAGTTGGGAGTGACAGAAGCAGAGCTGAAAATTGTTTTGCAAGGAATTTGCTACCAACGGTTAATTGCGAAAGGAGGAATAGTGGATTTTGTCAGTGAAAGGTATCAAGAGCATGAGCCAAGTGACTGGAATAAGCAGATTGATCAGCTTTATGCAGCAGGACATGTCACTTTTGAGCAGGCAGAAACGGAAAAAATTATCCATAGTTAGGCAGAAAAAAGTCGTAGAGTTGCTGAATAATCTTTTTTCTAGCGGCTTTCATTTAGCAGAAATGATTGATTTTTTGAAGCGGAGTGCCCTCCTAGAAAAAACCTATGTGGAAAAGATGAAAGAGGGTTTAGCAACAGGAAAACCTTTTTCAGAAATTATGGCTAGTTTAGGATTTTCAGATAGTGTTGTCACTCAGCTTTCACTGGCAGAGCTACATGGGAATCTCTCACTCAGCCTGACTAAGATTGAGGAATACTTGGAAAATGTCTCAAAAGTCAAGAAAAAGTTAATTGAGGTAGCCACTTATCCATTCATTTTACTTATTTTTTTAGTATTCATTATGTTAGGGCTGCGCAATTATTTACTTCCGCAGTTAGAACGCCAAAATAGTGCAACGCAGCTGATTAGTCAGTTGCCGCAAATTTTTCTGGGTTCACTAGTAGTAGTCCTTGTTTTGTTAGCGATAGGTTTTTATTGGTTTAGAAAAAGCTCAAAAATAGTAGTGTTTAGCTTCTTGGCTCGACTTCCTTTTTGTGGAACTTTTATTCAAACCTATTTGACAGCTTATTATGCGAGAGAATGGGGGAATATGATTGGTCAAGGTTTAGAACTTAGTCAGATTTTTCAAATGATGCAAGGGCAACGCTCTGCTATGTTTCAAGAAATTGGAAAAGATTTAGAAATTGCGTTGCAAAATGGTCAGGAATTTTCACAAGTAGTGAAATATTATCCGTTTTTTAAAAAGGAATTGGGCTTGATAATTGAATACGGTGAAGTGAAATCCAAATTGGGGTGTGAATTAGAAGTTTATGCCCAAAAAACATGGGAGACATTTTTTAAACGTGTTCATCAAGCGATGAATGTCATTCAACCACTAGTGTTTGTCTTTGTGGCTCTAATGATTGTATTGTTGTATGCAGCCATGTTGCTGCCAATTTATCAAAATATGGAGGTTCAATTATGAAAAAATTAAAAAGTTTGAAGGTTAAAGGTTTTACTTTAGTAGAAATGTTAGTCGTACTTCTTATCATCAGTGTTTTGATGCTCTTATTTGTACCGAATTTGACCAAGCAAAAAGAAGCTGTAACGGAAAAAGGAAATGCAGCGGTGGTAAAAGTTGTGGAAAGCCAAGCGGAGCTGTTTGAGGTCAATCACACCAATGAAAAAGCGACACTCTCAAAATTAGTCAACGAAGGCACGATTACAGACAAGCAGGCAGCATCTTATAAGGCTTACTATGCGAAACATACAAAAGAAGCTCGTTCTGTTGCAGATTAAGGGATTTACGCTTTTGGAAAGTTTGCTGACATTATTTATAACGAGTTTCTTATTGCTTGCGGTGTCGGGCTCTGTTCGTTCTTCTTTTGAACAGGTGGAAGAGAAGATTTTCTTTCTGGAGTTTGAGCATTTTTATCGGGAAAGTCAGAAGTTGAGTAGTTCAGCTCAAATTCAGTTGGACATGAATTTTTCTCGCGAGAGGATTTCCAATGGTTACAACCATTTGGCGGTTCCTCGCTCGATTCAAGCGCCAGAAGATTTGACGCTTCATTTTGATAAGGCTGGAGGCAATTCATCGCTCGGAAAGATTGTCTTTCAGACAAAAAAGCAGACAATTACGTATCAATTATATCTAGGAAATGGGAAATTTAAGAAAACAACACGTTAAAGGAACGATTTTATTAGAGGCGCTGCTGGCTTTGGCTGTTTTTGCGACAATTGTGACCCTGTTGTTGGGACAAATTCACCAGTCTCGAAAAGCAGAAAATGACTTGCTTAGAGAAGAAGAAGTTTTAAGGGTAGCTAAAATGGCTTTGCAAACAAAGCAAAGTCATCTGACAATGAACGGTATTGAAGTGCGTGTTGAAACAAGTCAACAAGGTATTCAGATTTATCATGGGAAGGAGCTGATTCTCGGTGTTCAAGGCAAATAAAGTGAAAGCTTTTACCCTTTTAGAGGCTCTGATTGCCCTCTTTGTCATTAGTGGAAGTGTGTTGCTGTTTCAATCTATGACGCGCCTTCTAGCTTCTGAAGTCCAAGCTCGTCAACACAGTGAACAACGAGAATGGCTTTTGTTTGCAGATCAACTAGAAGCAGAGTTGGCTCGTTCTTCATTTGAAAAGGTGGAGAATAATCGTTTATATATGAAACAGGACGGCAAGGTGATTGCATTTGGAAAGTCAAGTGGACAGGATTTCAGAAAAACCAATGCGAATGGGAAAGGTTACCAGCCGATGGTTTATGATGTAAAAAAAGCAGAAATCTCACAGAAAAATGAGCTGATTCATGTTAGACTGACGTTTAGGCGAGGATTGGAAAGGGAGTTTGTCTATCGTGTGGAAACAGAAAGTTAAAGCGGGCATTATGCTCTATGCACTCTTTATGGCGGCAGTTTTTAGCTTGCTTTTGCAATTTTACCTTCATCGGCAAACTGCTAATCATAGGAATTTCACCCTAAACCGAGAACGAATACAGGCTTATGCAATGGCTCTTCTAGCTAACGAAAATTCTAAGCAAAGGGAATTTGATAAAGGGTATGTCCGAGACCAAAAGAGTGAGAAAGAGCTCATCCTGACAGTAACAATGAAGACTGGTCGCCGTTATCAATTTTCTTTTCCAGCTGAAAAAGAAAAGCAGATGGATAAAAGATTGAATAAATAAATGGTGTGCATGTAACAGAGTACACTCGCAAAAAAAACTAAATTTTGGTATGATAGGGAGCGGAGGATACTATGAATTTTGAAAAAATTGAACAGGCTTATACGCTCTTGTTAGAAAATGTCCAAGAAATCCAAAATGATCTTTTAACGAGCTTTTATGATGCTTTGATAGAGCAAAATGGCAGCTATTTGGACGGGGATATCGAACTAGATAGTGTTCGGCAGAACAATGAAAAACTGAAAGCGTTGAAATTAAGTAAAGAAGAATGGCGTCGAGCCTACCAATTTTTGCTGATGAAAGCAGCTCAAACAGAGCCTTTGCAAGCCAATCATCAATTTACTCCAGATTCTATCGGGTTTATCTTAACTTTTCTCATTGACCAATTGAGTAAAAAAGAACACATTGATATTTTGGAAATTGGTAGCGGAATGGGGAATTTAGCAGAGACCATTCTCAATAATACAAAGAAAAATGTGGATTATCTAGGACTGGAATTGGACGATCTGCTAATTGATATATCAGCCAGTATCGCAGATGTGATGGATGCAAAAGTTAGTTTTGTGCAAGGTGATGCAGTGCGTCCGCAAGTATTGAAAGAAAGCGATGTGATTATCAGTGATTTACCAGTTGGCTTTTATCCTGATGATAACATTGCGATGCGCTATGAAGTGGCTAGTAGACAGGAGCATACTTATGCTCATCATTTGTTAATGGAACAATCGCTCAAGTATCTCAAATCGGATGGTTATGCTATTTTCCTTGCACCGAATGATTTATTGACTAGTTCGCAAAGTGATTTATTGAAGAAATGGCTACAAAAGCATGCACAAATAGTTGCAATGATTGCGTTACCAGAGTCTCTTTTTGGAAATGCAGCATACGCTAAAACAATTTTTGTACTGAAAAAGCAAGATGAACAAGCTATCCAACCATTTGTTTATGCTTTATCTGATTTGCAGAATCAAGCGGATTTATTGACATTTAGCGAAAAGTTTCAAAATTGGAGCCAAGAAAGTGAAATTTAAACAAGTTTTTGATATAATAAATGAAAACGCTTAAAAGAGGTAATTTATGTCAAAAACAATTTCAATCAATGCTGGAAGTTCAAGTCTAAAATGGCAATTATACGAAATGCCAGCTGAAAAGGTTATTGCCAAAGGGCTGATTGAACGGATTGGTCTCAAGGACTCCATTTCAACAGTAAAATTTGATAGTCGTGCAGAAAAGCAAATTTTAGATATTGATGATCATACGCAAGCTGTAAAAATTTTGTTAGATGACTTGATGCGCTTTGGTATTATCAAATCCTATGAAGAAATCACAGGTGTTGGACATCGTGTCGTTGCAGGTGGTGAATACTTTAAAGAATCTGCACTTGTTGATAGCGAAGAAGTGATTCAAAAAGTAGAAGAATTAGCGCTTCTTGCACCACTTCATAACAAAGCAAATGCAGCAGGAATTCGTGCCTTTAAAGAATTGTTGCCAGACATTACAAGTGTCGTTGTGTTTGATACGTCTTTCCATACAACAATGCCAGAAAAAGCCTATCGTTATCCATTACCGACTAAGTACTATACGGAGAACAAGGTTCGCAAATATGGCGCTCATGGTACAAGTCATCAGTATGTTGCCAAGGAAGCCGCCAAAACGCTTGGTAAGCCACTTGAAGAGTTGAAGCTAATTACTTGTCATATTGGGAATGGCGCTTCTATTACAGCGGTTGATAAAGGAATTTCTGTAGATACTTCAATGGGCTTTACTCCGCTAGGTGGCGTGATGATGGGAACTCGCACAGGGGATATTGACCCGGCTATCATTCCTTATTTGATAGAGCATACAGAAGATTTTAATACACCAGAAGACATCAATTATATTTTAAACAAACAGTCTGGGCTTCTAGGAGTATCTGAAACATCAAGTGATATGCGCGACATTATTGCAGGAATGCATGAAGGCAATCATAATTGTAAACTGGCTTTTGACATTTTTGTTGATCGCATTCAAAAACATATCGGTCAATATTTTGCTGTTTTAAATGGTGCGGATGCGATTATTTTTACAGCTGGCATCGGAGAAAATTCTGATGAGGTGCGCGAAGCTGTTATTTCAGGTCTATCTTGGTTTGGTTGTGATATTTTACCGGGAAAAAATGTACGTGGAGCTGAAGGTATCATCTCAAGTGATGCTGCTAAGGTGAAAGTACTTGTTATTCCTACAGATGAAGAATTAGTCATTGCACGTGATGTTGAGCGATTCAAAAACCAAAAATAAAACTTGGAATTTACAAGTCATAATATTTTAGAAGAGGCTGGGGTAATCCAGTCTTTTTCATTTCTAGTTAGCAAAAATATTGATGAAGTGATTGCCTAATGTTCCTGAAATATAATATGTGAATAAAGATGTCTGAATCAACCGTACAGGTAGGAGAATGAGCTGTTTAAAAGTCTTTTGATTTCCTCTATACTTTCTTTTTGAACTATACCAATTTTCTTGTTGACAAATTCATAATAAAATTATATACTGACTTCGCTTGTTTTGGATAGTTATGATTAGACTATACCAATTTATAAAACGAAGGAGGAGATAGTAGACTTCTGAAAGTTGTTTGCTATAAATAATAGTATGTGTGGAATCGTTGGAGTTGTTGGAAATCGAAATGCAACAGATATTTTAATGCAAGGTCTAGAAAAATTAGAATACCGGGGTTATGATTCGGCTGGGATTTTTGTGACTAATGGGAAAACATCTAGTTTGGTGAAATCAGTTGGTCGCATAGCTGATCTTCGTGCAAAAATCGGGATTGACGTGGCTGGAACTGCTGGTATTGGACATACACGCTGGGCAACGCATGGAAAACCAAGCGAAAGCAATGCGCATCCGCATACTTCTCAAACGGGACGCTTTGTTTTGGTGCATAATGGTGTGATTGAAAATTATCTAGACATCAAGAACACTTATCTTGCTGGACATGACTTGAAAGGTCAAACGGATACAGAAATTGCGGTTCACTTGATTGGAAAATTTGTTGAGGAAGAGAATTTATCAGTTCTTGAAGCATTCAAAAAGGCTCTTCATATTATCGAAGGCTCTTATGCCTTTGCTTTGATGGATGCAGAAGATGCAGATACAGTTTATGTTGCCAAAAATAAATCCCCTCTTTTGGTTGGCTTAGGAGAAGGCTACAATATGGTCTGCTCGGATGCTATGGCAATGATCCGTGAAACAAGTGAATTTATGGAAATTCACGACAAAGAATTGGTTATTGTGACAAAAGACGGTGTCCAAGTGCAAGATTATGATGGCAATCCTGTTGAGCGTGAAAGTTATACAGCAGAGCTTGATTTGTCTGACATTGGTAAAGGCACTTATCCTTACTACATGTTGAAGGAAATTGATGAGCAACCAACCGTGATGCGTAAACTCATCCAAGCCTATACGGATGAGAATGAGCAAATTTCAGTAGATCCAGCTATTATCAAAGCTGTTCAAGAAGCCGATCGCTTGTATATTTTGGCGGCTGGAACTTCTTATCATGCTGGTTTTGCGACCAAGCGCATGCTGGAAGAATTGACAGACACACCGGTTGAATTGGGGATTTCTTCTGAATGGGGCTACAGATGGCCATTGCTTAGCAAGAAACCAATGTTTATCTTGATCAGCCAATCTGGCGAAACAGCCGACAGCCGTCAGGTTTTGGTCAAAGCTAATGCTATGGGAATTCCAAGTTTGACGGTGACCAATGTACCGGGTTCAACTTTGTCTCGTGAAGCGACTCACACGATGTTACTTCATGCAGGGCCAGAGATTGCAGTTGCTTCTACAAAAGCCTACACAGCACAAATTGCGACTCTAGCATTCCTTGCGAAAGCAGTTGGCGATGCCAATGGCAATGAAAAAGCAAAGCAGTTTGATTTAGTGCATGAATTATCCATTGTGGCGCAAGCCATTGAGGCTACGCTATCTGAAAAAGACAGTATTGACGAAAAAGTGCGTGATCTGCTCGCTACAACACGCAATGCTTTCTATATTGGTCGAGGGCAAGACTATTATGTTGCCATGGAAGCCAGCTTGAAATTAAAAGAAATTTCCTATATCCAGTGTGAAGGATTTGCTGCGGGAGAGTTAAAACATGGAACGATTTCCTTGATTGAAGACGGTACGCCAGTAATCGCCTTAATTTCGTCCGATGAGCAATTGGCCAGTCATACTCGTGGGAATGTATCAGAAGTGGTGGCGCGTGGTGCAAATGTCTTGACCGTTGTAGAAGAAAATGTAGCAAAAGAAGGAGACGATATTGTTTTAATGTCTGTTCATCCATATTTATCACCAATTTCTATGGTCGTGCCAACACAGTTGATTGCTTATTTTGCAACTTTGCATCGTGGACTTGACGTAGATAAACCACGGAATTTAGCTAAGTCTGTGACAGTTGAATAATACCTATGAAGAATCATCAAGTGTTGACTTGGTGATTTTTTGTTCCATTGAGATAAAGTAGAAGTCTGATTTTAAAAAATTATGTAAAATATAAAATTTTAAACTAGAAAGACTAATATTAAAGCAATTTTAAAAAATAAAAACGCAAAAATTATGTAAATTTTTTCTAAAAATCTATTGACTTTTTTGTTGTTGTAGTATATAATTACATTTGTAAACGGGAAGAAAGTCCGTTACACTCGCTCAAACAAGATGAAATTATTAGCTGTGTTCAGTTAAAAGGATTTCATCTCTATTTTGGGAGAGGATTAAAATTATGTAAAATAACAAATGAGGTACAGATATGAATAACAACTACAACAACTTTGATAATATGGATAATCTTTTCAATCAATTGATGGGAAGAATGGGCGGTTTTAATAGTGAAAATCGGCGTTATCTCATCAATGGACGTGAAGTAACACCAGAAGAATTTGCACAATACCGAGCAACGGGGAAACTGCCGAAACAAGCAGTAGAAAATCAAAATCCGCAAATGCAGGGACAAACAGGTGCTCCAAAACAAGATGGCATTTTAGCAAAATTGGGTCGCAATTTGACAGAAGAAGCGCGGCAAGATATGTTAGATCCCGTTATTGGGCGCAATAAGGAAATTCAAGAAACAGCTGAAATTCTGTCTCGTCGGACGAAGAATAATCCAGTGCTAGTCGGAGATGCTGGGGTTGGTAAGACCGCAGTTGTCGAAGGTTTGGCACAAGCGATTGTCAACGGCGATGTCCCTGCTGCTATTAAAAATAAGGAAATTATTTCTGTAGATATTTCTGGATTAGAAGCAGGTACGCAATATCGCGGTAGCTTTGAAGAAAATATTCAAAATTTGGTGTCTGAAGTGAAAGAAGCCGGCAATGTCATTCTCTTCTTTGATGAAATTCATCAAATCCTTGGTGCTGGAAGCACAGGTGGAGACAGCGGCTCTAAAGGTTTGGCAGACATTTTGAAACCAGCTCTTTCTCGCGGGGATTTAACTGTGATTGGTGCGACGACGCAAGATGAATACCGCAATACCATTTTGAAAAATGCGGCTTTGGCTCGCCGTTTCAATGAAGTAAAAGTAAATGCTCCGTCTGCAGAGGATACTTATAAGATTTTGCAAGGAATTCGTGATTTGTACGAAAAACACCACAATGTTATCTTGCCAGATGAAGTGTTAAAAGCGGCTGTGGATTATTCGATTCAATATATTCCGCAACGCAGTTTGCCAGATAAAGCAATTGACCTAGTGGATGTGACAGCGGCTCACTTAGCAGCTCAACACCCCGTTACAGATGTGCATGCAGTAGAACGTGAAATCGCAGAGCAAAAGGCCAAACAAGAAGCTGCTGTTGAAAAAGAAGATTTTGAAACGGCTTTGAATGCCAAGATGCGCATTGAAGAGCTGGAAAAGAAAATTGAAAATCATACGGAAGATATGAAAGTGACAGCGACTGTCAATGATGTGGCAGAGTCTGTAGAACGCATGACGGGTATTCCTGTTTCTCAAATGGGCAGCAGCGATATTGAGCGCTTGAAAGAGATGAATGCGCGCTTAAAGACCAAAGTCATTGGACAAAATGAAGCGGTTGAAGCGGTGGCACGTGCTATTCGGAGAAATCGTGCAGGTTTTGATGAAGGCAATCGTCCAATTGGTAGCTTCCTCTTTGTCGGACCAACTGGGGTCGGAAAAACAGAACTAGCAAAACAATTAGCGCTTGATATGTTCGGTACAAAAGACGCGATTATTCGTTTGGATATGTCTGAATACTCTGACCGCACGGCTGTGTCGAAGTTGATTGGTACAACAGCTGGCTATGTGGGCTACGACGACAATAGCAATACATTGACAGAACGTGTTCGTCGCAATCCATACTCGATCATTTTGCTGGACGAAATCGAAAAAGCTGATCCGCAAGTCATCACGCTGTTATTGCAAGTCTTGGACGATGGACGTTTGACAGACGGTCAAGGAAATACTGTCAACTTTAAGAATACAGTTATTATTGCTACTTCTAACGCAGGATTTGGCTATGAAAGCTTTACTGGTGATGAGGAAAAGGATATGAAAATTATGGATCGGTTGAAACCATACTTCCGTCCAGAATTCTTGAACCGGTTCAATGCGGTTATTGAATTCTCACACCTTGGTAAGGAAGACTTGGCTGAAATTGTAGAATTGATGCTGGATGAAGTCAACCAAACGCTTGCTAAGAAAGACATCACTCTGACGGTAACAGATGCCGCAAAAGCTTATCTAGCAGAAGAAGGTTACGATGAAGTCATGGGTGTTCGTCCGCTTCGCCGTGTGATTGAACAACAAATCCGTGACAAAGTAACAGATTATCATCTGGATCATTTGGATGTGAAACATCTCTTAGCTGACCTGAAAGATGGTGAATTAGTCATTGAGGAAGCAACAGATGATTCAGCTACAAAAGCATAATTTTCCAGAGAAGTGGGCAGTTTCCTATGATTGTAGAACAGCTGTGGAATCCTTTGACCGGACCTGCTTAGTGACACTTCCAGTTGACGGTGCGGATGCTCGAGACGGTGAGCTGAAAGGGCTTGCTGTAACTGACGAAGAAATGGCGCGTAAGGCAGTTAACTACGTCTTTGAAACACCGGGCGGTACGATTTATCATGGTGCAGATTCGCACTTCTCAAATTATTTTGCCAAACACGGAAAAGATTTCAAGATTGATGTGGCTATTAATAACTATGGTGATAACCCAATCGGTATTCAAGATAAGATGACTTCGATTGATTTGCTTCGTATGGCTGAAAATCTGCGTGCCAAAGTTATTATTCCAGTTCATTATGATATTTGGTCTAACTTCATGGCTTCGACAGATGAGATTCTTGCCCTCTGGAAAATGCGCAAAGAGCGCTTGCAATACCAATTCCATCCATTCATTTGGGAAGTCGGTGGTAAATATACCTATCCGCAAGACAAAGACAGGATTGAATATCATCACCCACGTGGCTTTGATGATTGCTTTGAGCATGATTCAAACATTCAATTCAAGGTTTTACTATAAAAAATTAAGTGGGAATTATCCGTATACATTGCGATATGCGGATAATTTTCATATAATGATAGTGTAGAATAATTGCTACTGAAAGGGTAGTATTATAAAAGGAGAATTCAATGTCAAATTTATCTGTCAATGCCATTCGTTTTTTGGGAATTGATGCTATTGAAAAATCAAAATCTGGGCATCCAGGTGTTGTCATGGGTGCAGCACCGATGGCTTATGACTTGTTTACCAAGCAAATGCGTGTGAATCCAGAAGTACCAAATTGGTTCAATCGTGACCGTTTTATCTTGTCAGCAGGTCATGGGTCTATGTTGCTCTATGCACTTCTTCACTTGTCTGGTTTTCAAGATGTCACAATGGACGAAATCAAGAACTTCCGTCAATGGGGTTCTAAGACGCCTGGACATCCAGAATTTGGACACACGGCTGGTGTAGATGCGACCACTGGTCCACTTGGTCAAGGAATTTCTATGGCAACTGGTTTTGCGCAAGCAGAACGTTTCCTAGCTGCTAAGTATAACCGTGAAGGCTATACGATCTTTGACCACTATACGTATGTCATCTGTGGTGACGGGGACTTAATGGAAGGTGTGTCTGCTGAAGCAGCTTCTTATGCTGGACTGCAAAAGCTAGATAAGCTCATCGTTCTCTATGATTCAAACGACATCAATTTGGACGGAGAAACGAAAGATTCCTTTACAGAAAGTGTTCGTGACCGTTACAATGCTTACGGTTGGCACACAGCTTTGGTTAAAGACGGAACAGACTTGGAAGCGATCAATGCAGCGATTGAAGCCGCAAAAGTTTCTGGCAAACCTTCCTTGATTGAAGTCAAAACGGTCATTGGCTATGGCTCGCCAAATAAACAGGGAACCAATGCTGTTCATGGAGCTCCTCTTGGTGCAGAAGAAGCAGCCGCTACTCGCAAAGCTCTTGCTTGGGATTACGCACCATTTGAAATTCCAGAAGAAGTCTACGAAGATTATCGGGTTAATGTTGCAGAACGCGGCAAAGCTGCCTATGATGTTTGGGAAAAACTCGTTGAAGAATACAAACAAGCCTATCCTGACTTAGCTGATGAAGTTGCTGCCATTATTGCTGGAAAAGATCCAGTTGAGATCAAACCAGAAGATTTCCCAGTAAAAGAAACAGGTCTTTCACAAGCTACTCGTAATTCTAGCCAAGATGCTTTGAATGCTGCCGCAAAAGTTCTCCCAACTTTCCTTGGTGGCTCTGCTGACCTCGCTCATTCTAATATGACTTACATCAAAGAAGATGGCTTGCAAGATGATGCCCACCGTCTTAACCGCAATATTCAATTCGGTGTGCGTGAATTTGCTATGGGTACTATTTTGAATGGTATGGCACTTCACGGAGGACTTCGTGTTTATGGCGGTACGTTCTTTGTCTTCTCAGACTATGTTAAAGCGGCTGTTCGCTTATCAGCCCTTCAAGGCTTACCTGTGACTTATGTCTTTACGCATGACTCAATTGCAGTTGGTGAGGATGGTCCAACTCATGAACCAATTGAGCACTTAGCAGGTCTTCGTGCAATTCCAAACCTTAATGTCTTGCGCCCAGCAGATGCACGTGAAACACAGGCTGCTTGGTACTTGGCACTCAAGAGTCAAACAACTCCAACAGCTTTGGTTCTCACACGTCAAAACTTGACAATTGAAGCTGGAACTGACTTTGACAAGGTGGCGAAAGGAGCTTATGTTGTATATGAAACAGCAAATGGTTTTGATACAATTCTTCTGGCATCTGGTTCTGAAGTTAACTTAGCTGTTGCAACTGCTAAAGAGTTGGAAGTACAAGGAGAAAAGGTTCGTGTTGTCAGCGTACCGTCAACAGACATCTTTGATGCACAAGACGCTGCTTACAAAGAAGAAATTTTACCAAATGCAGTTCGTCGCCGTGTTGCTATCGAAATGGCTGCAACCCAGTCTTGGTACAAATATGTCGGACTTGACGGAGCTGTTATCGGTATTGACAAATTCGGTGCTTCTGCCCCAGCTGCTAAGGTAATGGAAGAATATGGCTTCACCGTTGCTCATGTTGTAGAAGTTGTGAAAAATTTGAAATAGTAACTATCAAGAAGAACCGAGGCTTGCTTTGCTTCGGTTTTTCTAACTAGAAATGCTATAATGAAAATAGGAAATTTTATCTCGGAGGTGTGAAGATGACAAAGGAAAGTATGATTTATCAGCTGTTGGATGAATTGAAAATTTCTTATAATCGTCTGGATCATGAACCAATTTCTTCCGTTATTGAGGCAGCTGAAAAAGGAATTGTCTTACCGGGGCAACAGGTCAAAAATCTCTTTTTGAAAAATAAAAAGGGACGTCAATTTTATTTGGTCATTTTGCGGGACGAAAAAACGGCAGATATCAAGCATTTGGCAGAAATCCTTGATGAAAAACGATTATCATTTGCCAATGATAAGGAGCTGGAGGAGCTTTTACAGGTAGAGCCAGGTGCGGTTACACCCTTTGGGCTGCTTTTTGATAAGGAAAAGAAAGTCCAGCTGATTGTGGACGGGAGGTTGATCCGAACTTGACCGTGGGTTTTCATCCTTTTGTCAATACAACAACGCTCAATATCGCTTATGCTGACTTTTTACGCTTTTTGGAAAAAGCAGAGCATACTGTCAAAAGAATTCGCTGCTAGTCAGGTTTAAGGAGGAATCCTTTTAGAAATTTCAGCCCTTCCTTGTAAATTCTTTAGGAATCTGCTATAGTAGATAATATATGAAATCTAAAGGAGACTAAAATGGGTAACGGTTTTTCAATTTTAATCATGTTGGTTGTGATGATGGGCTTGATGTTCTTCATGCAACGTTCTCAAAAGAAACAAGCAGACAAACGGATGGAAAGCTTGAACAAACTACAAAAAGGATATGAAGTCATTACGATTGGTGGCTTGTATGGTACGGTTGATGAAGTCGATACTGAAAAGAAAACAGTTGTCCTTGATGTAGACGGTGTTTACTTGACATTTGAATTAACAGCTATCAAGACCGTATTACCTCTCACAGAGGGAATCACAGCAGTTGCTGGTGCAGACGGAAGTGTTGATATGTCAGAAGATACAGCTATTGAAGAAGAATAGTAGTGTTTTAAGCTAGAAAAAGGGATTGGAGTTTCTCCAGTTCTTTTTATTTTTGTTTGAAAGGTTTCTTTTACAACTTTTAAGAATAATTCTTTTACTACTTTGACGTTGTCAATTAGCTATTTTGACGCCCAAGCTAACCAAGTAATAAATATTCCCTTAGCAGAATAGGAATTTAAAAAAGATAAAGCATTTAATTTTTATCGTAAAATAATGTGAAAAAGAAGTTGGAGCTAAAATTTTTATGTTTCGGCTTCTTTTTTATCTGAAATTTAGCATAAATCCCATTTTTAGAGGATTTATGATATAATGAAATGTAAAACTTTATTAGGAAAACAAGCAGATGTTTAGTTTTAAGAAAAAAGAAAAAATTGAAGTTCCGTTACAAATACCAAAACATATCGGTATTATTATGGACGGGAATGGTCGTTGGGCTAAAAAGAGAATGCAGCCGCGCGTTTTCGGACACAAGTCTGGAATGGAAGCTTTGCAAAACGTTACCATTGCAGCTAAAGAGTTGGGTGTCCAAGTATTGACGGTTTACGCTTTCTCCACAGAAAATTGGTCGCGTCCTGAAAAAGAAGTCAGCTTTATCATGAACTTGCCGGTTGAATTTTACGACCGTTATGTGCCTGAGTTGCATAGAAATAACGTAAAAATTCAAATGATTGGGGATACGGAGCGGCTGCCTAAGGCAACGTATGATGCGCTTTGCAAAGCAGAAGAATTAACGCGGCTCAACACAGGCTTGATTCTGAATTTTGCCTTGAATTATGGTGGTCGTGCTGAGATTGTTCAGGCGGTTAAAATGATTGCTCAAGATGTGTTAGACGCCAAGTTCAGTCCGGGCGAGATTGATGAAGAGATAATTGCCAATTATCTACAAACCAGCAGTCTACCTCGATTATTGCGCGATCCGGATTTGGTCATTCGAACGAGCGGAGAATTGCGTTTGAGTAATTTCTTACCTTGGCAAAGTGCATATAGTGAGCTGTATTTTACAGACATTTTATGGCCGGATTTTGATGAGAAAGCTTTGAAAGCAGCTATTGAAGAATATAGTAAACGAAATCGTCGATTTGGCGGTGTGTAGGAGAATTTATGGATAAGGATTTACAAAGACGTGTTATTTTTGGCGGAGTGGCACTTGCTATCTTCATTCCAGTTTTGATGATAGGAGGCGCTCTTCTGCAAATTGGAATGGGGCTTCTAGCCATGTTGGGTGTTCATGAATTGCTGCAAATGAAAGGGCTGAGAAGTACCACACTAGAAGGTGTCTTAGCCATGTTAGCAGGTTTTGTGCTGACGATTCCACTCGAAAACTATTTGAAATTTTTGCCGGTAGATGGAAATGTTGTGGCCTATAGTTTAGTTGTTTTTCTTCTATTAGGCTCAACTGTTCTAGGGAAAAATTACAGTTTTGAAGATGCGGCTTATCCAATCGCTGCGAGTTTTTACGTGGGAATTGGCTTCAATGCTTTGCTAGATGCACGGGTAGCTGGTTTTGACAAAGTGCTCTTAGCCTTGTTTATCGTCTGGGCAACGGATAGCGGAGCTTACTTGGTCGGACGGAGATATGGCGTACGTCGCTTAGCTCCTCATGTTTCACCAAATAAAACTGTTGAGGGCAGCCTAGGAGGCATTGCTTCAGCAGTCCTTGTAACATTTATTTTTATGTTGTTTGATAGAAACGTTGCCGCACCTCATCATATGTTTGTCATGCTTCTTTCCACAGTATTCTTTAGTATTGCAGGACAGTTTGGGGATTTGGTAGAAAGTGCGATTAAGCGCCATTTTGGAGTCAAAGATTCTGGTAAATTTATACCCGGACATGGTGGTGTGTTAGATCGTTTTGACAGCATGCTGTTTGTCTTTCCCTTGATGCATTTCTTTGGATTGTTCTAATGAGAATGGTAAAATGAAGTGGGACAGACTAACGTGATTGTTTTGTAATCACTCACAGAAAAATGAAATCTGAGAAGATGAGATAAAAAATCAATATTTCGCAAGAAGTTTATTTTGTTACTCCCCTCTGCACAGTTGACTAGGATAGTTGTTGTTCTTTCCCTAGTAAGGGATTAGAACTGCCACTCGACAGTGATTGATTGGCACTAAAGTACCTAATCAATTGTGCATAGGAACTCTAAATTGACTAAAGTTAACAGAGTTTCTCACCACTGCGTTTTGTTGTAAAAATAATATATTGTAAGAGTCTGGGGAGCGTTCATCCCAGTCTCTTTGTGAATGAACTTTATAAGGAAATCTTAAGCCGAGTGAAGTAATCTTGATTTGCTGGGTGCAATTCAGTAAGATGATCATGTCAGAAAGTAGAAAGGTTGGTGTAATGCAGTCTGGTATTATAGGAATTATCACCTTTATCATTGTTTTTGGAATTATTGTAGTTGTTCATGAGTTTGGACATTTCTATTTTGCGAAAAAATCGGGCATTTTGGTGCGGGAGTTTGCTATTGGAATGGGCCCGAAAATTTTTGCTCATATCGGAAAAGACGGTACGGCGTATACCATTCGGATGTTACCGCTGGGTGGCTATGTTCGTATGGCTGGTTGGGGCGAAGATTCGACCGAGATTAAAACCGGAACACCTGCTAGTTTGACTTTAAATGAAGCAGGTAAGGTCGTCCGAATCAACCTTTCGGGCAAGAAAATTGATCAAACCGCTTTGCCCATGAATGTGACAGGCTTTGATTTGGAAGATAAGCTTGAAATCACTGGTTTGGTACTAGATGAACAAAAGACCTATGCGGTTGACCATGACGCAACAATCGTAGAAGAAGACGGTACAGAGGTTCGGATTGCTCCGCTTGATGTGCAGTATCAAAATGCTAGTTTAGGTGGGCGCCTCATTACCAACTTTGCAGGACCGATGAACAATTTCATTTTGGGGATTGTAGCTTTTCTGTTGTTGATTTTCATGCAGGGTGGCGTTGCCAATCCCAATACAAATCACATTCGTGTCTTACAGGACGGTGCCTTGGCACAAGCTGGTGTAAAAAATAACGACCAGATTTTAAAAGTTGGTCAAGCAGAAATCAAGAATTGGTCGGATTTGACTCAAGCTGTTCAGTCTGAGACGAAAAACAGTAAAGGGCAGTCAGAACTAAATGTGACGGTTAAAAGCGGAAATATAGTTCGAGAGCTGACAGTTAAGCCTAAAAAAGAGCAAGGAAGATATCTATTAGGAGTGATGCCGGGCTTGAAATCAGATTTTCCGTCTATGATCGCGGGTGGGTTTAGCATGGCTTGGAACGCTAGTTTCCGCATCTTTGACGCTTTAAAAAATTTAATTTTCCACCCAGACATCAATAAACTAGGCGGTCCTGTGGCGATTTACAAAGCCAGTAGTGACGCTGCTAAAGGCGGAATTGAAAGTGTTATCGCTTTATTAGCTATGCTATCTCTAAATATTGGTATTTTTAATCTCATTCCTATCCCAGCGCTTGACGGTGGAAAGAGTGTGCTCAATCTTCTTGAAGCCATTCGTCGCAAGCCATTGAAACAGGAAACAGAAACCTATGTCACGTTGGCAGGTGTCGCTGTTATGGTACTCCTAATGATTGCGGTGACCTGGAATGATATTATGAGAACCTTCTTTTAAAAGGTGAATTCTAAATAATAAATAAAAGGAAGAATTTATGAAACAAAGTAAAATGTTAATCCCAACACTACGTGAAATGCCTAGTGATGCACAAGTCATCAGTCATGCACTTATGCTGCGTGCGGGCTATGTCCGCCAAATTTCAGCAGGTGTTTACTCTTACTTACCATTGGCTAATCGCGTGATTGAAAAAGTAAAAAAAATCATGCGAGAAGAATTCGAAAAAATCGGTGCGGTCGAAATGTTAGCTCCAGCCCTCCTTAGTGCCGACCTTTGGCGTGAATCAGGTCGTTATGATACCTACGGTGAAGATCTTTATAAATTAAAAAATCGCGAAGGTTCAGATTTTATCTTGGGACCCACTCATGAAGAAACATTCACCGCAATTGTACGGGATTCTGTAAAATCTTATAAGCAATTACCGCTTAATCTTTATCAGATTCAGGCTAAATACCGTGATGAAAAGCGTCCTCGAAATGGCTTATTGCGGACACGTGAGTTTATCATGAAAGACGGTTATAGCTTCCATGCTAATTATGATAGCCTAGATGTGACTTACGATGAGTATAAGACGGCCTACGAGAATATTTTTACACGAAGTGAGGTTGATTTCAAAGGGATTATCGGTGACGGTGGTGCTATGGGTGGAAAGGATAGCCAAGAATTTATGGCCATTACACCTGACCGTATCGACCTTACGCGCTGGGTTGTTCTAGACAAGTCAGTCACTAGCTTTGATGAAATTCCGACAGACGTACAAGAAGCGATAAAAGAAGAATTGACGAGCTGGTTGGTGTCTGGTGAAGATACTGTTGTTTATTCGAGTGAGTCAGGATATGCTGCAAACCTTGAAATGGCAACAAATGAATACAAACCAAGCAATCGTGTTGTAGCAGAAGAGGAATTAACGCGTGTAGAAACCCCAGATTGCAAGTCAATTGATGAAGTCGCTGCTTTTCTTCATGTTGATGAAAGTCAAACAATCAAAACCTTGGTTTACATTGCTGACGAAAAGCCTATCGTGGCTCTGCTTGTCGGAAATGATCAACTGAATGAAGTGAAGTTGAAAAATTATTTGGGTGCTGATTTCTTTGAACCGGCAAGCGAAGAAGAAGTTCGTGAACTGTTTGGTGCAAACTTTGGTTCTCTTGGACCCGTTCATCTTCCAGAAAATGTTCAAATCATCGCAGATCGCAAGGTGGAGGACGTTCGCAATGCAGTTGTTGGTGCGAATGAAGACGGTTATCATTTGACAGGTGTCAATCCAGGGCGAGACTTCACAGCAGAATATGTAGATATTCGCGAGGTGCGTGAAGGAGAAGTTTCACCAGACGGACAAGGCGTTTTGAAATTTGCACGCGGCATTGAAATTGGACATATCTTTAAATTAGGAACTCGTTATTCAGAAAGCATGAATGCGACTGTTTTAGATGAAAATGGTCGTGCAGTTCCTGTCGTAATGGGCTGCTATGGTATTGGTGTCAGTCGCCTCTTATCAGCTGTTATGGAGCAACACGCTCGTCTCTTTGTCAATAAGACACCAAAAGGAGATTATCGCTATGTCTGGGGAATCAATTTTCCGAAAGAATTAGCACCATTTGATGTGCATCTAATCCCTGTAAATGTCAAAGATGAAGAAGCTCTTGCTTTGACAGAACAACTAGAAGCGGAGCTGCTCAAAGCTGGCTACGAGGTCTTGACAGATGATCGTAATGAACGCGCTGGTGTGAAATTCAGCGATAGTGACTTGATTGGCCTACCAATCCGTGTGACGATCGGGAAAAAAGCTGCTGACCGCATCGTTGAAGTCAAAATTAAAGCGACAGGTGATACCATTGAAGTGCATGTTGACAATCTTCTTGAAACACTTGCAATTTTAACGAAGGAAGATAAATAAATAGATCTAAAACAAGAGCTAAATTATCATTCAAAAAACAGGAAAAATCTTAATTGGAGACAATCCAAAAGAGATTTTGCCTGTTTTTTTGAGTTGGTACTTTGCATTGACTTGTTGGTGTGGGACAAAGAAGGACTGTTGAGGGAAATGTATTTTATTTTGCTTTCATTTTTTACTATTTGAAGATAAAAAATAACTTTTTAGGGCATCTTCTGAGGAAACCTTTGAAATATTTTATACTAAAAAGGTAGAAAAAGGAGTTGAAATGAGAAAGATAAAAAATATTCTTCAAATGAGTTTGCTAATCGTTCTGACACAGATTGCCTTGGTATTGCTGACGACGCCGTTGTCCAAAACATTGACCTTTCAGCAGTCAAGTTTTGTATTTTTGTTCATTCTATTTTCTTGTGGCTTGCTTTATTTTCGCTATTTTTCCAGAGAGTTAACAGATTTTAAATCAGAAATCTTAACGGCTCGTTATTGGCCTCTACTGCGATTATCTTATCTCATGATGGTGTTTATCAATGCGATAGGAGTTTATCTGATGATTTTAGAAGGGGCGGCAACTGTTTCAGAAAGTCAACAATTATTTATGAGCCTATTCATCCACTCCTCTCTTTTTTTGTTGGGTGTTGATGTGATAGCTCTGGTGCCTGAAGTATGGTCATTTATTATTCATTTTTTAGTTTCAAAAGACCAAGCACGAACGAGTTTTGTGATAGGGAGTTTGTTATTTATCCTTTTACGAAATCCAGCTGACTTGGCTTGTTTTATCGTTTATACGGGCTTAGGGTTTCTGTTTTCGCTCTTTATTCCCAAGCCGCTTCCTCGTTTGGAATTCTCTGTTTTCAGTCATTTGGTGCGCAATAGCTTTTCTCTTCTTTTCTTGATCATTTTTTGGTAAATTCCTTTTGTAGAAATCCCACTTCTATGATAAAATGAGAGCATTATAGATTGGATGAGAAGGACAATGATACAAAAGGAAGAACAGTTAGGATGGTTGCACCAATACCAAACAAAAGAGCCGCATTTAGGCTTAGAACGAGTAAGACGACTATTAGCATTGCGAGGTAATCCTCATTTACAAATCTCGGTCATTCACATTGCAGGTACCAATGGAAAAGGCTCAACGATTGCGCATTTACGTCAGCTATTGCAAGTAAAGAAGTTGTGTGTTGGAACATTTACATCGCCTTATCTTACTCATTATAATGAGCAAATTGCAGTCAATGGCTTGCCTATTTCAGACGAAGACTTTTATTCTTTATTGCAATCTTATCAAGAGTTATTAAAAAAGCAGGCAGATGATACGATATTGCAGGAAATAACAGAGTTTGAGATTATCACAGCATTGGCTTATGATTATTTCTGCCAGCAAGAGGTAGATGTGGTCATAATGGAAGTAGGTCTGGGTGGTTTATTGGATAGTACTAATGTGTGTCAACCGGATTTGACAGCTATTACGACAATCGGACTAGATCACATGGCTATTTTAGGTACCACACTGGCAGACATTGCAGTGCAAAAGGCAGGTATTATCAAAGAGAGGGTACCAGTGGTGACAGGCAAGATTTCTTCAGAAGCACTGGCAGTTATTCACACTATTGCTCAGCAACATCAGGCTTCTCATGTCCGCTATGGGAAAGATTATCAGGTGGAGTCTGTGCAAGTTTTAGAAGAGGGAGAAAACTTCCTCTTTTCCAATGCCTTTCGGCAGAAAGAAGACTATCAAACTGTTCTTTTGGGCATTCATCAGGTTGAAAATGCGGGACTGGCGATTGAACTGTGTGATCAATATTGCAGCGTGAAAGGTTTATCATTGTTGAGTGAAAATGAGGTGCGACGGGCATTGAAACGAACGTATTGGCCTGCTCGCTTGGAGAAAATTACAAATGCACCGTTGATTTTGCTAGATGGTGCGCACAATCCTCATGCAATGAAAGCTCTGATAGCTTCCCTAGAAAGCTATTTCCCAGATTATCAAAAGCACATTTTATTTTCTTGTATTCAGACCAAGGTCTTGGATGAAATGGTTGCTTTGTTAAAAACTGTTTCCAAATCTCAATTATTTCTCACTACATTTGAGGATTCACGGAGTTTTTCAACAGAAGAAATGCAAGGTTTGGCAAAGCGAGAAAAGTTAGCATATGTAGAGTGGTTGCCTTATTTGGAGCAATACAAAAAAGTCAAGCATGGAGAGAGAGAGCTGCTGCTCATCACAGGCTCTCTCTATTTCCTTGCAAATGTGAGAAAATATCTAATAAGCGATAGGTAAAAGGAGGTTTTCTAAATAGTTAAAATGTGATAGAATGAAAGAGCAATTCATTTGCACAGAGTAAGTGGTCTGCGTTAAGTGTGTATGGATGGGATGTTGCCATACAACGAAACATTTGTGCGGTAGACCATTGCATCCGCTGTCATTTTGACGGCTCCCGAAAGAAAAGGAGCGAATATGAGAAAAAACTCGCCTAAGTTGTCGGTGCAACTTTTGGTTGCCCTTGCTATGATTGTAGCTCTCTGCTTTGTCTTAGAGAAGTTTTCAATCTTTGTCATCCCTCGTTTGTTGAAGCTGAGCCCAGCTTTCATTGGTTATACCCTTATGGGAAGTGTCGCTGGTCCGATTTTATCTGGTCTGGTTTCTGCCGTATATGATATGCTTTCCTTTTTCTTTTTGAGTCAGGGGCAACCATTCATTATCTGGTTTACATTGATTGAAGCCTTGCAAGGTATTCTCTATGGTTATTTCTTTTATGGCAAAGAATTACGATTTGAACGGAAGAAAGACTGGCTTTGGGTGACACTAGCAACTGTCGCTGTTATGGGAGTAGGGACCTTTACCTTAACGCCCTTAGCTCTCCATTTACAATATGGAGTACCCTTTGTTGCACTATACGCTACTCGGGCATGGTCTGTTTTTGAAATTCCTTTACGAGTAGTTGTGACAATGCTCATTGTCCCACAGTTGCAACGAATCCCCGAATTACGTAAGTTAATGGGATTAAACAATAAGTGAAAAAACGAGAGCAGAAAAAGGCTGAGACATCACTGTCTACAGCCTTTTCAAATATGCATTTTTTAATAGTTTTTTATCAAATCAACGGTTGAACGATCCAATTTCTTAACAAGAGCTTGTAAGAAAGCTTGAGCTTGTAGAAAGTCGTCCATTGCGTAGAGTGTTTGATGAGAGTGGATGTAACGTGCGCAGACACCGATTGTTGTAGAAGGCACACCACCGTTTTTGAGATGAGCGGCGCCGGCATCAGTTCCACCTTTGCCACAGTAGTATTGATACTTGATGCCTGCTTCTTCTGCCGTTGTTAGAAGGAAATCTTTCATATTTGGCAACATGAGGTGACCTGGGTCAAAGAAACGAATCAGAGTCCCTTCTCCAATAGCTCCTTGATCTCCGTAAATGTCGCCAGCAGGCGAACAGTCCACCGCAAGGAAAACTTCTGGGTCAAATTTAGTCGTTGAAACATGAGCACCACGCAAGCCAACTTCTTCTTGGACGTTTGCCCCAACATAGAGTTCGTTGTCAAGTTTTTGTCCAGAAAGTGCCTGAACCAGTTCACTTACCATGAGGACGCCGTAACGATTATCCCAAGCTTTAGAAATGACATTTTTGCCGTTGACTGTGAGGATAGCGGAACTGTCTGGCACAATCGTGTCACCGGGACGAATCCCGTAGCTTTCAGCTTCCGCTTTATCAGCAAACCCACCGTCAAAAACGATGTCTTCAATCCTTGGTAGACTTGGTCCACCTGTTCCACGTGTCAAATGCGGTGGAATGGAGCCTGAAATAACAGGAATTTCGTCTCCTGTATGAGTAAATAATTTAAAGCGTTGGCTGCTGACAACCAGTGGATTCCAACCTCCGATTTGAACGACTCGGAAAGTTCCGTCGGGTTTGATTTCACTCACCATGAAGCCAACTTCATCCATGTGGGCAGCTACTAAGACACGCGGTGCATCAACAGTTTCTGAATGTTTCACTCCAAAAATGCCTCCTAAGCCGTCAGTTATGACTTCGTCTACATGAGGAGTGATTTTTTTACGCAAATAATTGCGAACAGGCGCTTCATGCCCTGAAACGGCAGCAATTTCTGTTACTTCTTTGATTTTTGAAAATAATTCTGACATCATTAACCTTCTTTCTGTTCTTATTTTATCATTTTCTATCATAGTTGGGTAGCATTCAAAGATAAAAAACAGTAGTGTTTCGATTTGTCCCAATTTATCTTTTGTGTTAAAATATTGTCATGAAAGCTAAAAAGATTCTATTAACAACGGCTGCACTTGCGGGAGTAGGGATTGCAGCTTATGCGACTAAAAAAACGTTGGACGAACGAAAAGAAGCTGAGTGGCGTGAGCAATTAGTTGCTGAAATTCGGAAAAGTTTGTCTGAGCTAGGCGATATTGCCACACTATATGTGCAATTATACAAGTCAGATGAGCATCGATTGGTTGGTGGTGTGGTGTATGAAGATAATCGACACCTCACATTTGTGTATGAAAACGGTGAATTGACCTATGAGGAAGAACAATGATGATTCCAGCAAATATAGAAGAATTGGCATCATTTGTGAAACGCGAAGGAAAGATTGTGTTCTTTTTCACAGCCGAGTGGTGTGGAGATTGTCGTTTTATTAAACCTTTTTTGCCTGAGATTGAAGCAGAAAATCCTGATTTTACCTTTGTTGAGGTCAATCGTGACGATTATATGGAAGTTGCCAAAAAGTGGGATGTGTATGGGATTCCTAGCCTAGTAGTCCTAGAAAATGGACAAGAATTTGGTCGTTTTGTTAATCGCGAGCGAAAAACGAAGACGCAAATCAATGAATTTTTAGCCCAGTTAAACTGAACATATAGGAGAAATAATGATTTTTACATATAATAAAGAGCACGTTGGAGACGTGCTGATGGTGATTGTTGCAGACGGTCAAGGAGTTAAGTTAGCTGCTGAACGCAAGGGAAACGTAGCGCGTATTTATCGTTTGGACAATGGAGAAACAGTTGCTTGGAATATTTTTCAGGTTTCTAATCTTTTTAATATTACCGAACGTGGGCAAGTTTTTCTGACAGATGAAGAAATTTCAATTCTGAATCAAGAATTGAGCCAAGCAGGTTTTGAACCAGAATTAGTCAATGATCTTTCCCCAAAATTTGTAGTAGGTGAAATTGTGGAAATGGTAGCTCATCCAGATAGTGATCACCTTAATATTTGTCAAGTAAAAGTAGCAGCAGATAAAGTGGTTCAAATCGTAGCAGGTGCGCCTAATGCTAAAGTAGGTCTCAAGACGATTGTGGCGCTTCCGGGTGCTATGATGCCAAAAGGAAACTTGATTTTTCCTGGTGAGTTGCGTGGAGAAAAGAGTTTTGGTATGATGTGCAGCCCTCGTGAATTACAATTGCCCAATGCTCCGCAAAAACGTGGGATTATTGAATTAGCAAGTTCAGAAGTAGTAGGAACAGCCTTTGATCCAGCTAAGCATTGGCAAGGGTAAGCAATAAATTAGTTTTTAATCGTGAATTTTCACGATTTTTTCTTTTCTCTTACGAATAAATAGTTAGGAGGAAAGCAAAATGTATAATAAAGTAATTTTAATCGGTCGCTTGGTGAATACACCAGAGTTAAACAAAACAGCTAATGATAAATCTGTGGCGCGTGCAACCCTTGCTGTCAATCGTCGCTACAAAGGGCAAAATGGCGAACGAGAAGCAGACTTCGTCAATGTCGTTGTTTGGGGCAAGTTAGCTGAAACCTTAGCAAGTTATGCAAGTAAAGGTAGCTTGATTTCGCTAGATGGTGAACTTCGCACTCGCCGCTATGAGAAGGACAATGTTACCCACTATGTTACAGAAGTACTTTGCAATGGCTTTCAGCTATTAGAAAGCCGTGCACAGCGAGCTCTTCGTGAGAATAATGCTGGTGCAGATTTGGCAGACTTGGTTCTGGAAGAAGAGGAATTGCCATTTTAATAAAGACAAGCTAGGCTGGACAACATCCAGTCTATTTGTCTCTAGTCAGCGAAAAAGTCAACATTTTATGCTTTCAACAAAGTACGAATAACATGCGCAAGATAGAAGTTAACAGTCTGAGAAGGTATTGTATTTGATTTCAATTTGAGCTTAAAAACAAGAAAGTGAGGGGAATTTTTCAAGTTTCTTACACTGCTTTTTCTTGACGAGGTTTTGCTTTTTTGTATAAATATAATATAATAAATCTAGATAAAACAGAGTTTTCTGTTTGAGACTGGTGTTAATAAGGAGAAAAAATGGGAGTAGGTAAGGGAAAAAAGCAATGTCGCTATTATCGTAAATATCTATTATTTTCTCTGTTTGTCCTTGTATTGGCTGGCTTAGTTTTCCTCTATGTAAAAGGGAATTCATCAGATAGCAAGCAAGTCAAGATAGGAGCGACCTATATGACGATGAACAATGATTTTTATAAAACCTTAAATGCTGAAATTGAGAAAAAAACCAATCAACAAGGAAGTCGACTTTATGTGCGGGACCCAGAATTAGACGAAGACAAGCAAAGTCAGCAGATTGATTATTTTGTTCAAGAAAGAGTAAATGTGATTGTTATAAACCCAGTTAAGAGTGACAGTCCAAAGATTCTGACTTCTTTAAATAAAGCCAGAAAAGCGGGAATCAAGATTATTGTTGTGGATGCACCTGTTAGCAAAGATGCTAAAGTTGATACTACTATTGTGTCAGACAATTATCAAGCCGGTGTGTTGATAGCAAACGATATGATGAAACGATTGTCAAGTGCGAAGATTTTACTATTGGAACATCATAACGCTGTGTCTGCGATGGACCGAATTCAAGGATTTTTAGACACGATTAAAGGGCATCCTGCTTATCAGGTGGTCTCTGAGCGAGAGACATTGGGGCAAACAGAAGAAAGTATGCCTCAAGTAAAAAAAGCCCTGAATGAAGGGATGCAATTTAATGTGGTCATGTCTTTAAATGATCGTGCAGCTATCGGAGCTCTTGCGGCTATAAAAGATCAAGGTGTGACAGACAAGATTGCAATCTATGGCGTAGATGGCTCACCTGATATTAAAAATTTCTTGGCAAATACCAATGATATTCAAGGGACGGTTGCTCAGTCTCCGATTCAAATGGGCAGAAAGGTGACAGAAGTGATTGAGCGCATGATGAAACATCAAGCTTACAAAGAGGAATATCTCATTCCTGTTCATTTAGTAAATAAAGAGAATATCGCTCAATATACAATTACAGGGTGGCAATAATGAGACAAAATAAAAGTATTTTTTATAGCAAGATTGCTTTAATGGTCATCAATTTTATTGCCATTGTTTATAATGCCTCTATTTATCTTTTTGCAACGAATTATGTAGTGGCAAAAGGATATGCTCATTCACTGTTAGGACGTTTAGATGCTATACCAGGATCGCCGAGTTTTAGCTTTTGGATGTCTATTGCTTTTTATGCTTGCTTATTGTTGGTTTTTTATTACCGTGAGAAGCATCCAAATCAGCTATCCGTTTATGATAAAGTAACTATTATTGAGATTTTGCTGATGTTAGTTATCTTTTCTGTCTTGCATTCTTCTTATAATGGTCTGATTCTCTTAGTTTTTGCAGATATTTTTTATGGTTCCAAAGAATTTAACACCTCAAAAGATCGGAAATACTGGTTTTCCTTTATCATTTTGAGTTTTACCATGTTGCTCTTATCCAACTATGATTTAATGTCGCTTTTTGTCAAATTGCCTTCGTTAGATACCTACATTCGCTTTTGTCCAGAATCGATTCGCATGGCTCTCCTTTTTGGAAAGAATTTTCTCTTTTCACTGAATCTAGTTGTCTTTATGATTTCTCTACTATTCTATATTTTATCTGCGATGACCGAAAAACATCATATTGAAGAAGAATTGCGGATGGCGGCACAAGCCAATCGCGAGTTGAATAGTTATTTAGCCTTATCTGAAAAAATTGCGGAAGACCGTGAAAGAAAGCGGATTGCCAGAGAAATCCATGATACATTAGGGCATGCTTTGACAGGAATTTCAGCTGGGATTGATGCGGTTAAAGTATTGGTGGATATTGACAAAAATCGTGCTAAGGAGCAGTTGGAAAATGTTTCTGTGGTTGTGCGAGACGGTATCCGCGATGTGCGAGGCTCGCTCAATAAAATGCGTCCTGGCGCTCTAGAAAACAATAGTTTAAAAGAAGCACTGCTTAAAATTATTCGAGAGTACGAAGCCATTTCTAATTTAGAAATCCATTTTCTCTATGAATGGGACACGATTGATTTGGATGTTGCAAAAGAAGATATTGTCTTTCGGGTGATTCAAGAATCCATTACAAATTCGGTGCGGCATGGACACGCCAAGACGATTTGGATTGAATTATTGGAAAAAGAAAATTATATCATGACCATTCAAGATGACGGGGTCGGCTTTGACGAGCTTCACTATGGTTATGGTCTCAAACAAATGCAGGAGCGTTTGGCGATTATTGGTGGGAGTGTTCATTTTGAAAATCGCAACGGTTTCTATACTCATATTGAAATTCCGAAAATAGGAGGAAAGAATGATTAAAGTTTTAATTGCAGATGATCAAGCCTTGATTCGTGAGTCTTTACAAATTATTTTATCGGCTCATTCAGATATTGAAGTGGTGGGAACAGTCGGTGACGGTAAGGAAGTGCTCGAAAAACTTCACCATATACATCCAGATGTGATTTTGATGGACATTCGAATGCCTGTTATGGATGGCGTTCTCTGTACAAAAGCGGTCAAGGAGCACTATCCAGATATCAAAATTATCATTTTAACAACTTTTGATGACGATGATTTCATTTTTTCAGCATTGAAATACGGAGCTTCTGGTTACATTTTAAAAGGAGTTTCTACTGAAGAATTGTATCAAGCTATTCAAACGGTTCACAAAGGCGGAGCTATGATTAATCCGAACATTGCTAGCAAAGTGTTTAAAATCTTTTCACAAATGGCGCAGTCGAATTTTGCAATTTCTGTTGCGGAAGAAAATGTAGAAGACATGAGTCAGACTGAGTGGAAGATTATTCAGCAGATTGGCTTTGGAGTATCAAACAAGGAAATTGCAGCGAAGTTGTTCTTGTCTGAAGGGACAGTGCGGAATTACTTGTCAGGCATTCTGACGAAATTAAATTTGCGAGATCGCACGCAATTAGCTATTTGGGCTGTGCAGACAGGTGTTACCCAACGTGATTTTAGTAAGGACAATGACAAATGAAGTGGCGGATGAGGTATTTGACGATGTTCATCTCGGCTCTCCTTTTAGTGCCCCTTAGCTTTGTTTTATGGACATCTACTCAGAAGAAAATGTTGCGAATTGGAGTGTATGCAGGCAGCAGCTGGGATGTCCCAAATAGCCGTGAAAATAGAATATTAGACAATATTATTCGACAATTTGAAAAGTCACATTCACAAGTTAGAGTGGTCTATGAGAGTGGTATTCCTAAGAAAGATTACGACGGCTGGCTAGCTGAAAAAATTTTAAAAGGTGAACAGCCAGATGTGTTTATGGTTCCTGAAAATGATTTTTCGATGTTAGCGGCTTCTGGTGCCTTCAAATCCTTAGATTCTTTGCTCAGTAAAAAAGACGTTGCAGCTTACTATCCGGTTTCTTACCAAGCAGGACTATATCAAGGGCATAGCTATGCTTTACCGATTGAAAGCAATCCTGTCATGATGTGTGTCAATAAGGATTTACTGGAAAAGGAAGGAGTTTCGATTCCTGACTCTAATTGGACTTTAGAAGACTTGTATGCGATTTGTCAAAAAGTCACAAAGGACACAAACGGGGACGGTCTGATTGACCAGTATGGTATTACGGATTATACCTGGAAGCAGGCCTTAGTAGCTTATAATGGTCATCTGAGAAATCAAAGTGGTGTCAATGTTGATAGCGCAGAAATGCATCAGGCACTCTCCTTTATCAGTAAATTGGATTCATTAAATCAACGGTACAAGGTAACGTCAAATGATTTTGATGAAGGTAAGGTCGCCTTTTATCCAATGAGTTTGGCTCAATATCGAACCTACAAACCCTATCCCTACCATGTGGCAAAATATTCTAGATTTTCTTGGACCTGCATTCCTATGCCGGCCGCTAAAGCGGGCATTCCTGCGACCCAAGTGAAAACATCTCTTTTTGCTATGTCTTCAAAGACAAAACAGGATAAATTAGCTTGGGAATTTATGAAATTATTGTGTCAAAATCAAAAAAATCAGCAAGAACTATTTGAAAAGTCGCAGGGGACATCAGTCTTGTTATCAGTTGTTAAAAGCAGTCAGACGAAAAAGATTTTACAGGCAGATGACTTTGGACTGGATTCGCTGACATCGCAACGACTGGATCATATGATGAAGCATTCGGTGTTAGATATTAGCAGAGACTTAGATTATCATTCTTTGGAACGCCTAGATTATTTACTAGGAAATGCTCTCAAAAACAATGAAATAGACAGTATCTTACCAAGCATTCAAAGGGAAATAGAAGAAACAGGCAAATAGAGATTTAACGAAGAATAAATATCAAAATAGTCAGATGAGAGATTGAGCTCAAAGCTGCCTATTTTTCTTTTGAAAAACTATATGACATTTGTCATATTTTAACTAACAAATGTCATCTTTACAAAGTGACATTTGACAATGTGAAACCGGTTCCAGATTTAGTAAAATAAGGCTAGGAAATGAAGGAGGAAAGAACATGAAATATCTAGTACTAGTCAGTCATGGTGGACTAGCAGAAGGTGTGCAAAGCTCTTTGAGGATGTTCGCTGGGGATAAGACCGACCAAGTCATTGCAGTAGGTCTGAAAGAGGGCAAATCCGTTGATGATTTCGCTCTTGACTTTCGTCAAGCGTTAGCAAATCTGGGAACAGAAGATACGGTTTTGGTATTAGCAGATATTGTCGGAGGAAGCCCTTTGACAACAGCTTGCAATGTTTTATCAGAACTTGGCAAGTTAAACACTGCAGTCGTACTTGGTGGTCTCAATTTGACAATGGCACTCACAGGCTTAGTGATGAAAGATATGTTGGAAGGAAAAGAATTGGCACAAGCCATTCTCTCAGAAGCATCCGCAGCGCTGCAAAAATTTGATGTAGTTGCTAGTGACGAAGAGGATGAAGACGATATTTAAAAAAGATTAAAAAGGAGATTTATCATGACAATTTCATTTATACGTATTGATGACCGTATGATTCACGGTCAAACAGTAACTCGTTGGGCAAAAGAATATCCTTGTGACGGCTTAGTTGCTGTCAATAATGCTGCAGCAGGAAATACAGTTTTGAAACAAGCCTACAAAGCAGCTTCTGATAAAAAAACATTCGTTTGGACAAAAGAAGCATGGAAAGAAAAATCACAAAAGGTATTGGATTCCGATAGTCGCTATTTCTTGATTACTAAAAATCCAATTGACATGAAAGAAATACTAGTTGATCAGGGTTTTGTTCCTGGTGATGTCAAAGAAATCATTGTTGGTCCAGCTAATGATCGTCCAGGCGCTACTAAATTAGGAAACAACCAATCCATTACACAGGAAGAAGCTGAAGCGCTTGAAGCAATTCAAAAAGCTGGCTATAAAGTAAAATTCCAACTCTTACCAGATGTGTCTATTGGCTATTGGGACGATTTCAAGTCTAAATTTGGTTTTTAACAAAATATAATAAGCATTAAGGAGGCTTTATTATGACAATTTCGTGGTTTCAAGCCGCTTTACTAGGGTTATTTGCCTGTCTATCATCCATGCCTGGCCTAGGTGGTACTTCTATTGGTAACTATACTCTTGGACGCCCACTTGTAGGTGGCTTAGTTTCAGGACTGATCCTAGGAGATGTGAAATTAGGTATCATCTGTGGGGTTGCTATGCAGCTCGTTTATATCGCTTTGGTAACACCTGGTGGTACGGTTTCAGCTGACGTGCGTGCGGTTTCTTATATTGGGATTCCTCTGGCAATGGTTGCCATTCAATCGCAAGGACTATCACTTGACTCTGCAGACGCTGCTAACTTGGCTAAATCAATGGGAACACTCGTTGGTACAGTCGGTACAGTTCTTTTCTATGGTACCGCTACTATGAACTTGCTTTGGCAACATATTGGTTGGAAAGCTGTTGAAAAAGGTGAATTTAAACGCCTGTACATGGTAGACTGGGGCTTCCCATGGATTTCCCATTTAGTATTCTCATTCTTTCCAACGCTTATTATGTGTAAATTAGGTGCCGATGCGGTTACTGCTTTAAAAACAGCTCTTCCATTGGATGGTATTCCAATGAAAACCCTCTTTACAGTCGGCTCTCTCCTTCCATGTGTCGGAATTGCCATCCTCTTAAAACAAATCGTTGAAAAAGCTGTTGATTTCATTCCATTCTTTGTTGGATTTACTTTAGCAGCTTCACTAGGACTTAACCTTGTATCTTGTGCAGTAATTTCATTGATTTTCGCAGTATTATTCTATGAAATTCAAATGGCTAAAAATGTAAGAGCACAAGCAGCTTCAAGTGCAAGTTTTGATGATGACGACGATGAGGAGGATATTTAAAATGGTTAAATTAACGAAAAAAACATTAGGAAAATCTTTCCATCATTGGTATTATGGGAACTTAACTTGCTTCTCACAAGAACACATGCAAACATTTGGCTACCTAGCTTCAATGCTGCCAATCGTGGAAGAATTATATTCTAAAAAAGAAGATCAAGCAAAAGCAATGCACACCTACACCGCATTCTTTAACACGGAGCCGCAATTAGGTGCATTGATTGTAGGGATTACAGCAGGTTTAGAAGAAGCGCGTGCGAATGGGGCTGATGGAGTAGATGATGAAACAATCAACGGTCTTCGTGCTGGTCTGATGGGACCTGTTGCAGGGATTGGTGATTCACTGATTGTTGGTACCTTGATTCCGATTATACTAGGTATTGCTCTCGGTTTGTCAAATGGTGGCTCACCACTTGGTGCAATTTTCTATATCGTTGTTTGGAACTTGCTCGCTTACTTCGGTATGAAATTTGCCTACTTTAAAGGCTATGAACTTGGTGACAAAGCAGTTGAATTTCTTGTCGGACCTCAAGGACAAGCTATCCGTAAGTCTGTTTCTATCATTGGTGGTATGGTTATCGGTGCTGTTGCAGCGACATGGGTACCTGTTAAGACAGCTTTCAAATTGAAAGACTCTTCAGGAAAAGCTTTCTTGGTACTACAAGATCAATTAGACGGTGTCTATCCAGGTCTATTGACAGCTTTGTTTATCGTCTTTTGCTGGTGGTTGATGGCGAAGAAAAACCTTTCACCAATTAAAGTAATGTTACTTCTCGTTGTAGTAGCCTTCCTTGGTGTATTGGTTGGATTCTTCAACCCAGGATTGAAATACTAAAAATAGGAGAAAATTATGACAGAACAAGAATTGATTCAAGGATATGAAACGGAAATTCAATATCAAAAACACATGATTGAAAATCTCGGACGTTGGTTTAGTCTCTTCTTTACTATTGCTAGTATCGGTCTTGTTCTGATCTATTTCTTCTGTCAAACCAATCTCATTGCCTTTGTTCTTGGAATAATCCTAGCAGTGTTGGGAATATTAGCCATGCTTGTCTTTGGTTATGGTATTTACAAAGGACGACTGAATCTTCAAAGAGTCATTGATGATTTTGAAGAAAAATTAAGATTGGTTCGATAAAAATTTATTTGCTTTCCCCCTAAAAACTTTGTCGTTTGACAGAGTTTTTTTCTTGACTATTTCTGACCAAGTGATACAATAGAAAATGTAAATATTAGCACTCGCACTTGTAGAGTGCTAAAACAAGATATTGGAGGTAAACAAATGCTTAAACCATTAGGCGACCGTGTGGTCTTAAAAGTAGAAGAAAAAGAACAAAAAGTTGGTGGTTTTGTCATTGCAGGTGCAGGACAAGACGCAACAAAGACAGCAAAAGTTGTAGCTGTCGGGGATGGAATTCGTACACTCAACGGTGAACTCGTTGCTCCAAGCGTAAAAGCTGGTGATACCGTTCTCGTTGAAAGCCATGCGGGAATTGAAGTCAAAGACGGCGAAGAAAAGTACCTCGTTGTCAATGAAGCAAATATTTTAGCGATTGTTGAATAAATAAAAATTTATAGAAAGAGGAATTGTAAAAATGGCAAAAGATATTAAATTTTCAGCAGATGCAAGAAGCGCCATGGTGCGTGGTGTAGATATTTTGGCAGATACCGTTAAAGTAACCTTAGGCCCTAAAGGACGCAATGTCGTTCTTGAAAAATCATTTGGCTCACCACTCATCACAAACGACGGTGTAACCATTGCAAAAGAAATCGAACTCGAAGATCATTTTGAAAATATGGGAGCTAAGTTGGTGTCAGAAGTTGCATCAAAAACCAATGATATCGCTGGTGACGGAACAACTACTGCGACTGTGTTGACGCAAGCAATTGTCCGTGAAGGAATCAAAAATGTAACGGCTGGTGCAAACCCAATCGGCATTCGTCGTGGTATTGAAACAGCTGTTGCAACAGCTGTTGAAGCCTTAAAAGCAAATTCTGTTCCGGTTTCTAATAAAGAAGCCATTGCGCAAGTTGCAGCCGTATCATCACGCAGTGAAAAAGTCGGAGAATACATCTCTGAAGCTATGGAAAAAGTTGGCAACGACGGTGTCATCACTATTGAAGAATCAAAAGGAATGGAAACAGAGCTTGATGTTGTGGAAGGTATGCAGTTTGACCGTGGCTATCTTTCTCAATACATGGTAACAGATAATGAAAAAATGGTTGCTGATTTAGATAATCCATATATCTTGATTACAGATAAGAAGATTTCTAATATCCAAGAAATTCTTCCTTTGCTGGAAAGTATTTTGAAAACAAGCCGTCCGCTTTTGATTATCGCAGATGATGTAGACGGTGAAGCTCTTCCAACTCTTGTGTTGAATAAAATCCGCGGTACTTTCAATGTAGTCGCTGTGAAGGCACCAGGATTTGGGGATCGTCGTAAAGCAATGTTAGAAGATATTGCTATCTTGACTGGTGGTACAGTAATTACAGAAGATCTTGGTCTGGAATTGAAAGATGCAACGATTGAAGCGCTTGGACAAGCCTCAAAAGTGACTGTGGACAAAGATAGCACTGTTATCGTTGAAGGCTCTGGTGATGCCGAAGCGATTGCAAACCGTGTGGGTGTTATCAAATCCCAAATCGAAAGTTCTACGTCTGACTTTGACCGTGAAAAGCTCCAAGAACGCTTAGCGAAATTGTCAGGCGGTGTGGCTGTCATCAAAGTTGGTGCTGCAACAGAAACAGAGCTCAAAGAAATGAAACTCCGCATTGAAGATGCCCTCAATGCAACTCGCGCCGCTGTTGAAGAAGGAATTGTCTCAGGTGGTGGAACAGCCTTTGTCAATGTTTTAAGTGCCGTTGAAGCGCTAGAGTTGTCAGGTGACGAAGCAACTGGTCGCAACATCGTTCTTCGTGCGTTAGAAGAACCTGTTCGCCAAATCGCTTTGAATGCAGGATTTGAAGGTTCTATCGTCATTGACCGCTTGAAAAATTCGGAAGCTGGAACTGGTTTTAATGCTGCTACAGGTGAATGGGTGAACATGATTGATGCTGGGATTATTGACCCAGTCAAGGTTACTCGTTCTGCCCTTCAAAATGCAGCTTCAGTAGCGAGCCTCATCTTAACAACTGAAGCAGTTGTTGCTAACCAACCAGAACCAGCCAGTCCAACTCCAGCAATGGATCCAAGTATGATGGGCGGGATGATGTAATTTAAGATATAGAGAGTTTAAAGAGTAAAACAAGCTAGAAAATCAACGAATTATTTGATGAATAAGAGAAGATTTGTTTTTCTCATACAGCTCTTAACGATGTTTAATGTTGCACGAGATTGCTTTTATGTTGAAGCGCAAACGCGCTTTTGAAGGATATAAAAAGCGAAGTGAGTTTGGATTTGATAAATCCAAACTCACTTTTTTTAAAGTTTTTAGCTGGGTACATGTACAATCAATACAAAGAGAGCCAAAAGAACCAGAACTTTATTTTTCTTGCTTGATAAATTAATGCTGTTTGAAAAAGCCATTCTCTTTTGTCCATTTGTCTCCACTCTCTTTCTGTGGTAAAATAGTGATACATTTCTAAGGAGAGAACGATGATTGATGTTGAAGACGTTTTGAGCAAGATGAATCCCAATCAAAAGATCAATTACGACCGCGTGATGCAAAAAATGGTCAAAGTTTGGGAAGCAGACCAGAAGCGTCCTACGATTTTGATGCACACCTGCTGTGCACCTTGCTCAACTTATACGCTGGAGTATTTAACCCAGTATGCGGACGTGACGGTTTATTTTGCCAATTCAAATATTCACCCCAAAGCAGAATACCAACGCCGTGCCTATGTTGCCCAAAAATTTGTTCACGATTTCAATGAAAATACTGGTAATCATGTTCAATATTTAGAAGCCCCCTATGAGCCACAAGAATTTTTCCGAACAGTACACGGTTTGGAAGAAGAGCCGGAAGGTGGCGATCGTTGTAAAGTTTGCTATGATTATCGCTTGGATAAAACGGCACAAGTGGCGGTTGATTTGGGATTTGACTATTTTGGAAGTGCCTTGACAATCAGCCCTCATAAAAATTCGCAGACAATCAATAGCGTTGGAATTGAAGTACAGAAAGTTTATGCAACGCAGTATCTTCCTAGTGATTTCAAGAAAAATCAAGGCTATAAGCGCTCAGTCGAAATGTGCGAGGAGTACGACATTTACCGCCAATGTTATTGTGGTTGTGTATTTGCAGCACAAGCGCAAGGAATTGACCTCATTCAGATTAAAAAAGATGCGACGGCTTTTTTGAAAGGAAAAGATTTAGAAAAAGATTATTCGCATATCAAATTTACTGTCACAAATGGAGAATCCTAAAAATAATGCTTGTATTAGAGCTAATCGTGCTTCTTTGTACAAAGTTATTTTTGTTTGTACATTTAGAAGTTTTATATCTTGACGCCATCAATATATTGTGTTATTATTTTTTTTAGCACAATATATGGTGTTTTTACTGAAGCTGATGACCTGATATTAGATAGATTTTGGAGGTGCAGGAAGATAGTGATTATTTTAGCGGGCATGATTGGGGTAGGTAAGACGACTTACACTTATCGATTAGCCGAGGAATTAGGAACACAGCCTTTTTTTGAGCCTGTAGAAGAAAATCCTATTTTGGATAAGTATTATGAAGATCCTGATAAGTATGGTTTTGCTTTGCAGATTTATTTTCTAAATAAACGCTTTAAAATGATCAAAGCGGCTTATCATGATGACAACAATATTCTAGATCGTTCTATCTATGAAGATGCTCTGTTTACTTACATCAATACCCTCAAAGGTAGCATTAGTGAGCAAGAGTACAATATCTACTTGGAACTTTTGGACAATATGATGGAAGAAATCCAAGGTTTGCCTAAGAAGGCGCCAGATTTGTTGATTTATTTAGACGGAAGTTTCGATCATATTATGAACAATATCAAAAAACGTGGTCGCGATTATGAGCAACCAAATGAAGAAAATGGGCTCGCTGACTACTATCAGCTGCTTTACAAGCATTATCAAAATTGGTATGAAGATTACAATTATAGTCCTAAAATGAGAATTGCAACGGATGATTTAGATATTGCAAATCCAAATGACTGGAATCAGGTGTATCAACAAATTCAACAAAAAATGAAAACGATTGGGCTTGAAAAGTGAGTTCAATCAAAAAATCTCGAAATCGCTTCGAGATTTTTGTGTATATAAATAAAAAGGGTGACAGATGATAACGGATAGACAAGCGAAAATTCTTCAAGAAGCGAGAGATTTTGTTTATGCTGAACTGAAAGACGAGATGAGCGGGCATGACTGGTGGCATATTGTGCGTGTCACGAACAATGCTGTAGAAATTGCCAAACAAGAACAAGCAGATGCTTTTATTTGTGAGCTAGCTGCCTTGCTGCATGATATAGCTGACGGGAAATTAAATGAGAATGAAGAGGTGGGCTTGCAAAAGGTTGAGCAATGGCTACAGAATCATCAGGCTTCAGATGCGGAAATAGCTCATGTGCTGGATATTATTTCAACGATGTCATTTAAAGGTGGTCATCAACAGAAGAATGTCAGCACTTTGGAGGGGAAAATTGTTCAAGACGCTGACCGTTTGGATGCGATTGGAGCGATTGGAATAGCGCGAGCTATGGCTTATTCTGGACATACGGGCAGACCCATTCATGACCCTGCCTTGCGACCACGAGAAGATATGACGGTAGAAGAATATCGAAGCAATAAAGGAACAGCAATTCTACATTTTTATGAAAAGTTGTTGAAGTTAAAAGATTTGATGAATACAAATTATGCCAAGCAATTAGCCATGGGCAGGCATCGTTTTTTGGAAGAATACTTAGATCAATTCTATGCTGAATGGAATGCGAAAAAGTGACAAATAAGATATGAAAAAGCTGAGAATGTAACTTCCCAGCTATTTTAATATGCCCAAAATGGCAGCGAGATTATTTACGAAAGGCATCAACGATATAGGTAAAACCAGCAATTAAAAATGCAAAGGCAACGACATAAACGACAAAGACACTTGTAGCTACTGGATTGAACAGAATCACTAGACCTAGTAAAAATGCAAGCAACGCTATCCACATGATATGGTTGCCAATAATAGGGAAAATCAATCCCAGACGATTGCCTTTAAAGAAAGCTATAATGGCTTCTACAATTAACCAAATTCCTAAAACAGTTGGAATGACAACCGGCAGGGTCACAAAGCCATAGGCAACGAGGTAAAGAACTAAGAGAAGATTAACAATCCCTTGGAAAAGATAAACAGGTGAGCGAAGCTCTTTTGGCACAGAGAAATAGCTTAAAATAGCCACTATAGAAGCAACCAATAAACCAAATGCAATCCACCAGCTGTAAGCAACAAGATTAGCTACTGGGTTTGTAAATAGAAAAAGTGCTAAAAGGACAAAAACAACTCCTGCAAGGAATAGCAATAAACAATTAGAAAATTTCATATCAATACTCCCCCTATATAGTATAGTTTGATAATAGAAGTGTTCTACATTTTTTATAGGAAATGTCAATAAAATAAATGGACAATTTGGAAATTTCAGTCTGATTCATGAAAAGAAAATCAGTTTTTATCATTTTGAAAATAAAAAGAGAAGATAAAATTTGTCTTCTCTACATGAAAATATTGTATGGCATCAAAGCAAAAGTAACTGGCTTTACACTATTTGTTAAGATGTAATTTGATTCAAAAAGAAAAGATAGATTTAAAAGTGGGGCAAATGATGGGGCAAAAATAGTTGAGAGTAAGTAAAAAAGCCTATATGATAGGCTTTTGTATGTAAATATTAGATGCCCCCTACAGGGCTCGAACCTGTGACCCATGGATTAAGAGTCCACTGCTCTACCAACTGAGCTAAGGAGGCAACAGAAAAAGCTGTATTGGTGCCGGACCTTCACGATTTGTATTGAACCCGCGCAATTAAGCAGGTGGGCAACTCGCTCTAACTGAAGCTGCTTCCGCGTGAAACGGCCTGCAAGCTGTTAGAAGTCTTTTGTTTCCCTAATAATACAAAAAATAGTCGGTCAACACTTAAGTGTGAAGTCGTACACCACAGCGTTTCTATAATTATGATACCACAATTTTTGAAAAATTCAAGAGAAAAAATTGATTTTTTGCAAACGATACCACGATTTTTTAGTGGTTTTTGAGTTGTTCAATCTTATTTTTAGTCATGCCAAGGGCTCGTTCGTACTTCCCGTTTTCGTTCGGAGTGAAATAATCGGCATTTTTAATTTTTTCAGGAAGGTAGTCTTGCTGCACCCAATTACCAGGATAGTTATGTGGATATTTGTAATCTTGCGCATTTCCCAGCTCCTTGCTACCAGCGTAGTGACCGTCTCGTAGATGGCGGGGGATAGGTAAGTTTCCATTTTGTCGCAAATCAGAAAGAGCTTTATCTATAGCTACTATGGCAGAGTTGGACTTAGGAGAAAGTGCTAGGTCAATGACAATGTTGGCAATGAGGATGCGAGCTTCTGGGAACCCAATTTTTTGAGCGGCTTCAAGTGCGGTCACTGTATGAATCTGAGCATCGGGATTTGCCAAACCAATGTCTTCATAAGCAATGACCGTCAGGCGTCGTGCGAGGCTGGGAAGGTCTCCAGCTTCAATCAAGCGAGCTGCATAATGGAGACTGGCATTGACATCAGACCCGCGGATGGACTTCTGTAAGGCGGACAGGACGTCATAATGACCGTCTCCGTCTTTGTCCATAGTGATGTAGCTCTTTTGCAGGCTGTTTTCCATAATATCGAGAGTGATATGGCGAACCCCTTCAGTATCCTCTTTGGTAGAGAGAACTGCTAAATCTAGAGAATTAAAGGCTGAGCGCAGGTCACCGTTGGTGGAAGTGGTAATGAAATCCAGAGCGTCATCATCTAGCTGGACAGGAAAATCAAAACCTCGTTCGGTGTCCGTCAGGGCTGTTTGAATGGCTTGTTTAATATCATCATTTGTCAGAGGTTCCAGCTCGAAAATCTGTACCCGGCTGCGAATAGCGGGAGTGACAGAGAAAAAGGGATTTTCTGTTGTGGCGCCAATCATGATGACCAGACCGTTTTCTAAAAGAGGGAGGAGGAAGTCCTGCTTGGTCTTTTCCAAGCGGTGAATCTCATCTAACAGCAGCACTAAACCACCAGAGAATTTTGCTTCTTCCGCAATCTCTTGCAGGCGCTTCTTACTATCAACGGTGGCATTAAAGGTCCGAAAAGCAAATTTTGTAGTACCAGCGATGGCTGAAGCAATGGAAGTCTTGCCAATCCCTGGTGGACCGTAGAGAATCATGGAAGACAGGCGATTGGCTTCCACCATGCGACGAATGATTTTTCCTTCGCCAACCAGATGTTTCTGACCGATGACCTGATTGATATTTTTAGGCCGCATACGAATCGCTAAATTGTCTGGCATACGTTTTCCTCCTTACTGGTATTCTTTTCAACTGTTCTGATTTATGTTACTATAGTTGTATCTATTTTAACACATTTTAAAGGATTGGAGAGAGGCTGGCTATGGTTAAATATGGATTTTTGGATATATTAAATGAAGAAATGGAGAAATGTTTTCCATTTGACTATGAGATAAACTGGGATAAGAAGAATCATGCCGTAGAAGTGTCCTTTCTCTTAGAAGTACAAAATGCAAATGGCATCGAACTGTTAGATGTGGATGGAGAAAGTAGCACAGAAGACATTTTCTTTGAAGAAAGCGTTCTCTTTTATAATCCTGCTAAGTCTCACTTTGAAACAGAGGATTATCTAACAGTTGTTCCTTATGAGCCAAAGAAAGGCCTGTCTCGTGAATTCCTGACCTACTTTGTGGACTTCTTGAAGAAGACGGCCGAAGAGGGATTAGATGCTCTCATGGACTTTCTGGCAGATCCAGCGGCAGAGGAATTTGAAATTGTCTGGAATAATAAAGTTTTTGAAAAAGCCAGAGCAGATTTGAAAGAGACGGACTTTTATCCCTATCCTAGATACTGAAATACAAGCGTGCCTAAGAAGATCACTGATTTTACGGAGGTAGGGAAGAATGAGTGATATGACTGTTTTGTATCAAACGTTTGATTTCTCAGGCTGTAAAATTGCTTTGCTGCATGGCGATACAATTTTAACCATTTTAAGAGACGATATTCCCACTATTCCTTATCCCAATATGTGGGATTTTCCCGGCGGTGGGAGAGAAAAGGACGAGACACCTTTTGAGTGCATTAGAAGAGAAGTCTTTGAGGAGCTGGGCATTGAACTCAAAGAGGAATCCATTACATGGGTCAAATGTTATCAAGGCTTTGTTCATCCTGAGAAAGTTTCTGTTTTCATGGTGGCTTCTATCTGTCAAGAACTGATAGATCAGATTGTCTTTGGTGACGAAGGACAAGGCTACAAATTAGTAAATATAGAAGAATTATTAGCGGATGAAAACGTCATCTCACAGTTAAAAAGTAGATTGGGAGATTATTTGGAGGTGCAGAGATGATTCATATAGAACAAGCAGAAGCTACAGATTTAGAAACCATTATCAGTATTCAACGTGTTAGTTTTAAAGCTGTCTACGAAAAATATCATGACCAGTATGATCCTTATCTGGAAGATAGGGAGCGGATTAGGTGGAAGTTGGTGGAACGTCTTAATAGTTTTTACTATTTTGTCAAAGATGACGAAGAAATTGTTGGCTTTCTTCGCTTGCAAACCAACGATGAGCGAACAAAAGGTTGGCTTGGTACAGCTGCGATTTTGCCTCAATATCAGCGAAAAAGCTATGGCTACGAAGGGATTCGCCTGCTAGAGAAAAGATTTCCTACGATTACTCAGTGGGATTTGTGTACGGTTTTCCAAGATGAGCCTATGGTCAAATTTTATGAAAAATGCGGCTATCATCAAACGCATACTGAACCAGAGCAAGAGGGCATGGATATGGTTTATATGACGAAGAGTATTAAAAGAAAGGAATGACACATGAACACTTGGCAAGAACTAACTATCACGGTCAGCCGTGAGGCGGAAGAAGCGGTCAGTAATATTCTGATTGACCTAGGCAGTCAAGGTGTGGCGATTGATGACAGTGCGGATTATCTGGGGGAAGCTGGTCCTTTTGGGGAGGTGCTGCCTCAGGTAAAGCAGCTGAATACGGTTGCCATTACGGCTTATTACCCAGAAACAGTGAACCTTGAAATGATTCGTCAGGAAGTGAAAGAGTATTTGGCTCAGTTGAGGGATTTTGGTTTGGAGATTGGAGAAACCCAGTTAACCACTCAGCAGCTGGCAGAGGAAGATTGGGCGGACAATTGGAAAAAATATTTTGAGCCAGCCCGTGTTACCCATGACTTGACGATTGTGCCGTCTTGGACGGATTACGAGGCGACTATTGGAGAGAAGATTATCAAGCTGGATCCCGGTATGGCCTTTGGTACGGGTACTCACCCGACAACCAAGATGAGCCTCTTTGTTTTGGAGCAGATTCTGCGTGGCGGAGAAACAGTGTTGGATGTAGGGACTGGCTCTGGTGTTCTCTCTATTGCTAGCTCTCTCTTGGGTGCAAAGGACATCTATGCTTACGACTTGGATGAGGTGGCGGTGCGCGTGGCTCAGGAGAATATTGAGCTCAATCCTGACATGGAGAACATCCATGTAGCGTCGGGGGACCTTCTCCGAGGTGTGGAAATCGAGGCTGATGTCATTGTAGCCAATATTCTGGCGGATATTTTGGTAAATCTAACGGATGATGCTTACCGTTTGCTTAAGGATGAGGGCTACCTGATTATGAGCGGAATTATCTCTGAGAAATGGAATCTGGTGCGGGAGTCAGCAGAAGCTGCTGGATTTTTCCTTGAGACCCACATGATTCAGGGCGAGTGGAATGCCTGTGTCTTTAAGAAAACCAAGGAGATTTCAGGAGTGATAGGAGGTTAGATGCAGCAGTATTTTGTGAAAGGACAGGTTGAAAATCCTGTCATTATCAGAGATAAAGATACCCTCAAGCATATGTTTTCTGTTATGCGTTTGGTAGAAGATGATGAGGTAGTACTGGTTTTTGAGGATGGTATTAAACGTCTAGCAAGAGTTTCGGATAGGGAGCGCCATGTGTTGAATCTGGTAGAAGAATTACCAGACAACGCGGAGCTGCCGATTCATGTGACGGTTGCTTCTGGCTTTCCCAAAGGAGACAAGCTGGAATGGGTAGCTCAGAAAACGACGGAACTGGGTGCAGCTGCTATCTGGGCCTTTCCGTCCGACTGGTCTGTTACCAAGTGGGATGGTAAGAAACTTGCTAAAAAAGCAGACAAACTAGAGAAGATTGTTTTGGGAGCAGCCGAGCAAAGCAAGCGCAATCTGATTCCAGAAGTCCGACTTTTTGAGAAGAAAGTTGATTTTTTAGATTGTTTGAGTCAGTTTGACTGCGTCATTGTAGCTTATGAGGAATCTGCCAAAGAGGGAGAGTCTGCTGCTTTGGTCAAGGCTGTGACAGGACTTAAAAAAGGAAGTCGAATTTTATTTGTCTTTGGTCCAGAAGGCGGTCTGTCTCCAGCAGAAATTGCCACATTGGAAGAGGCAGGAGCTATACTTGCAGGACTGGGTCCACGTATCTTGCGGACAGAGACAGCTCCACTTTACGCACTCAGTGCAGTCAGTGTACTGACAGAGTTGATGTAGTCGGAAAATTTCATTAATAGGGCTGGTCTTTATTGTTCTTAACTCCTAACTTTGGTATAATATAAGTGAAATATCTAGCTTGGCTAGAAAGGATGGAAGCACGGAAACAAATCTGCTGGCTAGATTGCGAAAACTGCTTTTGCTTGGTAAGGAGAGGAGGTTCATCATGTCTTTATCTACCTTATTTGAGCTGTTTATTGCTATTTTAGGTGTTGTATCAGCTTGCTATCTCATTTATGCTTATGTTGAATTTATCGGAGATATGCTACATGCAGAAAAGCATCACCTCTTTCATCACAACCCGCCTATTTAAGGCGGGCTTTTTCTAAACTTAGGGTAATTGCTATTTACTGGATATGGCTTATATGTAATCGCAGTTTGAAAAAAATCGACCATTTCTCACAGAAGCTTTGCATTCTTCTGTGTTTCCTTGTTTTCATATTGCCTTAAAAGTGATAAAATGGTAGGAAGAACTGGAGAGAGAATATGCCAAAAGAAGTGAATTTGACGGGCGATCAAGTGGTCGCTCTTACTAGAAAGTATTTATCATCAGAAGATGTTGTCTTGGTTCAAAAAGCTCTATTCTATGCAGTAGATCGACATAGAGGGCAATTTCGCCAATCAGGGGAGCCCTATATCATCCATCCGATTCAAGTGGCAGGGATTTTAGCTAAGCTAAAGTTGGATGCGGTCAGTGTCGCTTGCGGTTTTTTACATGATGTTGTAGAAGACACA